>JAFYAI010000144.1 GCA_017540815.1 Spirochaetales bacterium
CGGATTAAGCAGGCTATACTCGATGAAGGCCGCATTGTTATCAAAGGCAACAAAGATGCCGACACAAGCGTTTATAAGATGTATTATGACTACGACGAACCGCTTAAGACGCTCAAAGAGCATCGTGTATTGGCGATTAACCGCGGTGAGAATGAAGGCGAGCTTGATGTGAAGATCGACTATGATGAAGATGTCATCAACAATACAGTGCTTGACCGCACTCGTGTTATGAATGAGTTCCACCGCAGCGGCATCATTGACGGTCTGCGTCGGCTGCTTATACCGGCTGTCATTCGTGAAATCCGTTCTGACTTTACAGAAGCGGCAGACAAGCACGGCATTGGAGTCTTCGCCGAGAATCTGAAAAACCTCCTTATGACTCCTCCTATCAAGAAAACACGCATTCTCGGTATCGACCCAGGTATCAGGACAGGAAGCAAGGCAGTCTGCATCTCCGAGACAGGCAAATATCTCGATCACTTTATGATCTATGCCGAGAGGAAAAGCGAAGCGAAGCTTAAGATCGCCGAATATGCAAAAAAATATAATGCTCAGCTGATAGCGGTCGGCAACGGAACAGGTTCTGTTGAGATCCAGGAATGTGTCAGCGAAGCGATAACTGAATACAAACTCGGATTGGAGTACACTGTCGTAAGTGAAGACGGTGCGTCTGTCTACTCGGCATCTGACATAGCACGGGAAGAATTCCCGGATCTTGATCTGACCATCCGTGGTGCTATATCGATCGCACGACGGCTGCAGGATCCGCTGGCAGAACTTGTCAAGATTGATCCTAAGTCTATCGGAGTCGGTCTCTACCAGCACGATGTCAATCAGACAGCATTGTCCGACAGCCTTGACGAAGTTGTTGAGTCCGTTGTAAACAATGTTGGTGTGAATATCAATACTGCTTCATTCTCACTCTTAAAGTATGTATCAGGCATTACAACATTCACCGCTAAGAATATCGTCGAATATCGTGATGATCATGGCCTAATCCGCTCACGCGAAGAACTGCACGATATTCCGGGTATCGGCGACAAAGTTTTCCAGCAGGCTGCTGGATTTATCAAGATACCTGAGAGCGACAATCCGCTTGACAACACTTGGGTTCATCCTGAGAATTACGAGATTGCTTCGGTTATCTATGATTCTCTTAAAAAGAATGTCGAATTCAAAGATAAAGACATTCTTGATATGGAGCGTAAATACGATGTCAGCGATACAGTTATCCGTGATATTATTGACGAGATTAAGAAACCTAATCGAGATCCGCGTGACGGATTCCCCAAGCCGATTATGCAGAAAGGCGTTGTGAAGTTTGAGGACCTCTCTGTCGGCATGAAAGTCAACGGAAAGGTTAAGAATGTAGTAGATTTCGGTGCATTCGTCGATATTGGCATCAAAGAAACGGCACTTATCCATGTATCGCAGATGTCCAACAGTTATATTAAGTCTCCATCGGAAGTTCTTAAAGTCGGCGATGTCAAAGAATTCAAGATTATTGAGATTGACCCTGCCCGCAAACGAATTTCATTGTCACTTAAAGACGGTAAAGGTGCTTCTGCTTCACCAAGCGGACCACGCAAGCCGAAGTTTAACTATCGTGATTACATCGTAGAGACGATTGAATAAAAATTCTTCGTGAGGAGTTGTGCAGGATGGCACAACTTCTCATGAAATTAATACAATTTATTAGGAGTTCTATTATGGTTTTTTCGGAGTTGAAAGCAACGGCAAGGCAGCAGATGAAAGGCAATGTGCTGATTTTCTTCGGCACAACATTTGTATTGGGGCTGATTCTCAGCGTCTCGTCTGCTACATTTGTTGGGCCGCTTGTTCTTGGTGGAGTGGTTGAACTTGGCACAGTCCTGTTGGCTTTAGAGATTGCTCGTGCAGGTAAAACTGAGTTCAATACAGGTTTTAAGGGGTTCACTCAATTTGGTTCTGCATTTATAGCAGCATTTGTCGGTTCAATCTTTATTATGCTGTGGAGTTGTCTGTTCATTATTCCGGGCATTATCGCTGCATTTCGCTATTCAATGACATTCTACATTCTTGCTGACAATCCTGAGATGTCAGGTATGGATGCACTCAACAAGTCAAAGGAAATGATGAAAGGTCACAAATGGGAGTTTTTCCTGCTGCAGCTGTCATTTATCGGCTGGTGCTTACTTGTTCCGTTCACATTTGGTATTCTGTTGATTTGGCTTACACCATACATTGAGACAACAAATGCTCTTTACTATGAAAAGATAAAAGATGAAATCTCTATAGATACTACTACTGAAGATACTGATTCTACTGATGAAGAGTAAAAAAAAGAGGTCGTTAGACCTCTTTTTTTTACTCTTAAAGTATGTACTTCGATAAATCCCTATTCTCAATAATATTACCTAACGCTTTATTAACATAATCCTTGTCAATGTTAATCACTTTGTTTTCAAGCTCAGGTGCATTGAAGCTAATATCCTCGAAGAGTTTCTCCATAATTGTATGCAGTCGGCGAGCACCGATATTCTCCGTATCAGAATTAACTTTAGTCGCATACTCTGCCAACATTTCGATAGCATCATCGGCAATGGAGATCTCCAAACCTTCAGTGCCAAGCAGTTCTTTATACTGAAGAATTAAGGCATTCTTAGGTTTAGTAAGTATCTCGATGAAGTCTTCTTTTGTAAGACTTTGCAATTCGACACGAATCGGGAATCGTCCCTGAAGTTCCGGGATAAGATCTGACGGCTTGCTCATCGTAAATGCTCCGGCAGCGATAAACAAAATGTGGTCAGTGCGGACAAGACCGTATTTAGTATTAACCTGTGAGCCTTCTACAATCGGCAGCAGATCTCGCTGAACACCTTCGCGAGACACACCATCTGAACCGCGTGACTTAACAGCAACTTTATCTATCTCATCGATAAAGATTATACCTTCATTCTCAACACGGTCGATCGCTGTATCAGCAACTTTATCCATATCAAGCAGTTTATCTATCTCTTCATTGAGGATAATCTCTCTTGCCTGAGCGACAGTCACGCGGCGTTTCTTCTGCTTTGTGCCGCCAAACATTCCATTCATATCGGAGAGATTTATTCCGAATCCTTCAAGACCGGCTCCTGAGAACATCTCCACCATCGGTGAAGTCGAAACACTTACTGAGATCTCAACTTCGCGGTCGTCAAGTTTACCTTCGTCAAGCAGGACTTTCATCTTATCACGTGTGGGATTAAGTCCGTCATCCTGCACAATGACATCTTTATCATTATCATGCTTCTTTGCTTCGGGGACAAGGATTTTCAGCAGTTTCTCCTCAGTATGTTTCGTTGCGGCTTCCAGCACGGAGTCACGCATCTCTTCCTTTACGATCTTCACTGCCGCAGTCACAAGATCTCTAACCATCGACTCAACATCGCGGCCGACATAGCCGACTTCTGTATATTTTGTTGCCTCAACTTTAACAAATGGAGCTTTGCAGAGTTTAGCAAGTCTTCGAGCAATCTCAGTCTTACCGACACCTGTCGGTCCGATCATAATGATATTCTTCGGAGCGATTTCCTCTCGCAGTTCCTTGTCAAGAACTTTTCGTCTCGCTCTGTTTCTCAGTGCTATCGCAACTGCTTTCTTCGCTTCTTTCTGACAAATGATATATTTATCAAGTTCTTCTACAATCTGACGAGGTGTCAGCTCATTTATTTCCTGTTTCATTTAATCTCCTCCAACATAATGCTGTGATTAGTATAGATACAGATGTCGCCTGCAATCTCAAGCGATTTCTTGGCGATCTCTGCAGCAGAATAATTAGAGCACTCCAGATACGCCCGTGCCGCTGACAATGCGTAGTTGCCGCCGCTTCCGATAGCCGCTATGCCCATATCAGGCTCAACGACATCGCCTGTTCCTGATATAATGAATGTTGCATTCTTATCTGCAACAATCAGAAATGCTTCAAGTTTTCGCAGATTCTTATCTGTTCGCCAATCTTTTGCAAGTTCAACCGACGCACGTGTCAAGTCGCCCATGTATTCTTCGACTTTCGCCTCGAATTTATCGAAAAGATTAAACGCATCAGCGGTACTGCCTGCGAATCCGATAATGATCTGATCATGATAGATTTTCCTTAGTTTTCGGGCGTTGCTTTTCAGCACTGTATTTCCGAATGTCACCTGCCCATCGGCAGCCATTGCCACCTGTCCGTCTTTGCGAACGGCAAGCACAGTCGTAGATCTAACTCTCATAATGATACCTCATAATTTTTTATTTCCTATAATTTAGTAAAAAATTATCGAAATTTCAAGCAAATTTATTACTTTTTATTAAAAAAATTATACATAATGCAAAAATACTCAAAACCAATGCATTATAAATAATGAATTTCAGCGAGATTTTGCTCTTCTCCTCATTCTGAGTCTCCGGAATGCCTCTTTTATAGATGACGATTAGTTTCTTTATAATCATCTTGAAGTTTTTACTCTTGGCAACAATCTCTATCAAATATCGAAAATATTGCAGTGACATTCCAAGAAGTGATTTGCCTGAACTCTTTATAAAATGCACCTTCTCGGAGAAGAAATTCCCAGTAAAAAGAAACAGCCCAAACACAAGTGCAGCATTAGCAGCGGCTCTATGCACTCCATATTCCGTAATATTGACTGCTCCGACTGACACGACAATTCTGCCGCCGCTTGTAAAAATGTTCAATATGCCAATAATCAGCGATATAATGAGCATCTTTATAAATATCTTTCTTCGTCCGCCGCGGATAATGTAATATATCAATTCTACAACCAATACAGCGGCGAAATAGAGATTATATATCACAGCAGCCACAGCGGCGAAATGAACTGCACAAGTCAATATGTAAACAGAAGCATTAAATTTGGGTTTCATTCGATAAAAAAAAGAGACTCTTTTAGAGTCTCTTTTATCCTTTTTATTTCATTATAGGAAAATTAAAACTTAGCAACATTTGCTTTCAAGTCATCGATAGCTTTGAGACAATTAGCCTTGTCAGCATAGCCATAACTTGTAGCAAGAATCTTACCAGCCTCAGACTTCAATCGGAATGTTGTCTTGCTGTCCTTAGTGATTACTTCGTATTTAGCACCAGTAATCTCCGGCTGATCCTCATCACTGTCAAGGTCTTCTACACCTGCTGTTGCAGCTGCAGCTTTGAATGCTTCCATATCAGCCTTAGCAACATCTTCTGCTGCTGCATCACTGCTCAAGATAACATTAGCACCATTAGCCAATGTGAACTTGAACTGATCGCCGTCAGCAACTACAGCTAACTTAGAATCTGCCTTTACAGCAAAGTCTGTATCATTAGCTTTAACTTCTGCTTTCTTTTCAGCAGCAGGAGCTTCCTTAGCAGCCGACTTGTTGTCTTTCTTAGCTTTCTTCTTAGGTGCAGCCTCTTCGTTAATCAACTCTAAGTATGCCATATCAGAACCATCACCAAGTCTCTTCTTACTGAGTCTGATAATTCTTGTATAACCGCCTTCACGACCAACATAATTCGGAGCAATCTCTGTAAAGAGTTTCTTCAGAATGTCTTTATCCTGAATAGTCTTAGCCACGATACGAATATTGTGCAGATTATTTACACGAGCACGAGTGATAATCTTCTCGGCTACGCTTCGGATTTCTTTTGCCTTGATTACAGTCGTCTTAATTCGACCATATTTGAATAAGGCTTCACACATATTTCTGTATAACGCACTTCTGTGAGCGGTTGTTCGATTTAATTTTCTAAATTTTTTTAAGTGATCCATTTTTTCCTCACAAATTACGATTTCTTTTTATTCAGTACTTTTGATACTTCTTCTTCCATACCGAAAGTCAGTTTTTGCTTAGCAAGTTTTTCCTTAATCTCCAACAGAGATTTCTTACCGAATGCCCTGATTTTAGAGATATGCTCTTCTGACTTGCTTACCAAGTCTCCGATTGTTCGGATATTTACCGTTCTCAGACAATTGCTTGCTCGGACAGAAAGCTCTAACTCATCAATCGGTGTCTCAAACAACTGTTTGCGGCTGTCATCCTCACGGCTGAGTTCCATCTCTGACTCGTCAGCCTCTTCTTCAAAGTTGATGAAGATCTGCAGATGCTCTTTCAAGATCTTGGCAGCACCGGCTAACGCATCCTCAGGCTTGATAGTTCCGTCAGTCCAAAGTTCAAAGATTATCTTATCATAATCATTTCTTGAGCCGACTCGTGTATTTACAACCTCATATTTTACTTTCTCGATAGGACTAAACATAGCATCTATCGAAATTGTATCAAGAGCTTCGATATATTCTTCCTGTCGCTCTGCACCAACATAACCACGACCTAAGTCAATCTGCAACTCAACAACAACATTTCCTTTGTCACTAAGTGTAAACAGATGATATTCCGGGTTTAGAACTTCGATTGTATCATCAATTGCCAAATCAGCAGCAGTGATTTCACAGAATCCCTGTTTCTCAACACGAATCGTCTTGGATTCAAGGTCATCTGTCAGCCGCAGTTTCACATTCTTAAGATTATTGATAATCTCGCTTGTTTCTTCTTTTACTTCAGGAATTGACTCAAAAGCAGAAGACAATGTGTGCGGATTACCGTTTTCATCATAAGTTGTAACCTTCATCGCAGAAATAGCGTATCCTGGAATACTAGATAAGAGCAATCTTCTAAAAGTGTTCGCTAAAGTATGTCCAAAACCCCTTTCCAGCGGATAAATCAAAAATTTGCCGTAGTTTGATGTACAGCCGTCTTTTTCATATTGTAATTTTTTCGGTTTTTGAAAACCCTTAACTAACATTTTTGAATTCACTATATTCTCCTAATTTAATTATTTTGAATACAATTCGACTATCAACTGCTCGTTAATATCTGTTAAATCAACAATCTCGGATCGTCTTGGTATCTGCTTAAGAGTTCCTGTCAACTTGCCTTTATCAACATCGAGCCATGGCATAACACCCTGCGTATCGATCATCTTCATTGCTTCTCCGATAACAGCGAGTTCCTTGCTCTTCTCTTTGAAAGAAACAACATCGCCCTCTTTAAGATTGTATGAAGGGATATTAACCTTGCGTCCGTTTACTTCAACATGACCGTGGAGAATAAGCTGTCTTGCCTGTGCTCTTGAAGATGCGAAGTGCATTCTGTAAAGAACATTATCAAGACGAGTCTCAAGAATCTTAATGAGGTTCTCACCTGTGATACCCTTCTGTCGGTTAGCAATCTCAAAGTATCTTCTGAACTGCTTCTCCAAAATGCCATACATCTGTTTAACTTTCTGCTTCTCTTTAAGCTGAACACCATATACAGACATCTTCTTCATTCGTGTGCCCTGTGATTTTCCCGGAGCACATTTTCGGAGAAGACTGTAGTTCTTATCGATCGGGCACTTAGCTGTAATACATCTTTCACCTTTAAGGAAAAGTTTCTGATTTTCAGCTCTGCATCGTCTGCATTTTGCCTGTAAATATCTTGCCATAATTAAACTCCTTCAAATCTGCCAGTTAGACTCTTCTTCTTTTCTTTGGTCTGCATCCGTTATGCGGAACAGGAGTAACATCTTTAATCATCGAAACATACAGTCCGACATTATCAAGACTTCTGACAGCAGACTCTCGTCCCATACCAGGTCCTTTCAGATATACTTCAACCTCTTTAAGACCGTAAGCATCAATTGCTTTCTTAGCCGCATTCTCTGCAACAAGCTGTGCTGCGAATGGAGTAGATTTCTTAGCACCTCGGAATCCAGCCAATGTTCCTGATGAACACCAAGACAGAACATTGCCCTGTTTATCTGTTACAGTGACAATGGTATTATTAAAAGACACCTGAATAAATACTTTTCCGTATCCGATGACTTTTTTATCCTTCTTTTTACCTTTTCCTACTACTTTAGCCACTTTGTACTCCTTTATACTCTAGTACTATTACCCGTTAATTATTATTTCTTCTTGCCTGCAACTGTTCGCTTCTTGCCCTTTCGAGTTCGTGAATTTGTCTTAGTTCTCTGACCACGAACAGGCAATCCTTTTCTGTGTCTCAGACCTCTGTATGATGCAATATCCATTAATCGCTTAATGTTCATCTGCACTACAGTTCGCAGTCGTCCCTCGACTACATACTCATTCTCTATAACTTTTCTTAACTCATTTACTTCAGCTTCGCTTAAGTCATTAGCACGAACACCGAGTTTAACATTCGCTTTCTCACATATCTTCTTAGCACTCGTATTACCGATACCATATATATATGTCAAAGCAAACTCAATAGGTTTATTTGGTAAATCAATACCTGCGATTCTCGCCATTGCATTCTCCTAAAATAATGTATCCTACAAATTAAACTTACTTCTGTCTCTGTTTGTGTCGAACATTTTCGCACACAACTCTGATTACGCCTCTTCTCTTAATAACTCTACACTTATCACATATAGGTTTTACACTTGCTCTTACTTTCATACGAACTCCTCATTTATTAGAAATTTCTCGACCGAATCTTACCTTTACTTACCAATCCATCCTGATGATGCATCTTAAGATGTGAGTCTATCTGGCTCATTACATCAAGAACAACGCCAACCATGATTATAAGCGATGTACCGCCAAGCAGGTAGGCAAAACTTGCAGGGAATTCCGGGATTAAATCAATAATCACAGTCGGTATCAAGGCGATGAAAGCCAAGAATATCGAACCCGGCAATACTATTCGGTTAAGAACCTTTGTCAAGTATTCCTCTACTTTATTGATAGGAATACCCGGTATAGTTCCTCCGTTCTCTCTTATGTTCTTAGCAATCTCTATAGGATTCAGTGTTACCTGTGTATAGAAATATGCGAAGAATATAATCAACAGTGTATAAACTGTCAAATATACCCAACTGCCTCTTGTAAGAGAGTTGCTGATCGCTGTTATCCAACCAACATTTCTGAACATTGCACCCATTGTCTGAGGTATGATCAGCACTGAACTTGCAAAGATGATAGGTATTACACCCGACGGATTGATCTTAAACGGCAGGTATGTATTCGGAGCACCGCCATACACTTTTCGTCCCACGATTCGCTTTGCATAGTTTACAGGTATCTTTCGCTGTCCCTGCTGCTCATAGATACACAATGCTATAATAAATATAAACATTATAAGTATCAACAGTACGATAGGAATATCCAACTCACCGCGCTGAACTTTATCGAACAACTGCTTCAATGCACCCGGAACACGAGCTACGATACCTGCAAAGATGATAAGCGATATACCGTTGCTTATACCTTTTTCAGTTATCTTTTCACCCATCCACATAAGTATCATCGTACCTGTCATCGTGATAACGATCGTCAGAATGTAGAAATACACTCTCGGATTCATCACTACTACATTCTCAGGCAGCGAACCGATAAAATTGATCGTCAGGAAACTCTGAACCAAACAAACAGGCAGAGTACCTATCCTGGAGTACTGTGCAAACTTTTTTCGTCCGCCTTCTTCTTCAACCATACGCTTGAGAGAAGGAACAACAATCATCAGCAACTGCATAATAATAGTCGTTGTGATATACGGCATAATACCGAGTGCAAAAATCGACATATTATCAAATGCACCACCTGCAAAAAAGTTAAAGTACTGCATAATAGGATCAGCACTTCCCTGCTGCGACTCTATGAACAATTTCAATGCAGAAAAATCTATACCCGGCACAGGAATCTGTGTTCCGAGACGATACAGAATCAAAATCCCCAATGAATAAAGAATTCTGTTTCGTAATTCTTTTATCTTAAAAATATTTCCTAATGTATTTGCCATTATTATTCCTTATATTTTATCAATAAAACAATCACTTATTCTGCTTTTGCTTCCTGACATTCACACAATACTACAGCTTTACCGCCGGCTTTCTCGATTTTTTCTTTAGCACTCTTAGAGAAAACATCTGCTTTAACTTCGAGCTTCTTGGTCAGATCACCGATACCCAAGATCTTAATGCCTTTCTTACCGGAGATCTTAACACCTGCAGCAGCCAAAGCATCACGATCTATAACAGCACCATTTTCAAATGCGTCAAGCATGTACAGATTTACTTCATTATACTCTTTCTTAAATCGAGCATTCTTAAAGCCTCTCTTAGGCAATCGTCTGAACAATGGAGTCTGTCCACCTTCAAATCCCGGTCGTGTACCGCCGCCTTTTCGAGCATTCTGTCCTTTGTGACCTTTACCTGCAGTTTTACCTGTGCCTGAACCGGGTCCTCGGCCTATTCTTTTTGTATTTTTCTTACAACCGTAAGGTCGTTTCAACATTTCAACTGACATCACAATCCCCTTAAATACATTCTTATTCAGTTACTTGAACTAAATGTTTAACCTTAAATATCATTCCACGAACTACAGGTGTATCATCGAATTCCCGCTCTGCATTAATTCTTCTGAGTCCCAATGCGGTCAGCGTGTTTCTCTGATCCTGAAGTATTCCGTATTTAGATTTAATTAATTTAACTTTAATCTTTTTTGCCATTTCCAATACCCCTTATCAGAACAAATCCGCCATTTTCTTGCCGCGTCTAGCAGCAACATCTTTGATGTTTCTCAGTGACTGCAAGCCAAGAATAGTAGCCTTTGTTACATTTACCTGATTCTTAGACCCCAACACCTTTGCAAGCACATCTGTTACACCTACAGAATCCATAATCGATCGAACAGCACCACCGGCAATAACACCTGTACCAGGAGCAGCAGGTCGAATAATAACTTTCGATCCTTTGAACTCACCGATAATTTCATGCGGAACTGTTTTCTTCTTTGTAAGATATATCTTCTGCATATTCTTCTTTGCATTCTGCGAAGCCTTAGAGATCGCATCAGAAACCTCATTAGCCTTACCAAAACCAATTCCGATTCTTCCGTCTTTATCGCCTACAGCAACAAGAACAGAGAAACTAAATCGGCGACCACCTTTTACAACTTTTGCAACACGGCGAGTCTTGATAATAGTCTCTTCAAGCTGTGCCTCTACTGCACCCTCGTCAGCCTGCATATTTACCGAATTAAAATCTTTATCTGTATTTTTTTCTAAATCAGCCATTGTATCCTCTCGCACCATCTTTAAAACTTCAAACCAGCATCACGAGCAGCATCAGCCAATGCCTGAATCTTACCCGTATATAAGTAGCCATTTCTATCGAATACAACTGATGTTATATTCTTATCGAGCAGTTTCTTTGCTATATCTGCACCGACTTTTGCTACAACTTCTTTATTAAGCTTTGTTTCTTTCTTGCCTTTAAACAGTGCAAGACTCGACGATGCAGCAAGTGTCTCACCTTTTACATCATCAATAGCCTGTACATATATATATTTATTGCTTCGGAATACTGACAGCCGCGGTTTATCAGCCGTGCCGTTTAATTTTTTGCCAACTCTCTTTTTTCTTTTGAGCTGTCTCTCATTAACCCAATTAGTCTTAAACATACTATCTCCAAAATTTTAATACTAAACAATACCAGCTTATTTCTTGGCAGCTTTACCGGCTTTGCGGCGAATTCTTTCATCCGCATACTTAACACCCTTGCCCTTGTACGGTTCAGGCGGTCGGTACTTCCGAATCTGCGATGACACATGCCCTACGAGCTCTTTATCAATGCCTGACACAGTGAGTTTCACACCTTCTTCTACAGCGATCTTAATGCCGGCAGGTATTGGATATTTAACATCATGTGAAAATCCCAAATTCAGAACAAGATCCTGTCCTGCGACAGCAGCCTTGTAACCTGTACCAACTATCTCCAACTTCTTCTCATAGCCTTTGGAGACACCGATCACCATATTATTTATCAGGACACGATATAACCCATGAGCAGCTTTTGTCTCTTTCAGATCATTAGCTCTCTCTACGATAACTTTGTTATCTTCGACCTTTGCTGTAATATCGGAATTTGCAATATCCAATGACAGCTTGCCTTTAGAGCCTTCCACATCAATATGACTTCCGGCGATCTTTACCTGAACACCGTCCGCTAACACTATCGGTAATTTACCTATTCTAGACATGTATTTCCATCCTTATTTTTCTTATTTTACAGTCTAAATCTGTTAAAATCGTGACATTTTTTATTTTAATGTTTATACTATATTTTTCTCAATTTGTCAATATTTTTACCAAACGGTACACAATATTTCACCGCCGATTTTCTTTTCAATGGCTTTTCTGCCTGTTGTGATACCTGCGGAGGTTGAAACAATAACTGTTCCTGTTCCGTTGTACAATCGAGGCATATCTTTGTAACCTTTGTAAATTCGTCGGCCCGGCTTGCTGATTCGCATAATACCGTCAATAACTGACTTGCCGCCCTCATCGTATTTCAGGAAAATTCGAGTCCATTGTTTTTCGTCTTCTACGATCTTTCTGAAATTTTTAATGTAGCCCTCATTCTTGAGAATTTTGATAATCTCAACTTTCTCCTTAGAAGGGATTACATCTACATACTCGTGACGAGCAGTAATTGCGTTCTTTATCTTTGCAAGCATATCGCCAATAATATCATGACTAGCCATTTGCAGCTCCTTTTTTATCTGTTATACTTACCATGAAGATTTTACAACACCCGGGATCTGACCCTCACCGGCGAGTTTGCGGAAACAAATACGACACATATCGAATTTTCGCAAATAACCTCGAGGTCTGCCGCAAATTGCACATCGATTATTAGTTCTAATCTTAAACTTCGGTGTCTTGCGATATTTTTCAATCATTGCTTTTCTTGCCATACTAACTCCTATCTTTTAACAAAAGGCATATTAAACATCTGAAGCAGCTTCTTTGCCTCTTCATCAGTCTGTGCTGTTGTAACAAAATTGATATTCAAACCCTTTATATCGTCAATCTTCTCAAAATTTACTTCCGGGAAAATCAAATGCTCTTTGATACCCATTGAGAAATTGCCACGACCGTCAAATCCTGAAGCCTTAACACCTCGGAAGTCCTTTACTCGAGGCAAAGATACATTGATGAGTCGATCAAGGAACTCATACATTCTATCTCCGCGAAGAGTAACCATACAGCCGATCTCCATGCCTTCTCGCAGTTTAAATCCGGCGATAGACTTCTTAGCTCGTGTCTTAACGGCTCTCTGACCTGCGATCTGAGTGAGTTCCTCAGCTGCTGTCTCCAATTTTTTCTTATCCTGAATGGCTGCACCAACACCCATACTTAATGTGATTTTGGACAGTTTCGGCACCATCATGACATTGCTGTAATTCTTTTTTAATTCATTAAAAATCTTAGTTTTATATAAAGTTTTTAACCTTGGTTCCATAATGTCTCCTAAACAAACACAAATACCGGCTCTTAGTTAATCTCAGCCTTGCATTTTTTGCAGACTCGTACTTTCTTGCCGTCTTTGATAAGAAATCCAACTCGTGTAGCTTCCTTACACTTCGGACATACAAGCATTACATTGGAGATATCCATGTATGCTTCTACATCTTTAATCCCGCCCTGCTCATTCTGATTGCGCCGTCGAATTGTCTTACGAACAACGTTCATACCTTCTACTACAACGCGGCCTTTTTCTCGGTCTACAGATACAATTTTACCGGTATTGACAGCTTTTGAAACATCCTTTCCTGCAATAACTTTAACAGTATCACCTTTTTTAAGTTTATTATATTTCATTGCTTCACTCCACTTACTTAAAGAACTTCCGGAGCAAGAGAAACAATCTTCATGTAATCTTTCTCTCGAAGCTCTCTGGCTACAGGTCCAAATACACGTGTTCCTTTTGGATTCTTGTTTGCATCGATAATAACAACTGCGTTATCATCAAACTTGATATAAGAACCATCCTCGCGTCTGTACTCTCTTGCTATTCGGACGATTACACCCTTAAGAATAGCACCCTTCTTTACAGGTCCGTTAGGGATAACATCTCTTGCAGAAACAACAATAATATCTCCTATGGACGCGTATCTTCTTTTTGAACCGCCGATAACTTTGATACATTTAACAAGTTTTGCACCGCTGTTATCTGCAACTTTCAGAATTGACTCTTGCTGAATCATTGCTATGCCCCCTACTTACTTAACCTTGCTTACGATCTCTACGACTTTCCAGCATTTATCCTTACTGATAGGCCGTGTAGACTCTATACGAACAGTATCGCCTTTCTTGCACTCATTATTCTCATCATGAGCCTTGAAGTTCTTGCTCTTTTTAATGTACTTTTTGTACAAAGGATGCAGAACATGATACTGAACATTAACAACTACTGTCTTGTCCATCTTATCGCTTTTAACGATACCAATCATCGATTTAATAATTTTATTAGCTGTATCACTCATTATTATTTCTCCGAACCTTTAATTTCACCGTAAATTTCCTGCAGTTTTTTCTCATGAATATAAGTCTTGATTCTGGCAATTTGTCGTCGCAGCTCACGAATCTGAATAGGATTCTCAACAACACTAACAACTTTTTTGAACTGTATGTCTTTCAAAGTCTTCTTTGCCTTATCCAATTCATTTGAAAGCTCTTCAATAGACTTTTCTTTTAACTCATTTTTTTTCATATCCAAATCCTTCAGACCTTATTGTTATAATGTCTCGCGTTTTACCAACTTCGTTGCGATCGGCAGTTTCTGCCCCGCCAGCCAAAATGCCTGCTGAGCAACTTCTTCCGGCACACCGGAGATCTCAAAGAGGATCTTACCGGGCAGAACTTTAGCAACATAATACTCAACATTACCTTTACCATTACCCTGTCGAGTTTCTGCCGGTTTCTTTGTATACGGCACATCAGGGAATACAGTAATCCAAATATTACCCTGTCTCTTAAGCGTTCTTGTAATAGTTCGACGAGTAGCCTCAATCTGTCTGTTAGTAATCAGTTTCGGCTCAAGTGCCATCAAACCATAATCACCAAAAACAACTTTATTTCCGCGATGAGCTTCGCCTTTGAATCTCCATCGCTGCAGCTTCCTATATTTCATTCTTTTTGGCATTAACATAATCTTACTCCGTGTCTATAAATAACCAATATTTACTGTATTTTACTCGTCACCTTTTTTACCGGCAATCTTCTTCTGCTTCTTTACAAGCTGACCGGCATCTTCTTTAACATCTTTCTTCAAGATTTCCTTAGTGAAGACCCAAACCTTGATACCGATAATACCATAAGTTGTATTAGCAACTGTATAAGCATAATCAATATCTGCTCTCAATGTCTGCAGAGGAATTCGACCTTCCCGATACCACTCAGTTCGAGCCATATCAGCACCGCCCAATCGACCGGCACACTGGATCTTGATACCGCTTACACCACCTTTCTTCGCATCAGAGATAGCTTTCTTCATAGCTCTTCTGAACGGAATGCGGGCAGCAATCTGCTTTGCGATATTCTGAGCAATCAGCATTGCATTAGACTCAGGCTTCTTAAGATCTTTGATCTTAATATCGATCTTAGCCGATGTAACTTTGCTGATAAGCTTAGTCAGTTCCTGAATATTCTTACCTTCCTGACCGATAACTATACCCGGACGGGAAGAATTGATATATACAGTCAATCTATCCGGCTTTCGATAAATCTCTACCTTAGAAATCTCAGCAGCGATCTTTTTGCCTTTCTTGCCGTCATCATTGCTGTAATTGAAATCCATTACGATTTTCTTAATCTTAAGATCCTCATGCAGTGCTTTTGCATAATTCTTCTTATCGATGAACCAAACCGAATCCCAATTCTTATTTACGCCTACTCTAAATCCGATAGGATTAACTTTCTGTCCCATTACTTGTCTCCTTCTGCATCAGTCACTTCTACCATAATATGGCAGCTTCGTTTTAAGATTTTCGACGCACGTCCTTTAGAAATCGGATGATACCTCTTCATTGTAGGACCACCATCAACAAGAACATTAGATACAACCAAACTCTCCTCAGAAGCAGAACTGTTTGTATTCAAATAATTAGACCGTGCACTGTGAACGAGTTTCTTAAGAATATCAGCACTCTTGTTTGTCATACACATAAGATATGCTTCAGCATCAGTTACATTCTTATTCTTAATCTCATTTGCTATTCTTCGCACCTTATACGGTGAGATTCTAATATACTTCGCTTTTGCAACAGCAACCATAATTCACCCCTTAACCTTTTGCTTTCTTCTCAGAACCAGAGTGACCTCTGAATGTTCTGGTCGGCGAAAACTCACCGAGTTTATGACCTACAAGGTTTTCAGTAACATAAACAGGAATAAACTTTTTTCCGTTATATACATTAATCGTCAAACCAACCATTTCAGGAAAAACCGTTGATCGTCTTGACCATGTATTGATTGTTTTCTTGCCCGTTCCGTTCTTTATATCAAGAACTTTCTTATACAAGTGCTTGTCAATAAACGGACCTTTCTTAATACTTCTTGACATTCGTATCTCCTTATTATATTACTTCTTTCTTCTTCGCAGTATCTGACTTGTTGAAGGTTTCTTCTTGTGTCGAGTCTTGAAACCTTTTGTCGGCTGACCCCAAGGAGAAACAGGATGTCGTCCACCCTTATTCTTACCTTCACCACCACCATGCGGGTGATCTACAGGGTTCATTGTAGTTCCTCGAACTGTAGGCCTGATACCTTTGTATCGTGACTTACCGGCTTTACCAAGGTGAACTTTTGCATAGTCAAGATTACCAACCTGACCGATCGTAGCCAAGCAGTTTTCGTTGATATATCTCAACTCACCGGATGGCATCTTCATAATAGCTTTGCCATTCTCAAAACCTGAGATCTGAGCAAAAGAACCTGCAGACCTTGCGATCTGAGCACCGTTCCCCGGAGTCATCTCAATGTTATGAACAATAGTACCTACAGGAATATCCTTAAGTTTCTTAGCATTACCAATCTCGATCTTAGCACTGTCACCTGATCGCAGAATCGAACCAACTTCCAGATTATCCGGAGCAACGATATATCGCTTCTCACCATCAGCATAACTGAGCAGTGCTATATTAGCACTTCGGTTAGGATCGTATTCGATCGAAACAACCTTAGCATCAATATCAAACTTATCTCGTTTAAAATCAATCGCTCTAAGTTTTCTCTTATGACCGCCACCTTTATGTCTCGTGGTAATAAAACCGGATCGTGATCTACCACAGCCAGCTTTCTTGCCTTTTGTAAGAGATTTCAATGGCTTATCAACCGTAATCTCATCAAATGTAAGAACCGTCATATTTCTCAAACTTGGTGTAGACGGCTTAAATCTTCGTATACCCATTTTTTAACCCCTTAAACGCCTTCAAAAATACCGATTTTATCACCTTTTTTCAAAGTGATAATTGCTTTCTTCTTAGAAGCAGTCGTTCCGATCTTATATCGAACTCTTTTTTTCTTGCCTTTGCAGTTGATTACATTTACGCTCAACGGCTTAACATTGAACATCTTCTCAACAGCACGAGCGATTGTAATCTTATCAGCATCTTTATTTACTATAAACACATACTTATTCTCTTTTTCACGAAGAGTAGTAGTTTTCTCCGTAATCATCGGTCTAATTAAAACTTCATCTAACTCCATCTGCTACCCCCACAATTAATCTTTTATCTTCAGATTGTCATTAATTCTCATCAATGACTCTTCTGTCACAACTACTTTTTCAGAATAATACAAGTCATGAGCATTCAATCTGTCGCAGTTAAGATTTTTTACCCACGGAATATTCTTTGATGCGATATATACATTGTTTTCTTTCTCATTAAGGATAAGAGAAATCCGATCCGAAATGATTTTCTTCTCGATAAGCGGATTAATCGCAGTCAAGAACTCTTTTGTCTTTGCATTCTCAAGCGGAATCTTATCCAAGATTACCAGATTGCTGTCGAGCAACTTCTGAGAAAAGATAGATCTATAAGCCAACTTCTTAATTTTCTTAGGCAGCTTATATGAGAAATCTCTCGGCTTTGGACCGAATGCAACACCACCGCCTGTCCATACAGGATTACGCTTAGTACCTACACGAGCACGACCTGTACCTTTCTGCTTCCACGGCTTAGTTCCTGAACCGGCAACCTCAGCCTTCGTCTTAACTGATGATGTCCCCTGTCTTCTGTTAGCCAACTCATTCTTTATAGCTTCGTAAATAGAAGATTTGTTAGGCTTCAGTGCGAACACTTCATCATCGAGTTCTATATCTTTTACTTTATTACCTTTAATGTCTATAACTGTAGCTTTCATAAATCAAACCCTTTGTCGTTTTTTAATACCAACATTTATTTACTTTTCTTCTTTGCTTTATTAACATAAACCAAAGAATTATTAGGTCCGGGAACAGCCCCTTTCACAAGAACAACATTCTTTTCTTTATCAACTGCAACCAACTGAAGATTAAGAACAGTTACATTGTCACCGCCCATTCTGCCGGCTCTTTTCAAACCCTTGAAGACCCTTGAAGGATAAGAACACTGTCCTGTAGAACCGTTCTGTCGGTGAAACTTAGAACCGTGAGTCTCACGACCACCACCGAAGTTCCAGCGCTTCATAACACCCTGAAAACCTTTACCTTTGCTTACACCGGCGACATCAACAAATTTAACACCATCCAACAGTTCAAGACCTACAGAATCACCGATCTTGTAAGCATCGGCATTATCCACACGAAATTCTTTCAGATATTTCTTCGGAGCAACACCTTCTTTAAACTGTCCGGCATAGCACTTAGATGCTTTACCCTCTCTCTCATCTTCATATCCGAGTACAACTGATGTATATCCGTCTCGGTCTGCATTTTTAATATTAACGATTGAATTATTTTCAATCTGTATTACTGTCGTCGGAATAATCACACCGTCATCAGAGAAGATCTGTGTCATTCCGATTTTCTTTCCTATCAAACCCAACATATTTTACCCTTATTATAGAATTTACTTTTTGTGTCTTAAACTAAAACACTTTCCCCTTACATATTCTTGATATCGACATCCACTCCGGCTGCAAGTTCCAGTTTCATCAGTGACTCCAATGTTCCTTCTACCGGCTCAATATCAATAAGTCTCTTGTGAGTTCTCATCTCGAACTGCTCTCGTGATTTAATGTTCACATTTACAGCTCGAAGGACAGTAAACTTATTTATCTTTGTTGGTAGAGGAATAGGACCGGAAAATTTTGCATTCGTCTTCTTAACCGCAGCCACTATCGACTTGGCAGCCTGGTCAACCAACTCAATATCAAAACCTCGTAATCGAACCCTAATCTTATTCATTGCCATTTTGCTTATCCTTTTACATAGATATTTTTTCGTTAGTTTATATTCACAGCACACTTTACGAATGTGCAAACAAATCTGTAAAGTATGTGCTATTATAGCATATTTATAAAAAAAAATCAATTATTTTTTGCCGTTTTACAGAAAATATATGCAAAAATTAATGCAATAATTGCCTATACTTCCATACTTAACACACAAAAGCACATTCAAGGCGTGTTTCAAAGCCTTTTTTCATCATAAATTCGCTGCTAATAGTGCAAAAACGAATTTACTTCATGCTTTTCCGCATTATTGCGGCTGCTCTGATACGAAAGCGAATTTTTTTGAGAATATTTATATCTGAGGGTATATCAATAACACCCGTCATAAAATATTTATTCAGAATACTTGCAGTAGACACCGCACTTATTTTGAATAAACACTTACACATCCGCTCTAATGTATCATATAAATCAAACAATATTGCGTTTATAAAACGCAATATTGTTTGTGAAATTGATTACTCAATAATCTCAGTTACTGTACCAGCACCAACTGTATGACCACCCTCTCGGATAGCGAATCGCAGATTCTTATCCATAGCGATTGTGTGGATCAGTTCGCAAGTCAGATTTACCTGATCACCAGGCATTACCATGTCTGTTCCTTCCGGCAGAGTTACAGAGCCTGTAATATCTGTTGTTCGGAAGAAGAACTGAGGTCGATAACCGTTTACAAATGCTGTATGTCGGCCACCCTCTTCTTTCTTCAAGATATACAGAGCAGCTTTGAATTTGCTGTGCGGTGTAATAGAACCTTTCTTAGCAAGGACCTGTCCTCGCTCGATACCTTTCTTATCGATACCTCGGAGCAGCAGACCAACATTGTCACCTGCAATACCCTTATCAAGAGTCTTCTGGAACATCTCAACACCTGTGATTGTAGTTGTCTGTGTCGGTTTGATACCAACGATCTCAACTTCATCACCGATCTTAACAGAACCGGACTCAATTCGACCTGTAGCAACAGTACCTCGACCTGAGATTGAGAAAATATCCTCAACCGGCATCAGGAAGTCTTTATCCTCAGCTCGCTCAGGCAACGGAATGTATGAATCCAATGCATCGAGCAGCTCCTGGATACATTTTGTATACTCAGGATTTGTCGGGTTCTCCATAGCCAACTTAGCAGACCCCTTGATAACAGGAGTATCATCACCCGGGAAGTCATAAGATGACAACAGTTCTCGGATCTCCATCTCAACGAGCTCAAGCAGCTCAGGATCATCTACCATATCAGTCTTGTTAATGAAAACAACGATATAAGGTACTTCTACCTGCTTAGCAAGCAGAATGTGCTCTTTTGTCTGAGGCATAGCACCATCAGCAGCTGATACTACGAGGATAGCACCATCCATCTGAGCAGCACCTGTAATCATGTTCTTGATGTAGTCGGCGTGTCCCGGGCAGTCAACATGTGCATAGTGTCGGGTAGCTGTCTCATACTCTACATGTCGAGTATTAATCGTGATACCTCGAGCTCTTTCTTCCGGTGCATTATCAATATCTTCATATTTCAAAGCCTTACCGAAACCAGCAGCAGCTGAGTACTGACACAATGCTGCAGTCAGTGTTGTCTTACCATGGTCAACGTGACCGATTGTACCAACATTTACATGTGGTTTTGATCTTACATATACTTCTTTAGCCATTTGCAATCTCCTTATAAAGAATTGTAAAATTTATTTTGAATATTTTTTTATAATCTCATCAGCAACATTTCGCGGAGCTTCCTCATAGTGATCGAACTGCATTGTATAATTTGCTCGACCCTGTGAGAGCGATCTCAACTGAGTTGCATAACCAAACATATTTGCCAAAGGAACTTTAGCATCTATTGTCTTGATACCCTTCTTGTCTTCCTGATTCTCTACACGACCTCGTTTCTTGTTAATATCACCAATGATATTACCTGTGTATTCATCAGGAGATACAATCTCAACTGCCATAATCGGCTCCAAGAGAACCGGTTTAGCTTTCTGCATACCTTCTTTGAAAGCCTGAATAGCACATATCTTGAATGACATTTCCGAAGAATCGACTTCGTGATATGATCCATCATATAATGTTGCTTTAATATCAACAACAGGATAACCGGCCAAAACACCGTTCTGCATAGCTTCTTCGAGACCTTTCTGGATAGCCGGGATATATTCTTTTGGAATCTTACCGCCGACAACTTCATTCTCGAATACAAATCCTGCCCCCGGCTCACTCGGTTCAAATCTGATCATTACATGACCATACTGACCGTGACCACCTGACTGCTTAGCATACTTATTGTTAATATCTGATGTACCCGTAATTGTCTCTCGATACGCAACCTGCGGAGCACCGACATTAGCCTCAACATTGAACTCACGCTTGATACGATCTACGATAATCTCAAGGTGAAGCTCACCCATACCTCGGATAATAGTCTGTCCTGTTTCCTGATCTACATTAACTTTGAATGTAGGATCTTCCTCGGCAAGTTTCTGCAGAGCAATACCAAGTTTATCCTGATCTGCCTTTGACTTAGGCTCGATAGCTATAGATATAACCGGATCAGGGAATACCATCGACTCAAGGATAACAGGAGCAGATTCATCACAAAGCGTATCACCTGTCGTTGTGTATTTGAGACCTACAGCAGCGGCAATATCACCGGCATACACTGTATCAATCTCATTTCGCTTATTAGCGTGCATCTGCAGGATACGACCGATTCGCTCTTTCTTGCCTGAACAAGCATTATATACATAAGAACCACTTGTCAAAACACCTGAGTAAACTCGGAAGAATGTCAACTTACCAACGAACGGATCTGTCATAATCTTGAATGCCAAAGCACTGAACTTCTCTTCATCGCTTGACTTTCGTGATACAACTGTATCTTCGCCGGGCAATGTACCTGTAATATCAGGAACATCAACAGGAGCCGGCAGATAATCGATAACTGCATTAAGCAGCAGCTGAACACCCTTATTCTTGATAGCAGAACCACAAGCCATCGGGAATAATTCAGCAGCAATACACCCCTTTCGCAGAGCTTTCTTAATCTGCGGGATAGTTACCTCTGACTCTTTATCATCGAGAACTTTCTCCATAATGTCATCATCATAATCTGCAACTTTCTCGATCAAAGAACTTCGGAACTCTTCCATTTTATCTTTAAGATCAGCAGGAACATCAATCTCTTTGTAATTGATAAGTTCCTTAGAGTTAGCATCAAAAGAGTAAGCCTTTCGCTCGATAATATCAACAACACCTACGAAGTTATCTTCAGCACCGATAGGCAGCATAATAGGAACAGGGTTAGCACCGAGCTTATTCTCGACCTGATCCAATACATTGTAGAAATCAGCTCCCATTCGATCCATCTTATTAACGAAGATCATTCGAGGAACATTATATTTAGTTGCCTGTCTCCATACAGTCTCTGACTGCGGCTGAACACCGCCGACTGAACAGAACACACCAACTGCACCATCAAGAACTCGCAGTGATCGCTCTACCTCAGCAGTAAAGTCTACGTGTCCCGGAGTGTCGATAATGTTGATTCGGTTACGAATGCCGTCTTTAGTCCAGTATGTTGTAGTTGCAGCAGAAGTAATCGTAATACCTCGCTCCTGCTCCTGCTCCATCCAGTCCATCGTCGCCTCACCGTCGTGAACCTCACCAATCTTATGTGATTTACCCGTATAGAACAGAATTCGCTCTGACAATGTTGTCTTACCGGCATCAATGTGAGCCATAATTCCGATATTACGTGTATTTTCAAGAGAAACTTCTCTAGCCATAATATTTTTCCTTAATAATCAATAAAGTTTTAACAACCAACTTAACCGACAGATTACCATCTGTAATGAGAGAACGCCTTGTTAGCCTCTGCCATTTTGTGAGTATCCTCTCGCTTCTTGTAAGAAGAACCAGTCTTGTTAAAAGAATCGATCAACTCACCGGCCAATTTATTATCCATTGTTTTCTCGGATCGCTTGCGTGCATTAGCAATAATCCATCGCAGAGCAAGTGCATTACCTCGTTCCTTAGGAACTTCGATAGGAACCTGATATGTTGCACCACCAAGTCGTCGCGACTTAACCTCTACAAGCGGACGAACATTATCGATAGCTTCTGTTAATGCCTCTACCGGCTCTTTACCTGTCTTCTCAGCCAACTTATCAAGAGCGTTATACATAATGCTTCTTGATACGGACTTCTTGCCGCGAGACATCATTACATTGATGAACTTAGAAATGAGAATGCTGTTATACTTCTCATCCGGCAAAATCTGTCTTTTGGGAATATACTTATTTCTTGACATACTCCGACTATCTCCTTAATTAATTTCTTATAACTGTTCTTTATCAATCAAATCTTAAGCCTTTGGCTTCTTTGTACCATACTTTGATCGGCTTCGTTTTCGGTCATTAACACCGAGTGAATCCAAAGCACCACGAACAACATGGTATCGAACACCAGGTAAGTCCTTAACACGTCCGCCTCGCACGAGAACAACTGAGTGTTCCTGCAAATTGTGTCCCACACCCGGAATATAGGAAGTTACTTCAAAACCGGAAGTCAGACGAACACGGCAAGCCTTTCTCAAAGCTGAGTTAGGCTTCTTAGGTGTCAGTGTCATTACTCTTGTGCATACGCCCCGTCTCTGCGGGCAGCTCTTCAGTGCAGGCGACTTAGTCTTCGACTTTACGCTCTTTCGACCTGTTCTAATCAACTGATTAATTGTTGGCATTTACTGTCTCCGTTAATAAATTATTTATATCTGTTATACAACCAATATTCTGTTTAATATACATCATGCTGCACTGTCCGATGACCGAAAACCACCGTATATACACAGTGACAGACATTCATAGAGTGAATTATACCAAAAAATAATTTTTGTGTCAATGTTTTTTTACGTTATTGAAGAGATTTTGTCAGAATGTTTCCTCATAAGTAAGTTTATGACTGCTGTCTCGGCGAAGAGTCTCGCATAATATGCTTATTTTATTGCGTTTTGACGAATTCGCAGCAAAAGTTTCAGCCAATTCCAAATAATTATCACGAATTTTATAATTATGATCGATATGATATGCGTAAGCAATATAAAACAGAATTTCTTCTATAATAGTCTCATCCGTCACATACTGATACTTGGCAATATCATTAAGCACAACGATAAAATCCGTCGGTCCGGCATAAGAGAAGTCATACACATTGCGCTTAACCAAATCACTGCAGCCTGTCATCCATACAATAGCCGCAAGAGTAAGATAAAACAAACCGTCATCTTTACGCTGCTGCAGCACAGCATGTTTGCCGATTGAATACAGTGCCCTCATATACTCGGTTCCTTCCAAACGATACACCCGGAAAACATGAGACAGCGACGGGTCAGTCTTAATATTGAATTTTATTCGTTGCCAGAGATCTTTTTCTTTCGATGCAAAGAAACTCTCGCAGATCTCCCTGTCTGTAATATCCTGCAGATCAAAGTCAAGACGCTTGCCATACACATCGGAGAGTTTGTATTTCAGTTCAAGCTCTTCCTGCGGATACTCAAAATACGCTTTCGCCTGCAATGCAAATCTATACTCCTCTTCGGCCTCATCCAAGAATCCTGTAGCAACATACAAGTCACCCATCAATTCATGATATTGAGGGAATGTGTCTTCTTTTTGAAAATCCGATTTCTTATCATTGACCATTCTGCGAACTTCATAATCGGTCTTATCCTTGTTGGCTGCCTTCAAAAGCTGATAATATTCTTCGACACGCTCATTAAACTGTGCGGCTTTTGCTTTGCGGGCTTCCAATATGGCCTGAGCATACTCGCCCTTATGCTTGAGATTCTCTGCACGCTTAAGATACACCCAACTCGGCTCGGACAGCTGCTCCTGTGCAAAAACAGATATGACAGCAGAAAATAATAATAATAATAAAACCGATTTCTTCATATTAATTAATATTTTACTCACTATAGCGATTTAATAACATTAATAATTCGTCTAAAATCGATTCGTTCTTTACAGTTTTTGTATCGTTTTCGCTGAATATTACGGACTTATCTTTGCCGCATGCCACTCCAAAGTCGGCATCACGAGCTTCGCCCGGTCCGTTGACCACACAGCCCATGATGGCGACTTTCACGGGGCGGTACAGTTTCACATCGGCACTGCGGATCTTAAACTGACGCACGATCTCAAACAGATTAGTGCCTGTTCGTCCGCATGTCGGGCAGCTGACAACTTCCAGCGGACTCTTGCGAAGCCCTATACTCTCAAGGATCTTAATACCCGTCCGAACCTCATCTTCTTCAGGTGCAGTGAGACTCACTCTGATCGTGCTGCCGATGCCGTCGAGGAGCAGGTGACTTATGCCTATCGCATTCTTAATAGTGCCGTCGAAGTTATCACCCGCCTCGGTCACACCGATATGCAGTGGCAAACCGAATTTTATCGTCGCCATGCGGTTGACTTTCAGCGTCTCCATCACATTCGACGACTTAAACGACAGCACAATCCTGTCATAGCCGTATTTATCGAAGTAGCCAAGCTCTTCCTCTGCTGCCGCAATCATCGCTTCGCATTTATCGGGGATCTTATCGGTGATATGCTTGGGCAGTGAGCCGCCGTTAATGCCGATACGCACCGGTATGCCGTATTCTTTCAGACAGCTGATCACACTTGCCACGCGTGACTCATCGCCGATATTGCCCGGATTGATGCGGACTTTGGCTACACCTGCCTGTATCGCTCCGATCGCCAGCCGATAATCGAAGTGAATATCGGCGACAACAGGTATGGGCGACTCCCTGACGATCATCCTGATAGCCTCAACAGACGGCTCATCAGGCACAGTTATGCGGATAATATCACAGCCGATACTCGCCAGATGATTTATCTTATGCAAAGTCAAAGCCACATCTGTTGTAGGATTTTTTATCATAGTCTGCACCGGTATTATACCGGGCTTTAATTCGATATTGCCGATTTTAATCATGAGTAAAGTCCTTTTTGTAATTATAACAAAAAAAAGAGATTTTGCAACAGCAAAATCTCTTTTTTTACATTTTATTTACTTTATCAAATTCGACACATCGATATATGCAATCACGATCGACAGTGTGATCAGCACGGCGAAGCCGGCAAGATTAATGATATACAGCACTTTGAGTTTCAGCTTGCGGCGGACTATCATCTCGTAGAGGCACAGCACAATGTGACCGCCGTCAACTGCCGGAAACGGAAGCAGATTAAAGAATGCCAATGCCAATGAAATAACCGATATTATATAGACAAAGTTTCGCACTCCGTCGGCAAGATTATTCCTGAATCCAGATATTGTTGCCTCTCCGATCATTGCTCCGATGCGGATAGGACCGCCAACCTGATTCTGCACATTCTTCTTAGGCATAAAGATAAGGCTGTGCAGACCGATCGCAGACATCGCAATGACATCTCCGCTTTGGCACAGACCATCCCACAGTGCAGCATGAGGTAGTTTACCCGGAGTATGGACGGTCGGCACGGCAAAATTCAGCCAACAGTCATCCTGCCCGATAATATGATTGATCTCATCAAAGACGACAGGAGCCTCAAAATATGTATCACCGCGGTTAATACCGAACATCGCAGTCATAGACTCACCGAAATGATGCTGCAGATATTGATTGATATATACATCTGTAATATTCTCCGTATCACCGTTAATGCTGACGATAATATCGCCGTCGGCAAGATTCATATATTTGGCAAGTTTACTATTCGCTGCGTCGGCAACTGTCGGACTCAGCCAATAATAAACACCGACGACAGCTTTCATCTGCGACGCATCCCAACGCGGATAAACCGTGACACTCTCGATCTGAGCATCACGCTCCACGGTAAACACAATGGGTTTCTTTCCATTATATATCATCTTCTTGGTAAGTTCATCGTAGTAATGAATCGGTTTGCCGTTAATAGCGACGATCTTATCGCCGGACAGCAGCCCGCCCTCACTCGCCGGAGAACGCTCCGTCACTTCGCCGAACTTACTCTGCACATCATCAATGAGCAGAATACGACTGTCAAGACGCTGCCGATCTGTGCTGCACATAGCCAGACATGAGAACATAATGACAGCAATGAGGAAGTTCATAAAAGGTCCTGCGAATGCGATAAGCAGCCGCTTCCAGCTTGCAGTGCCATAGAAACTGTCAGGATCGCGAACACTTTCATCCGACTCGTCGATCGCTTCGTCACCTTTGAACTTGCAGAACCCGCCTATCGGGAATACACTTATCTGATAACTTGTTCCGCCTCTTGTAAATCCGATTAGTTTCGGTCCCCAGCCGATTGCAAAAGTCTCGACTTTCACTCCAAACAGTTTGGCAACTACGAAATGTCCGCCTTCGTGAAAAAAAACTAAAATGCCGAATCCGATCACGGCAACTATGATTGTTAATAAAGTAGTCATTTGTATTATTCCATATTATGTCATTCCGAGCATAGCCGAGGAATCTATAATAGATTTCTCCATTACGCTCACTTTATTCGCTCCAGTCGAAATGACAAGATTATTTATAATGAAATTATAATTATTTTTGAATTAAAAGACAAGTTTTTTTTTAAAAAAAGTGGACATTAATAGAAAAAAAATTTATAATGAATTACTATTATATAGAAAATAAGGAGCATTACAATGGTAAAAATCAAACCGTTCAAAGGCATACTGCCTTCCAAAGACCTGTTAGACAAGGTTGTCGCACCTCCGTATGATGTGCTCTCATTCGCCGACTGCAAAAATCTTACAAACAATAATCCGCATTCTCTGATACATATCACCCGATCCGAGGCTGACTTCCCCGACGGGACAGATCCGTATTCTCAGGCTATATATGACAAAGCGAAAGAAAATCTCGCTGCATTTCTCAAAAACGGCATCCTCGTGCAGGATCCTGACGAATATTACTATGTCTATCGCCAGACGATGAACGGACGAACTCAGACGGGATTCTTCTGTGCTGCAAGTGCCTACGACTATATGGACGGCATTATCAAGAAACACGAGAACACCCGCAAAGACAAAGAGGATGACCGCATTCGCCACATTCGGACGACGAACTGCCAGTGTGAGCCTGTATTCCTTGCTTACAAATACAACGACGCTCTGAATGACATCCTTACAAATGCCGTTAAGAGTCCTGCACATTTCGACTTTGGCACACCTGACGGCACTCATCATGAGCTGTGGAAGGTCACGGATAAGGCGGTGATTGCCCGGATCACAGATGAGTTCAAGAAACTCGACTGCTTATACATTGCCGACGGTCATCACAGATCTGCAGCAGCAACCAACTACTGCAAAGCAAAAGACGCAGAATTGGGCAACACCAACCGCAGCACCGATGAAGAATATCAGTATTTTATGTCTGTCGTATTCCCGGACAGAGACTTATATATCTATCCGTATAACCGAGTTATCAGGAAACTCAATATGCCGCTCGGTGACTTCATGGACAAAGTCGGGCAGAGTTTCTCGGTTGAGAAAGTCAATGCCAACGATGGAGAAGGCTACTCACCTAAGCATCACGGCGAAGTCGGACTATATATCAACGGCAGCTGGTATTGTCTGAAGTATAAAGGCACGATTGACAAGACTGATCCTGTCGGCTCACTTGATGTCGCTGTCCTGCAGAATAATATCCTGTCTCCGATACTCGGCATCACTGATCCGCGGACAGATAAGAATATTGACTTCATCGGAGGCATCAAAGGCTCTGCATATCTGAAAGGACTTGTAGACAGCGGTGAAATGTGCATGGCATTCAGCATGTATCCGACAAGTATTGATGAGCTGTTCGCAGTAGCCGACAAAAGTCTGCTCATGCCGCCGAAATCAACTTGGTTTGAGCCGAAACTGCTGTCAGGCATTATGCTGCATAAATTGGATTAACTATGATAAAACTCATTGAGGAGCGGGTCCGCAAGATTAAATTAAGTTATAAAATTCTCTTATACATTGGCATGTCGATCCTATGGTCACTTGCCAATGTCGGGTATTCTTTCGGATTCCTAACATGGTTTGCTCTTGTACCGATGCTGTTTATGCTGCGATATGAGACTATCAAGTCTGCCGCTGTGTATTCAACTCTGTTTGGATTTGTATTCTATCTGACTAACTTCTGGTGGATGGGAGTCCCGTTTGTCAAATTCTTCGGCGGCAATCCGCTTACCGCTGCACTTGGCGGGATACTCGGATTCATAGTCGTGATAATCCTTTCGGCATGGCACGGACTCAGCTATACTGTGGCTGTATTCCTCACAAAATATGTCTCCGAGAAGAAAAGTCAGATGTTCTATGCAGCATTCCCGATCATAATGACGGCAGCGGACTATTTCTTCCCGAAACTGTGGCATGATCAGATCGGATATTCGCAGTATATCTTCTTGGGATTCTGCCAAACGGCTGATATATTCGGAGTACCGATTATTACGCTGATAATCTTATTCTGCAATGTGACGGTGCTGATGATCGTCGAGTCATACCTGCTGCGTAAGCCGATGCATATCCCGATTATTTCATTCTTATGCGTCATTGCAGTCGTCACCGTAACGATAGTCTATGGCAACCTGCGGCTTGATCAGCTCAATACTCTGGCAGGAGATATGCCGAAAGCCAAAGTTGCTGTCATCCAGGGCAACATCAGCAGAGCAAACAAGCATAAAGCAGATCGTAATAAAAAAACAGACAGCATACGACCAAATATATACACTAGACTTACTATGTCTATCCTTGACCAATCTCCGGATCTCGTTGTTTGGCCTGAGTCTGCTATGATGACAAAACTTGATGCCAATCTGGAATATTTCGACAATATCATGCAGTTCCACGGTGTGCCGCTGCTGTTCGGGTCGTCAGCCATTATATACAATCACTCGGATGACAAAGCGAAATCAGTCAGATACAACTCGCTGTTCTTCGTCAATGAGAACGCACGATTAATAGACAGATATGACAAGATGAGACTCATTCCATTCGCAGAGACAATGCCGCTGCCGGGGTTGGGTCAGATAATGCAATGGTACGGGCTTTTGCCTTTTACGGAAGGATCATCGCACCGCATTATGACTGCCGGAGATATAAGATTCAGTCCGAATATCTGCTACGAAGATCTTATGCCGGATCTTATTCGGCGAGGTATGAATGGATCTCCATCACATAAGGCTCAAAAAGCCAATCTTATCATTAATGCAACTAATGATTCATGGTTCGGCAGCACTCCTGCTGCGAGGATGCACCTGCATATAAGTGCTTTCCGAGCGATAGAGAATCGCCGAACACTTGTTAGAGCGACATGCACCGGTTACTCTATGGTTTGTCTGCCGACAGGTCAGATGATACAGCGGACTGATCTTGACGAAAAAGCAGCATTCGTCTCGGAAGTTCCTCTATCAGATGAGAATACTATATATGATAACGGCGGATGGGTGTTTGTATATATCCTGCTGTTTATCGCATTATTGCTTCCGCTCATAACACTCATTGTCCGCGGCAGACGACAGCTGCTGCTCAACAAGCGGCTGAGAGAGAAACGCCATCAGGAGAGACTGTTCCAAAGTTGGATTGATTAAATAATAAAAAACAAGAGGTTTCGTATAGAAATCTCTTGTTTTTTATCCTATCTTACTCATTTCTTTACGATATATCACAGCAAAATATATCAGTTCTGCTATAGCAGTAATAGTCCATGATACAGGATAGAGCATAAACAGTGATGCCGGTGTATGTATCCGTGCAAATATCGTAAATATCCATATAATCCTGAATACACACGACCCCATAATGACTATAATCGTCGGCATAATGCCGTGTCCCAAAGCCCTCGCACCTGCAATAGTGCAGTCCATAAGAGCGGTAACGCCGTAGACCATACCGAGATACCGCAGCCGATATATACCGGCCCGGATCACCGCCGGATCGGAACTGAATATACTCATAAATGTCTGTCCGAATATTATAAACAGAAAGAATGCAATCTGTCCAACCGCCGCCGAGAACAAAAGACACCACAGATAACTGTCTCTTATACGGCGGCGGATACCTGCTCCGAAGTTCTGCCCCATAAATGAGCCGCATGCAGTGTAGAATGCAGCCATCATATTATAAACAATCGCATCTGCATTGCCTGCCGCACCGTTGCCGGCAACAAACGAAGCATCGAAAGAATTAACTCCGTATTGGAAGAACATATTTGCGATATGGAAAACTCCTATCTGTGCAGAATACGGCAGTCCGAGAGACAGTATCGTCTTCAGCATTCCGGGATCGAGTTTCAGAGCAGACAATCTGAGTTTGTGCGGCTGCTTCGACATAATCAAAGCAATCAGCACACTGCCGGCTGACAGGTACTGAGATATAACTGTCGCCAACGCAACTCCTGCCACACTCATTTTAAAGAATATGACAAACACAAGATTAAGTATTATATTGATGATACCGCTTACAGTCAGTATGTAGAACGGTTTGCGTGTGTCTCCTGCCGCAGAGTAAACTGCATTACCGAAGTTGTATATCGCTCCTGCCGGCAGTCCGCAGAATACTATCCTTAGATACAGTTTCGCTCCGTCGAACAGTTCTGCACGCGTGCCAATCAGTGTCAGCAAAGGATGACAGACGCACTGAGCGGTCGTAAAGAATGTCAAACCGATAATCATACTTATGATAAATGCCGTGCTGACAGACTTAGCGATATTGTCATGATTTTTTGTGCCATAGTGATATGCGACGACAACATTAATGCCGCCGCCGAACCCCATGATCATCCCGCCGAAAAATATCGCAACAATCGCTGCAGAACTTACCGAGCCGAGAGCCATATCTCCGGCGAATCTGCCAACAACAGCTATATCGGCGATATTAAACATCACCTGTAGCACATTCGTTACCATCAGCGGCAGGCTAAAGAACATAATCTGTTTCGGCAAATTGCCGACTGTTAAATCTTTTGTGTTGCGAATACTCATTTAATCACAAATATAACAAAAAAACATTGATTAATCAAAGAATTTTAATATTTTTTTATCAAATTTTTTTCTTTGTTAGAATTACTTGATTTTAAGCAAAAAATCGAGTAATATTGTAATACGAAAAGATAAATGGGGGATATAAATGCAGGATATGTTTAATAAATACTTGTCTTTGCGGCGTAAAATACTCGTCGTCGATGATGAACTGATCAATCGCGAAGTCCTTGGTAATATAATAAACAGTGATTATGATGTGTTGTTTGCTGCAGACGGCGATGAAGCATTAAAGATAATACGCAAAGAAGAACAAACTTTGTCACTGATTATGCTGGATCTGATAATGCCGCATATTGATGGTTACGAAGTGCTGCGATCCATGCAGAACTCACCAAATCTTAAGAGAATACCTGTAATAGTGCTGACAGCAGATAAATCTGCGGAGATCAAAAGTCTTGAACTCGGAGCGGCAGACTTTATCTCTAAACCTTACGATATGCCGGAAGTCATACTTGCCCGTGTTCGCAGATTGATACAACTGGCTGAGAGCTATGCGATGCTTAATCGAACTGAGTTTGATGCTCTGACAGGGCTGTATAACATAGAGTTTTTTTGGGAGTACTGTAGCCGATATGACATATTCTTCCCGCATGTACAGACTGACTGCATAGTTATCAATATCAATAAATTCCATATTCTTAACGAACTGCACGGCCGTGAATACGGCGATATGATATTGAAGACTATATCTTCATTCCTGCAAAATACTGTCGCTAAGAAAGACGGCTTCGCATGCCGCCGCAGTGATGATACATTCTATGTGTATATACCTCATCAGCCTGACTATGAGCAGATGATCTCAGACCTTGAGTCATACATTCAGAGTGCAGCCGGTAATGCTCGGATAAGTCTCCGTATCGGTATATATACACGAACTGACCATTCAGAGCCGATAAACAGCGGATTTGAGAATGCCAACACAGCATGCAGCAGAGGTCGCAGCAGCTATAAGACTGTAATAACAAAATATGATAATGCTCTGCATGAGAAAGAACTGTATAACGAACGCCTGCTGCAGGAGACGGACAAAGCTCTGCAAGAGAAACAGTTCCGAGTGTGTTTCCAGCCGAAATATAAAATCACAGGTGCAGTGCCGACACTTACAAGTGCAGAAGCACTAATCAGGTGGCAGCATCCGACTCTCGGAATGATCAGTCCGGGAACATTTATCCCGCTGTTTGAGGAGAACGGACTCATCCATAAACTCGATCATTATGTTTGGGATGAGACAGCGGCTAACATCCGTGCTTGGAAAGATAAATACGGCACATCAGTACCGGTATCAGTCAATGTGTCAAGAATGGATATATACGATCCCAATCTGGAACAGGAACTGCTCGGTATCGTGCATGCTCACAATCTTACCACATCAGACTTGCTGCTGGAAGTAACAGAGTCTGCTTATACTGATAACTCTAAGCAGATCATCCGGACTGTGGAGGCTCTGCGGGCGGACGGATTTCGCGTAGAGATGGACGACTTTGGATCAGGATATTCATCATTGAATATGTTGTCCGATCTGCCGATCGATGCACTTAAGCTGGATATGGGATTTGTAAGAAATATCTGCGTCAATGAAAAAGATATGAAAATGGTGAATCTGATGATAGACATCGCCAAATATCTGGAAGTTTCTGTCATTGCAGAAGGTGTAGAGACAGAAGAACAATATCTGAGATTAAGAAATGCCGGATGCGACATAATACAGGGATATTATTTCTCTAAGCCGCTGTTCCCGGATGATTTTGAAAAGTTATTAGTCAATAAGGAGTGGAAATGCTAACCATTGAAAAATTAAAAGCATTCGGTGCTAATACCGAAGAAGGATTAAAGAGATGTGTCAATAAAGAGGATTTTTATCTGAGGATGGTCAATAAAGCACTTGAAGGGGATCAGATAGAACAGTTAAGCAGTGCTCTCGCCGAGAAAAATCTCGACAAAGCATTTGAACTGGCACACACTCTCAAAGGAGTCCTCGCCAACCTTGCCCTGACTCCGCTGCTTGAACCGATCAACACTATGACAGAGTTGCTGCGTTCAAGGACTGATACCGATTATTCAGCTCTGCTTCTGCAGAGCCAGTCCAAGTGGACAGAACTGAAAAAATTGGCAGAGTAATAATGTATAATGCACAGTTTGCATTATACATTATTACACACTGCCCACTACATCAATCTCGAAAACTTTGATCCCTTCATCCGGAAAATCCATCTTGAGATCTTTGACCGCTTTGATAATCTTCTCGGCAAGAGTCTCATCGCAATAGATGATCAGCATAAAATTCTCTTCCGGCCAAACGGCATCGCCCATCTTAGGGTTGGATGTCCCCTCTCCGTGGACGATAGGTATCTTAGTATAATGCGGATGTGCGTCGAATTGTCTAAATCGGTCAAACATATCCTCTTCAACGGCTCGATTTGCAATGATTTCAAGCTTTTTCATATTATGACTCCTTAAGTTAATTATACATTATGAATTATGAATTACATAATTCTGTCACTCTCAGACCGAAACGCTCATCTATGACAACGATCTCTCCTCTGGCGAAAGGCTTAGTCTCACATTTGCGAACAAGGTCAGTCGGCATCCCTGCGATAGTATCAAGTTCGACAACAGTACCTTCCTCGAACTTAGAGTCCTCCCGTATCGTAAACTGTCCCAACCGGGCATAAGCATTGCCGCTCTTGATTGTCGGACCAAACGGCTCGCAGCATATATCAGCATCAGCATTCTGCGGCGGATTAAGGACCTCCGTTATACGCACTCCGAAATTCTCATCTATGACGACGACCTCACCTTTGGCAAATATCTCATTCCGTTCAAGATCAATCAAATCCACCGGCTCGCCTGCCAATGTATCCAACGGAATAAGATCTCTGATTGCAGGAGTCTTCCCGTCATTGATATGGAACTGTCCCAGCGATACAGCGGCATTGCCCGGCTCGGCGATCAGACCATATTCATTATGAGTGACAGGCTCTTTATTCAGAATGTTTTTATCGATCATATTATTCTTCACAAACGGATAAGGCAGACAAACATTGATCATGCCGTCTTCATCACCGATCTTACTCTCGATCGTGACAAGGACAACCATCTCAGTTGGCGAAGCACTCTGCACAAACTGAGGATTGTTCTCCATGCGGATGTGCGACGGCTTCGGCAGGATGTTTTTCTGCGGGATGTCAGACTGCCTTTCACTGCCGAACACATTCCGCCTGTATGCCGCATTGAATGCGGAAGTGATGAAGCGAAACATCGGCCGCACGGCTATAGTCTTCATCATAAACTGCTCAATATCCGTGAGATCTATGTTAATTCTGCTGTAATGGAAGATGCCACCAAGCATGGTCATGATCTCATCCTGCTGCTCCTGCGTAAAATCAGACTCATTCAGATCCTGCTCCATCCGAGCGGCTTTGCCCTCGTACATTACATAGAGAAATTCTCTGGTAATGGACGGATCTATCTCCAATGAAACTTTCTCGCCTGCCCATAATGCATTGCATATCGTCGTCGGAGTTGGTATCGACCGCAAAAACTCTTCGTAAGTAAGTTGATCGACACTCGCTACCTTGAAGTGACACAAACTGCGAAGTTTTGCCGAGAAATATGTCGTCATTGTGCGGCATACGCTCTCGAAGAGTAAACTCATCTCTCGGATCTGCTCTTTGGTAAATTTATCCGGCCGCTTAAAGTCATATATCTTTATCCTGCGTATTTCATTATTAGGCATCTTAACCTTATCGCCATTGCAGCTTTCTGATATTGCATTTAATAAAGAATCGATCTCATCCTGCTCTAATACTTCACTCATTGCATGACTCCTTGTAGATTATGAATTATTAGCCGCTCCGGCGTGTTCTTCCGCTGCTCTTTTGGCTTCCAGTGCATCACGCTCATGGATCTTCTCCATCAGTCGCTTTCGTCTCAGCTGACGCTTAGCCTCAGCTTTGACTGCACGCTTGCGTCCGACTCGCTCCTGCAATCCTTTAAACAATGAATAAAGCACAGGTATAAGGAACAAAGTGAATATCGTACTCGTTGTAAGACCGCCAACGAGCGTTCTGGCGATAGGAGTCATCAGCTCCGAACCTTCACCTGTATTCAATGCCATAGGCAGCAAGCCGAGGATAGTTGTAAGGACAGACATCAGTATCGGTCGGAGACGGCTGCCGCCCGCGATCGCACATGCTTCTTTGATCGGATGACCTCGCTTCACCATCAGGTTAGTGTAGTCTACAAGGACGATACCATTATTGACGACGACACCGAGCAGGACGAGCAGACCGATAGCATTAAACATATTGAACGGCTCACCTAATATCAGGTAAAATCCTACAACACCGATGATCATAAGCGGCATCGTAAACATAATGATAAACGGATCCATAAATGACTCAAACTGACACGCCATAACGGCATATACAAGCAGTATAGCCATTGCCAGTATCATAATGAGATTACCGCCTATGTCCTGCAGGTCTTTCATATCACCTGCCTGACTGATGAATACCGAATCATCTCTGGCAATCCTCTCATCGATAAGTGCCTGTATCTGTGCCATAACTTCGTTAAGTTTAGCTTCCTTGACTTTACCGCACTGAACATGGACGGTTCTCATCTGATCCTCACGCTTGATAGTTACAGGACCTGTTGTCTCTATGACCTGAGCCACGCTTGACAGAGGAACTTTCTTACCGGTCGTAGGACTGAGGACGAATACATTCTCCAGATCCATCACTTTCTTGCGGTCTTCTTCTTTAAGTATAACAACTATGTCATATTCATCGCCGCCTTCACGATACATTGATGCTGTCTGACCGTTTATATTGTATTTAACTTCATTGGCGATGCCGGCGATAGTCAGTCCCATGGAATACGCTTTCTCACGGTTGATCTTGATCGTCAGTTCCGGCAGTCCGTCGTCGGTATCGAGTGTCGGCTCTGTCGCTTCAGGCACATTATCCTTGATAAGATCTCGGATCCTTTTAGCCGTAGCGATAGCCTTATCCATATCGTTGGACTTTATCGCAAAGTCGATAGGAGTAGAACTTCCCATACCGCCGCCGCCGCCGGACTTAAAGTTAAACTTCGCATTCGGATAATCGGCAAAATGTGCTCTAAGTTTTTTCTTTATATCATTCTCATGATCTATTCGCTTCTCTTTATCTTTCTCCAGCTTGATCTGTATTTCACCGTAGTATGTATTCTTATTGCCGAGCATACTCTTAGATCCGCCGTAAGAACACATCAGACTTGTGTAGCCTTTGATCTCTTTCTGGATCATGAGCAGCAGCTGCTCACCCATAGCCTCTGTGTAATCAAGCGAAGTTCCAAGCGGCAGTTCAAACGACAGCGTTACGGCATCAGACTCCTGCTGCGGAGCAAACTCTATACCAATCTTCGGAATCATCAGAACACTGCCAACGAGGAGCCCCAGTACAACGAGGATAACTATCAGCCGGTGACGGAGACACCAGCGTATTGCTGACGCATAAGCATTGTCAAGGCCTTTAAACATCTTATCCATGAATCCGTCAGCTGCAGCGATCAATTTTGGATAGTTCTTCTCAAGTTTAGACTGCACAGGCAGATAATGGCTGGCAAGGACAGGCACTAAGAATATAGCAACAGCGATAGATGCCACAAGTGCAACAACTACTGTGAATGCCAACGCACCGATCATCTCACCCATTATCTCCAATTTTGATTTAAACATTACTATCGGCAGGAATACACATATCGTCGTCAGTGTCGAAGCGGAGATAGCCATTACCATCTCGGCAGTACCGATTTCGGCGGCAGTCGTGAGTTTTGCACCTTTTTCACGATATTTGAATATATTCTCCAGCACGACTATGGAGTTATCGACAAGCATACCGACACCAAGTGTCAAACCTGCAAGTGTGAGCATATTGAGCGAGTAGCCCATCATCGCCATGAGGAACAGTGTGATAACGATAGATACAGGGATCGCAACTGCCATAATAAGCGTAGATCGTATATCCCGCAGGAATATGAAAAGCACGATAACGGCAAGCAATGCTCCGCTCAGTGCACTGCTTACAACTTCGCCGATTGATTTACGGATCTGATCTGTCGAGTTTCGTGCTATATCTATCTTAATATCATTAGGCAGATCATGCTGGATCTGAGGCAGTCTCTCCAATACTCTGTCCGCAACCTGCACTGAGTTGCTTCCTGACTGCTTGGATACGCTGACTCGGACAGTCTCATTGCCGTTATATCGAACTATTGTAGTCTTATCTTCGTAGCCGTCATAGACATGAGCCACATCATCGAGACGAATCGGCTTGCCGCCTTTGTATGATATAACTGTTGACTTAACATCGTCGATAGTTTTATATTCACCGCTTGTCTGCAGCAGCAGATCAAGGTTGCCCTTAGTGATCGTACCGGCAGACACATCTATGTTCTGATAAGCTATCTTGCTTACGATCTCACCTAATGTCAGATTTAACGCATTGAGCCGGTTAAGAGAACACTCCACTCGGATATTTCGTTTGCGTCCACCCCATATATTAACAGAAGCAACACCGTTTATCTGTTCCAGCCGCGGAGAGATAATATCATCGCAGAGCTTATATACCTCCTCCGGCGTTCTGTTACCCTGCACGACGAGATTCATAATAGGCATCATCGAAGGGTCAAACTTAAATATCGTCGGTTCCTCGGCACTGTCCGGCAGATAACGCTTCACCATACCGAGTTTATCACGCACATCATTAGTAGCGACATCGAGATCCTTGCCGTATTGGAACTCCAGCGTTATCATACTGTAGCCTTTACTGGACTGGCTTGTGATCTTCTTGATACCGGATACGCTGACCAGACTGCTCTCCAGAACACGCGTTACTCGCTGCTCTATCTCAGACGGGCCGCTGCCTTTGTTCTCTGTCATTATGAGGATTACCGGGAATTCTATATCAGGATACAGGTCTATCGCCAGATCCTTTGCTGTGAACATACCCATAATCAGGACAACGATAAATATTATCATCATCATTACAGGTCTGTTTACGACTGTCTTAACCATACTCATAAGGCACTCCTTATCTGTCTATATTTTTATCGACCTGCAGATACAGCCGCAGATCTCCTACATTCTCCGCAAAATATGTTGCACCGGCTTCGGACAACTCATTATAGCTGCCGTAACCGTATAATACCCCTATGCAGGTAATGCCGCTGCCAACGGCACCTATCGCATCATACTCCCGATCACCGATCATCACCATACGGGTTTTGTCGGTTATCCCCATTCTGTCAATGACACTGCCGATCAGTTCGGTCTTATCTGTCATCGTGTTGTCAGGCATACTGCCTGCAACATATCGGAAGTATTGACGAATGCCAAACCTGTCCAGCACATTCTCCGCCGCCTGCTGCAGCTTGCTCGTGATGAGGATAACATCTCTGCCTGCAGAATGCAGATCCCGCAGCAGTTCCGTCACACCTTCGTATAAGTGCATCTTATACTGCCCCTCGGCGAAGTAATAGCTCCTGTAATCCTCTATTACATGATCTACCTCATCTTTGCCGAAACCACAATATTTCATAAACGACTGTCTGAGCGGTGGTCCAATGAACTTATCCAGATCTCCAATCTGACCAAGATCGAGATTGTAGTCGGCAAAGACCGACCGCAGAGAATCCTTAATCCCTTCACCCGACTCAACAAGCGTGCCATCCAAGTCAAAGCATATATATTGATAGTCCTGCATAATTTATTTTAAACTATCCTCTTTTGTCAGGATGTTAAGCGTCTGAACAATCTTTACTCTGGCATTATCCTCCAACAGTGTCTGTCCGCTATATACTATCTGTTCATCCTGCTTCAAGCCTTTGGTTATCTCTACCTTATTATCGATCTCAATACCGGCACCGACCATACGCTTCTCGGCAAATAATGTATCCTTATCGATAAACTCTTTCTCCAAGAGCAGTTCCCGCAGATCGAGATCCTGAGTCTTGTCCAGACGAACTTTCTGCGGAGTAGACAGATTATATGTTCTGTCCTGTGCGATGAATATATCCCATGCACGTTGCTCTTTCGCACCGAATGACTTATTCTGAGTAACATACATCTCTTTGTCTTTATCATAAGTATATATCGCTTTGAGTATCTCCTGATCCTCAGGCTTACCGTCCAATGCTTTGAGAATGTTATACTCAAATATATCGGTTCTTAATTCAGCCGGCAACATCCTCGGGAAATACTTCAGCAGGATCTGCTGCTGTTCCATCGTCGCACCCTGCAGCAGTTTATCCAGATCTTTGTTAGTGATCATTGTCGGAATCTGTGCTATAACATATACAAATGTATCTCCGTATCGTCTCATTACACATTCTGACGGGATCTTAAACGCATTGGGCTTATACTCGGTTATAACCCGCATATTGCCATACATACCGGGTTTGAGCAGCTTTGAGTTTGGATCGCGGACATCTGCCTTAACCTCCAATGTTCGGGAGATCTCATCTACGACAGGACTGATCTCACTCGTCACACCTTTGAATGTCATATCGTGGTAAGCGTCCACATCTATATACACCTGCAAGCCTTCTTTCATCTTGGAGATATATTTCTCAGCAACATTCGATACAACCTCCAATGAGTCAAGCTGACCAATGCTGGCTACGGCACTCTGAACACTGACAGTCTCACCGATCTTGAACGGCAGACTCGTCACAGAACCTGCAACAGGAGCGAATACAGGGCTGTTGGCATAAGTCATACCCGGCTTTGACGGATCAATGTCCATCAGCTTAGTGCCTTTGGAGACTGTCTGTCCTAATTTGACATACAGATTGGCGACTTTACCGTTCTGATCAGGGAAAACCTTGACATTACGCTTGGACTGGATGTTGCCATACAGCTTAATATAATCATTGAACTCACCGCGGACGACTTTGATCACATCTACGGCGAATACAGACTGCTCGTCTTTCTTTTGTCCGGCAGCTCCCGGCTTATCGGCAGCCGCATTCCCTTTGTCTTTGCATCCGACAAGTACTGCCATGCAGAGCATCATGACTGTCAATATTTTAATCTTTTGGTTCATTTTTGTTCCCCTTATAAGTTATTTGTTTAGTTATTTGTCAGTTATTGTATTTTCGGATTTGGTTTATGATTATCTTCTTCGACACTCAGGATGTCGCTAATATCACTGTTCAGCAGAGACTCCAACTCCAGCAGTGAGTTTCTGTAAGAAAACTCCGTTGCCAGCTGCTGATATTTCATATTAAACAGCATATTCTCCGCATCTTTAACATCAAGGATTTCCCTTGTTCCGAGATTATATGCCTTCTTCGTCTCGTCATAAGACTCCTGGGCCATCTCGACACTCATCTCGACAGACTTGATATTCTCGATAGCGGTGCGAATGTCATCGATCGACTTGCGTATCTGTATTTCCTGAGACTTCATATAATTATCTATATTATATTCGAGTTTTTTGACAGCATTAGTCGCTCCGATAACACCAACCTGTGCCGAAGAGAATGGCAGCCACTGCGACAGCGGCAGGCTGAGCGATAGCGAGAGACTGCTGTTCTCTATGAGTTTATTCTCATCATTGTCAAACCATTGTTTCGTCATATCAGGCACAGTTGAAGAAGCCGACAGTCCCAAAGAGAAACTCGGTGTCATCTGTGCAATATAGATACCAAGAGCAGCCTTAGCCTGTTTCTTGCCGAGCAGCATTGTTTTGAGAGTCAGATTATTCTTCTCGAAGAGTTTGAGTGCATGTTCATAATCAGGAACTGCTTTATTCTCCACTATAAATGTGTCGGTCAGTGTCAGATTGCGTCCCAGCTCCTCACCGATATAATACGACAGCATATTTTTGTAGTAAACTATCGTATTGCCCAGACTTTGCAGATTAGGCTTATAGCTCTCATAATCGACTCTTGTGCTGAGTACATCAAGTCTCGGAGTAAGACCATTGCGGAACTTAGTCTGAGCCTGCTCGTAGCGGTCTTTCTTGCTTTCGAGTTTATTAAGCTCTATCTCAAAGTTCGCCTTATTCAGAACAAGCATATAGTAGAATGTCTTGACATTTTTCTTAAGACTCGCAACTGCATCCTCGTAAGTGATCTTGCCGGACTGATAGTCAAGCACCGTATTGTAAGAACTTAATATCATCGCCGCATTAAAGTTCCACTGCAGATTGAATGACAGGTTGGCATTCCAGCGGGGGGTGTCATATTCCATTGTTGCCATTTGGTTATACACTTTCATCCCACCCATTTCTGTAGGATTGCCGAATGGGATTGTAGTCGAACCTTTCAGATCATCATCACTTTTGAGCGATGAGATAAGACTGCCTGACAGTGACATAGTAGGATAATAACTGTTAAACAGCGATACGACTGACCACTTCTTACCTTTGAGATCTATCGACGAACTTTTCAGTCCGAGATTATTTCGCACAGCCATATCGATAGCCTGATCCAAACTAAGCTCTGTCAGGCCTGACTTCTCCTCGGCTGCTTTACTGTCGATCAGCACTACTTCGGAAGACTTCTCCTCGGCAGACACATCCGATGCCGGTGTATTTTTCAGTGATCGTTTCACATCATTGCCTTTATCCTGTGCAGACAATGCAAATGTGGTTATCATCATTAATAGCAGTAAAATCTTTTTCATATAATATTCCTTTTTATCAGGCATCCTGCTGCAATCAGCCGAATCTGATATTAAATTCCTTCCATATAAATCTTATAAATCTCCCGCAAGTCTCTGACTTCTTCCGAGGATGTCGTTCCGCCGTTTTTCTCATTTTTACGGACGATGAGTCTCACAATATAAGTACTCAGCAGAACTACCGCTGTAACAGATGCTCCGTTCTCCGCATCGAATGATATATTATGCCTGCGATTGATCTCTTCAGTCAGGATGCCGAACATCCTCAGCTTTGTCTTGGGACACGGATTAACCGATTCTCTAATCATCTGATAATGAAGCCAATCGAAGTATTTTAGAACATTTGCATCCGCCGTAAAGTAACAGAAAGTAGCCGCCATGCAGCCGTATAGATCTTCGTTAAAATTATCGTATTTTAATCCGTTTGCTTTAACATAGTTTAAGATCAAATCAGACTCATTCTCAAATAATTGCTGCAGCATATTGTCCCGGCTCGTAAAGTGCGAATACAGGCTGCTCTTGCTGTTAAATCCCAATGCCTTGGCAATGCGATCCATAGACGCATTAACTATACCGTCCTGAGCAATCACCGATGTGATCGCTTCAAAGACTTTATCTCGTCTGATCAGAGTCTCACTGCCGATTATATCATTCTCGATACGCATAAAGTCTTCATCGGTCAGCACTGTCTTATCCCCGGTATTCTGCCGCTGCCCGTTAAACAGCGCATCAAGGATAATCCTCTTGGTCTCATCAAGCATAGCCTCAGTGAAATGAGCGGAATCAGTCTTGTAAACATACTTGCGCCGATACATATAGACCGATACAGCCGTATAAAAACAAAAAAACAGTATATGTTCGCATGTCTCTTCGCTCAGCGGAATACCCTTGGCAGCACTGTACTGCTCACAGATGATCTGTATAGTCTTACAGCGATACAAACTGAATATATCCTTATTGATAATCTGAGGCTTGATCATCGGACTTGTAAAGAACAGGAAATAATGTCTGTCACTATGTGAGATAAAAAAGTCAAACCCTTTGTCAATCAGAACGGCAAACGACTCCTGCAGCGTTCCATGCTCGATCTCACTGATGAATTGATCGGCAAATACTCTCAGATCCGATGTGAATGTCTCGACCATTGCATCACAGAGAGACTCTTTCGACGGGAAATAGCGGAACAATGCCGGCTTAGTCATATTCATAGCCTCAGCAACGACAGTCAGGCTCGTATTGGCATACAAGTCACGGCTCCACTGTACAAATGCTGTGTTTATAATGTCATGCTTCTTCTGTTCGTGCTTATCCGTCACTTATAATCCTGCCTCGCCGTCCGACTCATATCTTAATAATCATTTTGTTTACGAACGGTCATTAACATAATTATAGTGCATATTAAGCAAAAAATCAAGAAAAAAATGAAGAAAATTTGAGAAAAAAGCGGTTTTGCCTTGCAAAACCGCTTTTTTGTTAATCCGCTCTTAATAGAACATTAAGAAGTTTGTTCCTTTATATAAGCCGAATCGAGCACCACTAAGTTTGAATGTATCCCAGTACCAGTCCTCACCGACTGCTGTTATTACTGAATGACCTTTTTCTGAACCGTCGTCAACTTCTTTTCTTTCTGCTTTTTTGTAAACAACTGACAGATAGTTGCCGGCTTCTGCTGTAGCAGTAACAACTTCTTTCTCATAAGAGATCGGAGCAATATACTGTCCGTAGAAGATAACCTTCTGAATGTCGCCTGAGTTCAGCTTGTCAGCGAATACCTGAGCATAGCCGTCATTTGAGCAGTTGCCTGCACCATAAAACTGAAGGCTTGTTGTATTCTTAGCAACATTCTTGCAAGTAAATGCCAAGCAGTAAGCACCTTCCGGCATGAACCACTCCCACTTATTCTTGAATTTAACATTAAGAATGTCGCCGCCAACTTTCTGAATTGATTCAACTTTCTCAATCTTAGTTCCAAGCGGAATAAAACCCATTCCTGGAACAGCACCAGGGAACATAAGTGTACTGTCTACAGTCATGAACTTGCCAACAATCCAATCACCAAGTGCAGCAGCTTTTGCATTCTCAGTAACCAATACATTGATAGTAGCTACTTTCTTGTCTGCTTTCTTATCAAAAGCATTGATCATCTTGATGTCAAGAACAGAATTAACTGCCAAAGCCAATTCATACTGATACTTGCCTGTGTCAGCTGTAATCTGCAGCAAATCGTTGCTCTGAGTTACAGACTTAATCTGGTCATATTTGAATGTCTTAGTCATTGGGAATCCGCCTGCTGTCATAACAGTGATTGCCAAAGCCTTAACATTGTCATAAGACCCAAACTGATTGATCTTGCCTGCGAAATCCAGTGCAAAAGATCCCATTGCCAATGCCATTGATAATACAATAGCCAAAATACCTTTCTTCATATTACTCTCCTATAATAAGGTATAAATTTGATATAGTTTTATCTTAAAAAATAATAATTGTCAAGAGAATTTTATAAAAAAACAGATACAGTGTATCTGTTTTTTTATAAAATTCTCTTAAAGAAATTCCAAATATTCCGAATATAAGAATAAGGCACAGGAAACAAGGATGTTTCCTATTATAAAATGAATCAAGGAGGATTCAAAAATGATTATTAATCACAATATTAGTTCGATGTTTTCAAATCGACAGGTGAAATTCAATGATTTGGGGTTGCAGAAGAGTTTAGAGAAGGTAAGTTCAGGATTACGAATTAACAGAGCGGGTGATGATGCTTCCGGCTTGGCTGTATCTGAGAAGATGCGGTCACAGATCCGAGGTTTGATCCGTGCAGAGAAGAATGCCGAAGACGGTATCTCAATGATACAGACAGCAGAAGGTTATCTGCAGGAAACACAGGATGTTCTCCAGCGAATCCGAGAGTTGGCTGTTCAGGCAAGCAACGGTGTATATTCTGCAGAAGACAGAATGTATATCCAGGTAGAGGTAAGCCAGCTGATCGATGAGGTAGACCGAATCGCATCTCATGCACAGTTTAACGGCATGACACTGATGACGGGTCGATTTGCTAAGCAGGCTTCGCTGAATACGGTTACATCGAGTATGTGGTTCCACATCGGTGCAAATATGGATCAGAGAGAGCAGGTATTCATCGGAACGATGACATCACAGGGATTGCAGCTCAAAGGACCGGTTGGTCTGCCGCACACTGCTACATTCATAACCTTGTCTACACCGGACGCAGCGAATGCCGCAATCGGAACATTGGATCTGGCACTGAAGATTGTAAACAAACAGCGTGCTGACTTGGGTGCTTATCAAAACAGATTGGAGCATGCAATGAAAGGCTTGCTCAACGGAGCCGAGAACCTGCAGAGTGCAGAGTCTATTATCCGTGATACTAACATGGCAGACGAGATGGTTAATTACTCAAAGAACCAGATACTCGTTCAGTCATCAATGGCTATGCTTTCACAGGCAAACGCAAAGAATCAATCTGTTTTGCAGTTGTTACAAGGCTAACAACTTTTCACTTAGGGGAAATCCTCCGCAAAGGGCGGAGGATTTTTTTTGCCCGACAAGATGTAGGGTATGCCGCCGACGCAAGGACGCATTGGTCTGCAGCGAACTTTATATTTCTCAAAAGAAACATCAGGATTTTACAGCCGTAAAATCTTGCTGTTTTTTTCAAAATTCCCTCTTGACACAATTCAAATATAGTGCTATAAGTTTCTCAATTTATTATTTCCGAGCCACTTCATCGGCAATATCACATTCTGCGAAGAATGGCTAAGAACTGCAATAGAAGATGCTAATCGGAGACAATAAGGAGGCGAAATATGCAAATACTACCCGCATGTCGCGATGCGGTCAAATATGCTGAGTCAGGCGAATACAAAGTCCTGCCTGTCAGCTGCGAGATCCTGTCGGACTTCATCACACCGATCGAAACGATCAAAATTCTTAAAAATCTCTCATCTCACTGCTATATGCTAGAGTCAGCAGCTGCCGATGAACAATGGGGACGATACACATTTATCGGATATAATCCCAAATTGTCAGTGACATGTTCTGACGGGCTTATGAAAGTAGGCGATGAGACATATCGCACGGACAATCCTTCGGATATTCTGCGAAAGATACTCAGCGAATATAAGAGTCCGAGACTTGACTATCTGCCGCCTTTCACAGGAGGTCTTGTCGGCTACTTCGCTTACGACTATCTCGGCTACAGTGAGCCAAGCGTTCGATGCAAAGTCGATGATACAGAAGCATTCAAAGATGTGGATCTAATGCTTTTCGACAAGGTCATTGCATTCGACAATGTGCGTCAGAAGATAATACTTATCGTCAATATGAAGCTGGATAATCCGCAAGCCGAATATGACAGAGCAGTCAGCGAACTGCAAAATCTTGTCAATACGCTTCGTCAGGGACAGAGAAACACCGAACCAAGCGGACACTGGATTGGTGAGATTGAACCGCTGTTCAATAAGGAAGAATACTGTGCAATGGTAGAGCGTGCCAAGCATTATATTAAGGAAGGAGATATATTCCAGATAGTGCTGTCCAATCGCCTTTCTGCTCCGTTCAAAGGCAGCCTGCTCAATACCTACCGTGTTCTGAGGACGCTCAATCCTTCGCCGTATATGTTCTACTTCTCAGGAACTGATGTTGAAGTCGCCGGTGCATCACCTGAGACTCTCGTCAAACTTGAGAACGGCATTCTGCACACATTCCCGCTGGCAGGCACCCGTCCCAGAGGCAGGAATGAGGAAGAAGACAAACGCCTCATCGCAGAACTGCTCGCCGATGAGAAAGAACTTGCCGAGCACAATATGCTTGTCGATCTCGGCAGGAATGACCTCGGCAAGATCAGCCGATTCGGTTCGGTTGAAGTGGAGAAGCTCCACAGCATCGAGAAATTCTCACATGTTATGCACATAGGCTCTACTGTCCGCGGCGAGATTCGCGAAGATAAGGATGCACTTGATGCTATCGAAGCGGTGCTGCCTGCCGGAACATTGTCCGGTGCACCTAAGATAAGAGCGTGCCAGCTCATCGGCGAACTTGAGAATAACAAACGCGGTATATACGGTGGTGCAATCGGTTATATCGACTTCACAGGCAATATGGACACATGCATCGCTATCCGCATCGTCTATAAGAAGAACGGCAAAGTCTTCGTCCGCAGCGGTGCAGGCATCGTTGCTGATTCCATTCCTGAGAAAGAATACGAAGAATGTATCAACAAAGCCAAAGCTGTCGTTAAAGCACTGGAGCTGGCACAGGAGGAGAACTTATGACACTGCTGATCGATAACTATGACAGTTTCTCTTACAATCTCTATCAATATATAGGCGAGCTCGATCCGAGTATGCGTGTCATTCGCAACGATGAGATGACAGTCGATCAGATTAGAGATCTTCATCCTGACCGCATTATCATTTCTCCGGGACCGGGCAGACCTGAGAATGCAGGCATCATTATAGATGTCATTCGGCAGCTCGGAGACAGAATACCGATACTCGGCGTATGCCTCGGCCATCAGGCAATATGTGCCGCATTCGGAGCGACAGTGACTTATGCCAAACAGCTTATGCACGGCAAACAGTCACTTGTAACATTTTCGGCAAAATGTCCGCTTTTCCGAGATGTCCCCGGCAATGCCAAAGTCGCCAGATACCACTCACTGGCAGCAGATCCTGCAACTATGCCGGAGTGCCTTATTGTAACTGCCGTGACTGATGACGGCGAGATTATGGCTGTGCAGCACAAAGACTATCCGATATACGGCGTGCAGTTTCATCCGGAGTCGATCATGACCCCGGATGGCAAAACGATGATTAAGAATTTCATTAATGGGATAGAGGTTTAAGAGAGAAATAATAGGTTCGATAAATCGAACCCGTACATAAGGATGTGATTTATCACACCCATTACAAACATATTATAAAAAGACCTCTCCGCTACGGTCGAGGTGACAGTATTATATATCTAAGGAGCAATATATGATAAAGGAAGCAATCGTAAAGATCGTAAATAAAGAAGACCTCAGTTACGATGAGGCATATACAGTTATGAATGAGATCATGAGCGGAGAGACCTCCCCTACTCAGAATGCAGCATTCTTAGCAGCACTGTCTACCAAAAGTGCAAGAGCCGAGACGACAGACGAGATAGCCGGCTGTGCAGCAGCAATGCGGGACCACGCAACGAAAGTCGATACAGGCATGGACATCTTTGAGATAGTCGGCACGGGCGGAGACAATGCTCAGAGTTTCAACATCTCCACCACATCGGCACTTGTCGCTGCAGCAGGCGGTATGAAAGTCGCCAAACACGGCAACCGGGCAGCGTCAAGCAAATGCGGCACGGCGGATTGTTTGGAAGCACTCGGCGTAAACATCGACCAGTCGCCCGAAAAATGCGTTGAACTGCTTAACGAAGTCGGGATGTGTTTCTTCTTCGCACAAAAGTACCACACATCTATGAAATATGTCGGAGCGATCCGCAAGGAGCTTGGCTTTAGAACAGTATTCAACATTCTCGGACCTCTGACAAACCCCGGCTCACCGACGATGCAGCTGCTCGGAGTTTACGACGATTACCTCGTTGAGCCGCTGGCGAATGTTCTGATCAGTCTCGGCGTTAAACGCGGCATGGTTGTCTATGGAATGGATAAACTTGACGAGATCAGCATGAGCAGTCCGACGAAGATCTGTGAGTTCAAAGACGGCTGGTATCGCACTTCGATTATTACACCGGAAGAATTCGGGCTTGCACGCTGTACCAAAGATGATCTCAAAGGCGGTACTCCGGCTGAGAATGCTCAGATTACATTGGACATCCTGTCCGGTAAAAAAGGCTGCAAGCGTGATGCTGTTCTCCTTAACGCCGGAGCAGCATTATACATCGGCGGCAAAGCTGACTCTATGGCAGACGGCATTCGCCTCGCCGGTGAGATTATCGACAGCGGAGCAGCGATGGAGACGCTGAAGAAATTTATTAATGTTAGTAATAGGTAATTCATAATTCATAATTCATAATTAAAAATGAGATTTTGCAGTAGCAAAATCTCATTTTTTTGTTTTTGCTTGACAAATTTAATTTTATCATATATCATTGTTTTAATTACAAGAATTATTTGGCAAAGAGAGTTCTCTGCCTCAATGCTAAATAAAGAAAAATTCAGATCAATAACTCATTTATTTGAAGGGAATCCGTTGGAAAATCCTGTATCTTAAATGGGGTAGGAAGGGTTTTCTTATTGGTCTGAGATTTTTCTGCCCGCAGAGACATTTAGTGATACGGGATTTTTGTAATTAAATTCAGACTAATGGAGGTTCTTCAAAATGAGAACAAGTATTTCTTCTGCTTAAATTTTCACAACTTTATAAAACAACAATTTCCAAATGTATTGATAGTCATAAAAATATGACTATGTAGTATTATGCCGTAATTATGGCAGACAAGTCACTGTGTTTCCGTGGCAAAAATTTAACAATTAAGAGGTTTTAAATGAGAAACTCAATGAAAATTTTATCTATTATTATGGTAATGATTATGATGATGTTGGCAGCATGTGCTCAGGATAATACATCTAATAATGGCAGCAGTAATTCCGGCAGTACTTCAACTGGTGTTGTCGGAAGATGGAAAGATACTGATAATCTTGTGTATGAATTTACATCAGGTAATATCTATATGGATGGTTCTGTATACGGAAGATATTATGGTAACGATGCTGAAGGGGAATTATCGGTAAATGATATATGGTTTTATTATACAGTCTCAAGCAACAGTATGACTTGGACTAAGAAAAATGATTCCTCAGTCAAAGAATATCTTACTCGAATGTAACCACAAGTAAAAAAAATAACCCGAGATTTTTTGACGAAAATCTCGGATTATTTTTTTCCTTGATTTCATTCCCAATTTATTGTATAATTAACATAAAGCTATGTTATTCGCAAGGAGCTATAAAATGTCTTACGAAACAGTTGTTGAGCAAGTCAGAACTTTGCCGGAAGATTGTCTTGAAGATCTTTCAAAATATATGCAGTTTCTTCTATATCAATACAGTTTAAATAAAATGAATAATCTCACTGAAACAGACGAAGAATTTAACGCAAAAATGCAAAATGGTTATGATGATATGCTCGCTGGACGAGTTAAACCGCTGAATAAGGCTTTCACTGATATAAGAAGGCGGTTCTCATGAAACATTATGAGATTGTAATCTCAGAACAGGCAGAAGAAGATATTGCAAAAATATATTCTTATATATATTATGATTTAGGTTCAGAAATTAATGCCAATGCAGTTCTTGACAGACTTTATGCCGCTATAGAACAGTTGAGTTTTGTAGGAGAAAGTTATCACTTATACCCTAATGAACCGTGGCGATCACGCGGCATTCACTATTTCTCAGTAAATAATTATTCTGTTTTCTATACCACAAAAGAATCGATTATAACTGTAATCCATATAGCGTATGGACGACGAGATTTAGATAAAATGTTAGAGGATTAAACTATGAACATACTCGAAGAGATAGCCGCCTATACGAAGCAGCGTATAGCAATGGCAAAGCAAAGCATACCTGTGGAAGAAATACGACAGAGAGCTTATAATATACCCAAAGGAGAGTTCGCTTTTGAGAAAGCTCTGCGTAAGCCTGACATCGCATTTATCTGCGAATGTAAGAAAGCATCTCCGTCGAAAGGACTTATCGAACCTGACTTCCGGTATCTCGATATTGCCAAATCTTATGAAGCAGCCGGAGCGGATTGTATCTCGGTGCTGACCGAGCCTAAGTGGTTCTTGGGCGATGACCGCTATCTGCAGGAGATCGTCTCTGCGGTGCATATCCCGTGTCTGCGAAAAGACTTCACCGTTGATGAATATATGATCTATCAGGCGAAACTGCTTGGGGCATCTGCCGTTTTGCTGATTTGTTCCATTCTTAGTGAGAATGACATCAGGCGGTATATCGGCATCTGCGATGAGCTTGGTCTGTCAGCTCTTGTCGAAGCTCACGATGAAGATGAAGTGAAACTTGCTCTGAATGTCGGTGCGAGGATTATCGGTGTCAATAACCGCAATCTGAAGAATTTCTCAGTTGATACAAACAACAGCCTTAGGCTGCGAAGCCTTGTTCCTGATGATATTATATTCGTCTCGGAAAGCGGCGTTAAAACAGCGGAAGATATTCGCATTCTGCGTGATAATGGCGTTAATGCCGTGTTGATTGGTGAAACTCTTATGCGAGCAGCGGATAAAAAGGAGAAATTGAGGGAGCTGAAAGGATAATGGGTAATTGTGGGGCTGCCGCCCCACGCCCCGTTCGCCGCTTTCAGCGGCGTTTCCCAAGAGGGCGGAACAACCAACTTTTCGTAGCCGTAGGTTTTTCCGCCCTCTTGACTCCCACCATTTCCTTGGAAACGCTGGGGCAAGCCCCAGCCCCCATTTGTGATACTTTGTGAAAAAGCAGGTCGGATTTTGCGTTGCAAAATCCAACCTGCTTTTTATGTTTCAATTTTAAGAATAAATTCAATCATATCCAACGCAGCTAAGCGTTTTGCTTCGGCTTTAGAATAGGCTTCTCCTATTCCGGCTTGCCTATAACCATCTATATCTTTATACTCATCAATAAAACATTCACATCGCCAAAGTTGATGCCCATCATCGTGAGATTTTATAAAACAATTCAAATTGGGCTTTGATATAAATTTTTTCAAATAAAGAGTATTTAGGGCTTGAACTGCGGTTTTTTCTGTAGCATTTCCTATAATTTGTCTAATCTGATAACCCTGCAAATAATCCAATGCTTTTTTTGCCGCATCCATTTTTGCTGCTGTTTCAGTTTTTCCAGAACCATCTCTTGAAGTTGAATACCATGAATTATTTAAGTAGAGCGAAACATTGCATCTGAATATTCCGTCATTATTTTTATTAACAAATGAGAATTTAGGTTCTCTAATATCTAACTCATAGCACTTATCATAAAGCATATCGATGAAATTTTCATCAAAGTCTAATATTTCCCACATTAATTTACAAGACTTTTCGATAACATCCCAATTCCATTCATTTTTAGAAGATGAATAAGAATATTTTATTGAAGAAGCAACAGCAATCGCACCAATAATTGCTTCAAATAAATCACAGCGGACTTTTTCGTTTTTCCACACTTCGTTATTTTTATCACTCTTACCTAATAGTAGATACCTATCTAAATTTAGCACGTCAATACAATGAGCCAATGCAGATCTATTCACATATTTAGCTCGGATTCTAGTTAGTTCAGATTCGTTTTTTTCTGAATAAAAAAAGTCATCTTTATATGAATTTGGAAATGTACTGTAAGAATGCCATAACCAATCTGTCATAATTGTATTGACGAGTTGATCACCATAAAATTCAAGTTCTTCATTACTCTTATATTCTTCATTTTCTGCAGCAAAAGATTTGCGAGTAAATGCCTGAATTAATAATTTTTTGTAATTACCAAACCTATACCCAATTTTCTCTTCAATTTCCGATTGATGTTCCAATAAATATTGAACATCTTCTTTTTCATTAATGTTCATTATGAACCTCCATAGATATATATTTCTTGGAGGCACTACTGCACAGTGTTCCTATATGTGAGAATTATAATAACACTTGGCTTTGATCCAGATGCATTAAAAAGAAAATAATGTGAATGTTCTTCAGCACAAGAAACAATTCATTTATAGTCATTCTAAATAACTGATTTCAAATGAAGTGCCTTCATTATGATTATAATCATAGTGTATTCTTTATTGTTTGTCAAGATTTTTCTTTATTATTATTATTTTGCGAAAACCTCGCTGTTTTTCCACAACTTTTTTATAGACAAAAATCATTATTTAATGTATAATATAAATCAATCTAGTGTCAGTGGTGAGGCAGATGACCAAAATGAAATTATGCGGCATAAGCCGTGTGCAGGATGCTGAAACTGCCAACGATATAATGCCGGATTATGTCGGATTTGTATTTTGGAGCAGGAGTCATCGCTGCATAGACATTGAGACGGCAAAACTGCTGAGACAAACGCTAAGACCTGATATAATGACTGTCGGCGTATTCGTCAATGAAAAGGCTGATATGATCGCCAAGTTGTATCGCGATGGGCTAATAAATATGGCTCAGCTGCACGGCAATGAGGATGAGGATTATATCAAGTCACTTCGCAGAATGGCGGATATTCCGATTATAAAGGCATTCCGCATTCGGAGCAGGGCTGACTTGGATGCGGCACAGTGCAGCACTGCAGACTATATCCTGCTTGACGCAGGCATGGGTGATGGAGTGACTTTTGACTGGGAGTGGCTTAAAAACTTTGACAGACCTTACATTCTCGCAGGCGGATTGGACTGTCAAAATGTGACGGAAGCGATAAATCGACTGCACCCGTTCGGTGTGGATGTAAGCAGCGGCATCGAGACTGCCTGGATAAAAGACAAAGATAAAATGCTCACATTTGCAGCTGCTGTAAGAGCTGCGGATAAAGGATAGATTATGACAAATCAGAACGGACGATTTGGCATTCACGGCGGACAGTATATCCCTGAAACGCTTATGAATGCCGTAATAGAACTTGAGAATGCCTACAATCATTATAAAGACGATCCTGACTTCAATCGTGAACTGACCGACTTGTTTAACGATTATGCAGGCAGACCGTCGCGGCTCTACTTCGCTAAGAAGATGACCGAAGACTTAGGCGATGCGAAGATATATCTCAAACGCGAAGATCTCAATCATACCGGCTCACACAAGATCAATAATGTACTGGGGCAGGCCCTGCTCGCTCACAAGATGGGCAAGACACGGCTAATCGCTGAGACAGGAGCAGGTCAGCACGGAGTTGCGACTGCGACAGCGGCTACGCTTTTCGGTATGGAATGTGTCGTATTCATGGGTGAAGAAGACACTAAGCGTCAGGCTCTCAATGTCTACAGAATGAAACTCCTCGGTGCAACAGTTGTGCCGGTCAAGACAGGCACTGCCACACTGAAAGATGCAGTCAGTGAAGCTATGAGAGAATGGACTTCCCGAATTAGTGACACTCACTACTGTCTTGGTTCTGTTATGGGACCGCACCCATTCCCTACTATTGTGCGTGACTTTCAGGCGGTAATATCCCGTGAGATCAAGTCTCAGATGCTTGAGGCAGAAGGGAGACTTCCCGATGCAGTGCTTGCCTGCGTAGGCGGCGGCTCGAATGCAATGGGCAGTTTCTATAACTTCATCGAAGATAAAAATGTTCGGCTAATCGGCTGCGAGGCAGCCGGACGCGGAGTCGATACATTCGAGACAGCGGCTACCATTGCTACCGGTCGGCTCGGGATATTCCACGGAATGAAGAGTTATTTCTGTCAGGACAAATACGGGCAGATCGCACCTGTATACAGTATCTCTGCCGGACTTGACTATCCCGGTATCGGACCGGAACATGCATGGCTGCACGACATTGGCAGAGCCGAATATGTGCCTGTTACGGATGATGAAGCAGTTCAGGCATTTGAGTATCTGTCACGAATGGAAGGCATCATACCGGCTATCGAGTCGGCACACGCCGTGGCTCATGCGATGAAGATCGCTCCGAAGATGGATAAGGATCAGATTATCGTTATCACAATTTCCGGACGAGGCGACAAAGATGTTGCCGCTATCGCACGCTATCGCGGGGAGGACATCTATGAGTAATATTGCAAAAGCCTTTGCCAATGGCAAAGCATTTATACCATTCATCACATGCGGAGATCCGGATATTCCAACGACGGAAGCCTGCATCCGCGAGATGGTGCGGGCAGGAGCAGACCTTATCGAACTTGGCATACCATTCTCAGACCCGACAGCAGAAGGACCAGTCATACAAGGTGCAAACATTCGGGCACTAAGCGGCGGAGTTACGACGGATAAAGTATTCGAGATGGTTATCCGCCTGCGTGCAGATATAACAGTTCCGATGGTATTCATGACCTACGCAAATGTTGTATTTTCTTACGGAGCGGAGAAGTTTATCGGCAAATGCCGAGAGATAGGCATTGACGGACTCATTCTGCCGGATCTGCCGTTTGAAGAGAAAGACGAGTTTCTCCCGCTGTGCAGACAGAATGATGTAGATCTCATATCGCTGATTGCTCCGACATCCGACAACCGTATCGCGATGATTGCCAAAGAAGCAGAAGGTTTTATATATCTCGTGTCGAGTCTCGGAGTGACAGGAATGCGCAGCCAGATTAACACTGATCTTGAGTCGATTGTTAAAGTCATTCGTGCGAATACAAAAGTGCCGTGTGCAATCGGTTTCGGCATCTCAACGCCAGAGCAGGCACATAAGATGGCAGGCATATCAGACGGAGCAATCGTCGGCTCTGCGATTATCAAGATATTGGCAGAGCATGGTGTATCTGCTCCTCCTCTCGTCGGAGAATATGTCAAGAAGATGAAAGATGCGGTGAGAAGGTGAAGACAGGACAAAAAAAAGCGGCACAAATTGTGCCGCTTTTTTTATCATTATTTCTCATTAATTTATCTTCAGATAATGTCTCTCCAAATACAAACTGCGGTTCTGACTTGGCTTGTGATATTTCGACTCAGGATAGTTCTTGATGATAATATTATATATCCGATATGCTTCGCGGTAGTCAGGATTGACCTTGTAATGCTCCAGCGAATATGCCAGATAGTATAATGCCTTATCAGTCAGGTTAGACTCCGGGAAATCCTGCATAAACTTGCGGTAGCCGGTAATCGCCCCTTTGTAGTCGCCGTTCATCACAAGCAAGTCATAATCAATAATGCCGAGTTTATCATCGGACTGTCGGGCATCAGGAGTGGCATACTGATTATACACCTTAGCAGCACCGGCAGTATCATTGTCATTCTTATACAATCCTATAAGCTCGGTCAAGGCATCGGCATAGTATACATTATCCGGATCGGAGAGTGCTGCCGTGAACTGTTTGCGTGCTTCATCCGGCTTAGCCTGCCGCTTAGCAGCCATACCGGCTTTGTATGCAGCCTCGGCAGCACCGGGTTTGACAGCAGGAGTGCTCGCAGCTTTTGTATTCTTAGACGGCGACTCCTGTATGAATATCTTATAAGGCTGCCGAATAATCGCATCTTTAGTCGTTCGGACGAAGACAAGATTAACCTCGCCCGGAGCTTTGACATCAAATGTGAATATCGTCTGCTTGTCATTGCTTTTGCGGTCTTTGAGTTCCAGATAAGCAGGCAGCATCTTCTTCATCACCCACTGATCGCCTGCCATCGAAAGTGTCAGCTGACTATCCGTAACACCTGCCTGCTCCTGCTGAGGCATTTCTTTGACTTTGAGATTTTTAAGATTAGTCATATCAAGTGTATCTTCGTCAATCTTGCGAACAGGCACAAATGCTGTCTCTTTCTTAGCCGAAGCAGGACTCCGCTTAGCATTGGATTTCTCTGTTTCATTTGCTTTCTTCGTTTCAGTCGGGATTGCATTAGACCGAGCTGATAATTCGTTATGCTGAGGTGCTGCCGAAACTTCTGTAACAATCGATTCTTCGCTTCGCTCAGAATGACGGGATAATTCTTCATTATGCATTATGAATTGTGCATTGTGCATTGTATCAGATCTCTCTGTTTCGGTCGAACTGACATTATCAGCAGACTTTTCATTCTTCATTGTGAATTGTGAATTGTGAATTATGAATTGTTCATCCTCATCATCCGCAAGACCAATATCCCAGAAGGCTTTAGTCTGTTCGGCATCCTGATCCCGGCTAAGCAGAGTCTCCGGCATAGGGCTTCGATAGCGGACAACACGCTCCAACCGCGGACTGATCATATCGCTGCCATAGTCGTCACTGCTGATAAGCCGCTTAGACACAGAATGTGATGCGGTCACAGCCGATTCCATTTGCGGATAACGCATTTCGGTAACAGCATTATTCGACATACAGCCTGTCATCGCAAGACATAATACGGCAGTAAGGATATTACTTGGTTTCTGATTTGGTTTTCTTCGCATTTTTGCCCCTCGTCTCGAAGTTGAATTTCAATTCATCTTCAACTGCATCTTCAAGAATGGTCTGATAGTCTTTAACTACCATATCAATCTTCGGAGGGGTGTATTCTTTGAGCGTCATAAAGTCGATATAATCATCAGAAACCTCAAATGTGTGATTAACAGGCAGAACCAACTCATCACGCATAAGCATCCGGAAGTCCTCTTCACGCGGATCGGAAGCAGGTCTGACAGGTGTGACGAATGTTCTGTCAGGACGAGAACATCCCCTGCCAATCATCAAAGCCGTAATGACAATGAGGACAACAAGCCCAGCTCCGACATAGAGTATGATCTTCATAATCTGTGCGAAGTTATTATCGACTGTTGCCTTCATGCCGTTCATCCCGGCAGAGACTTTCCCTGTGAATTTGTTCCTTAGATCTTTTACCGACATAAGATTGTAAAAATATCCCCTCTGCTTTGAGTTTCCTCAAAGTCCCCAATTTATTTTTTTTGAAAATATCGTGACATTTCCCATCCCCATAGGAAATGTCACGGATTTAACATTATTTTCCGAACAGTTTTATCAATAATATGATAATCGCCGTAACTCCTGCGATACCGCCAAACAGTCCGAGAACCTTTGCCCAACTTGTCGGAGCCTTACCGGCTACTTTACCGGTCTGACCGTTTACAAGGAAATTATACACTTTATCCTTGAATCGATATGACGAGATCCATATAGGCAGCATCATCAGCTTATAGTCAATCGTCTGATAGTCTGTGGTAACATTGAGATTGCGATGTTCATCACCGCCGATCTCCTCGATAATACCACTGGCGATCTCTTCATCGATCTCATTCTTAGCCATGTTCCAGCCCTGATGAATATCGACTGTATATCGCTCTGCCAAAAATCCTGATATATATCTCGGATCATATTTGGTCAGTTCTTCCAACTTATACGGTTCAATGTCTTTCGCCAATATCTGACTGACATTATCCGAAGCAACAATATTGACATCATCAAAAGACTCTATGTAGTTACCGGCAACTTTCTCCCACCGCGTATGCCTGATCTTCTCCTCTCTGGTCTGAACTTTACCATCACTGTCAGTGAAAGTCTTCATCTCATTTGTGTAGTAATATGTTCCTTTCTCTGCAGTATAGTCAGACTCTGTTTTCGAGTCAAATGACCAAAACGGCATATATACACCACTGATAGACTCCATTGTATGGCGGCTTTTCAGTGCATTCGGAGCAAATTTCTTCTTAGAGATCCACTGTTTGAATGCCTCAGTTGCCTGATTCTTAGAGATCTTAAACGGTATTACCGTCTCAGGAGCTATTGCAGGATTAGTGTCCTCCTGAGTAAGTATATGCGATGATCCGCAGAATGCACAAAAATCAGCAGATTTGGCACTGTCTATCATAGTTTCTGCACCGCAGCTCTCACATTTAATGAGACGCTTCTCTTCTCCCCAATTATGACTGGCACTTGTATCTGCCGTCCTGTAGTCGTGAACAGCCGGCTTCTCCTCATCCCTCTCGATCGGTGCAGTATCCGAACAGAAAGGACATTTGAGACTCTGGCTCTCCGGATCGAATTCCATATTGCCGCCGCAGGATCGGCATTGGTACTTCGATGTGTTTACTTTAGATGCATTATCGCTCATATTGATTCCTCACAGCAAATGCTACGCATTTTACATTATTTGATTAAATTATACACAAAAAATTTCAATTTATCAACAATTATTTTAATTTACTTGACAAATTGCATAAATTTTCAGATAATTTATTAAAATCCAATATTCGGAGGCATCATGCAGAACCAATCGGAAGCAATATTAAGCGAAAATGAAACAAAATCGACAGGGACACCGGAAGAAACCCGCAAAATCGTAGATGAACTTATCAATGTCCTAACCGAGAAAAAAGGTGAAGATATTACGGCTCTTGATATTACGGATCAGAATTCTATAGCTGACTACATCATCATTGTAACAGCCAACTCCACACCGCATGCGGCAGGTCTCGGCAAAGCGGTCGTTGATTATTTTATGGACAACAATCACAAAGATTTCCTCTTCAAGCGGAATGTTGAGACAAACAATCCGTGGATCCTGGTTGATGCGAAAGATATTATCATCCATATCTTCATGGCAGAAGAACGGGAGTTCTATAATCTGGAGAAGATTTATGCAAAAGGTAAGAGGATTTATTAATTCATAATGCACAATTCATAATGCAGAATTTAATTTACGGAACATTTGAAGACAGGATGTATTTTTCAATTCTGGGAAATGAGTTCAAGGGGAAGGAGACAAAGGCATGATTAGAGAAGTCGTATTTGATGATTTAGACCAGCTTCTTGAATTGTATTTATTTCTGCACGAAAAGAAAAAGCCGGAAGTTGACGCAAACCTAAAAGAAGTGTGGAAGCAAATTATCGAGGACAAAAATCATCACATCATCGTAAATGAAGTTGACGGAAAGATTATCTCGTCCTGCGTCTGCGTAATTATTCCAAACCTGACCAGAAACATTCGCCCCTATGCCTTTGTTGAAAATGTCGTGACTCATGCTGATTACAGAGGAAAGGGGTATGCAAGTGCCTGCCTTGATTATGCAAAGAAACTTGCCCTTTCAGAAAACTGCTACAAGATGATGCTGCTGACCGGCTCCAAGGAAAAGTCCACGCTGGATTTTTATCAGAATGCAGGATACAACTGCAATGACAAGACTGCGTTCATTCAGTGGTTAGAATAAAGTTATGACAATAACCCAAATCACCCAGAACAAAAAGTGCTATCTTCTCTCTCCTTCGTTATATAAAAAACGCCCGACAAAGTCGGGCGTTTTTAATCACTCACTTATTTACGATATTTTGTGATTATGCTTTTTCTTTCTTCCAGGATCTCGATCACAGACTCTGCATTCTCGGCATTCATAAGTGCTGCCCGCACTTCATCACGCATAAGTGCACCGCTGAAAGCAGCCATTGCTCTCATCTGCGGACCTGAATTCTCGATTGGGGAAGCAAGCATAATAAAGATCTTCGCAGGCTGTCCGTCAAGAGAATTAAAATCTATGCCTTCTTTTTTGAGTCCGATCGCAACGCATGTTTCTTTTACACCATTTGTTTTCGCATGCGGGATTGCGATGCCTTTTTCAAGACCCGTACTCATTGTAGCCTCTCGTTCTTTAAGTGCATTTAACACCATCTCGCGATCTTCGATATTTCCTGACCGACACAGCAGTGAAAGGAGTTCTTCAAGGATCTCGTCTTTTGTGCTGCCTTTGAGATCAACCGAGATACAGTCTTTGTTAAGATAACGCGTCATAGAATCAGTAACGCGGTTTTCGGCACTTGCCAATCCCTGCTGAAGACTCTGTGCATCTTTAAGAGAAGACAATGACTGCATTGATTTGTTAAGTCGGAACATAATCTCATAAAGTTCGCCTTTTATAAATCCCATATCCTCTTCGGCAGTTTCAATAACAAGCCGAGATCCGTCTGTCTGCAGGGAAATAGCCGTCTCACCTCGGCGGGCAGTGATGATTCCGTCATCGATATTCATCATCTGAACAAAGAAGCCTTCTGCACGCAAATCCCGATAGAGCAGATCCAGCACGAGCTGAGTAAGTTCCTGATTCTGAAAATCCCACTGAAACTGCTGACTTTCCGATGATGAGACTTCTTTCCTCGTGCCGCGGCCTTTAACGGAGAGAGAAAGGCTGAGAATAGGAGGAGCAACCAAAGTTGTAACGAGTGTCATCAAAATAACAACACCGAACAAATCCTGATTGATAATAGGTATACCGGCAGCATCTTTTGCTGTCAGTCCGATACCTGCTATTATCAAAGCGACTTCACCACGCGGGATCATACCGGCTCCGATTCTGAATCCGCCTTTGAGATTAAATCCCAAACCAAGTGCAGGCAGACCGCATCCCAAAAGTTTTGACAAGACAGCGATCACAGTATAAATCCCGCCGCAAACTAAAACCTTCTGACTGAACAGTTTCGTAACATCAACGCTCATACCTGTAACAGCAAAGAAAACAGGAACGAAAAACTTGTAAAGCGAGTGAATCTTCTCCTGAATAACCGGTGCAATATCAGTTCCGCTGAGTGCCAAGCCTGTTGTATAAGCACCGATAATCATCGCTATGCTTTGTTTCTCAAAAAATCCTGCAAGGAAGAATGCAATACCCAAAGCAGCGATTGAGAAATCCGTTGCATCACCAAAAAAGCGAACAAATCGTGCGATTTTTTTGGAGAGCAGGATAAAAATCACCGTTGCAGCAAGCCATATACCGAATGCTTTAAGAGCGATGATTCCGATTTTACCGCCGGACAGAGTCTGTCCGCTGCCCATCGCTCCGACGATACCCATTACTACTGCAAGAAGAACAATACCGAGTACATCATCAAAAACCGCTGCAGCCAAAATCGTAACTCCTTCCGGAGAATCCATCTTCTTCCTATCGCTTAGGATGCGTGCTGTAATACCGACAGAAGTTGCCGTTGACATTATACCGAGGAAAAGGCATTTGATGTCAAAAAGTCCTGAACATTCTATCCCTAAGATGGGCAGGATAAACATCGCACAGCCGGCTCCAAAGAAAAATGACACAAGCACTCCGCCCACACCGATGATACCGCCGGAAACAGAATATTTGATGAACAGCGAAAGGTCAGTCTCCAATCCTGATGCAAAAAGCAATATAATAGAAGCAATCTGTGCAAACGCATATAACTCTGATGAAACTGCCCCTGCAGCAGAATCCGTTACACCAAAAAATCCGTTAGGGAATCCGGGGAGAGCAATACCGCCAAGTGCAAAAGGTCCGATTATTATACCTGCAATGAGTTCTCCCAAAACAGAAGGGATGCCCACCCGTGCTGCCAATTTGCCAAAAATTCGTGCAGCAAAAATGATTATCGCAAGCTGAAAAACAAGATTAGTTATAATTTCTGTAATATCCATAGTGAAAAAACAACTCCCAATAATGATGATTTTTTTTATATATGAGTCAGTAAATATTCTGGCCGATTTTTTTGTGAAACTATTATACCATATTAAACGACGAATTACAAGTAAAAACACGACTTGAAATGTCATTGAGATAAAATGTTATTTATATCAAATATCATTTTAACGCTTGCAAATAAGATAAATTTGTGATACATTTATAAATATAATCGGATTTTGATTAATTAAATTTGTAGTAGAAACTCATACCCAATGATCCACCCCCTCTCCACATTGGAGAGGGGGCAGGGGCTGAGGTTAAAGGAATATTATATGGAAGATTTAGAATTAACACTTAAAAAAATGAAACTTGCTTCTGCCAAATTGGCAGGCATGACTAACGAAACGAAGAACAAGGCTTTAATGGCAGTTTCGGCAGCACTTGTTGAATATGAGGATGCTATTCTTGAAGCCAATGAAGAAGACTTAAACGAGGCAAACAAGGCCGGTCTGCCTGCTCCGCTAATCAAGCGGCTCACTCTGAACAAGGACAAACTCCGCGATCTCAATGACGGTCTTATCGGGCTGACCAAGCTCGCCGATCCTTGCAATGAGACGCTTATGCAGACAGAACTTGATGACGGACTGATTCTGACGAAGAAGAGTGTTCCAATCGGCGTAATCGGCGTAATATTCGAGGCTCGCCCTGATGCACTTGTGCAGATCACAGCATTGTGTATCAAGAGCGGCAACTGCGTTGTGCTTAAAGGCGGCAGTGAAGCTCTTCATTCTAATCGCATTCTTGCAAAGATCATAACTGATGCCGTCTGCGAAGTGTCGGCTGACTTTACTGATACCATTACCCTGCTTGAGACTCGTGACGATGTTGCGAAGATGCTGTCATTCGACAAATATATCAATCTCATCATTCCGCGAGGCTCAAACGCATTTGTACAGTATATCAAGAAAAACTCACTCATCCCTGTGTTGGGACATGCCGACGGTATATGCCACATCTATGTGGATAAGGCGGCAGACATCGATATGGCTGTGCGTGTCGTTACAGATGCGAAGACTCAGTATGTAGCTGTGTGCAATGCAACCGAGACGCTGCTTGTTCATTCCAAGATTGCACAGAAGTTTTTGCCGGCTCTGAAAAAATCGCTTGATGCCAAACATGTAACGCTCAAATGCGATAAACGGGCAAAAGCCATTCTGCCTGATACGGAAGATGCCACAGAGGAAGACTGGAAAACCGAGTATCTTGACTACATTCTGTCGATCAAAGTTGTGGACTCAGTCGAAGAAGCAGTAACGCATATTAACACTTACGGTTCGGGGCATACGGACGGCATTATCACCGCTGATGAGAATACGGCAGATTATTTTACGACTTATGTAGACACGGCAGATGCTTTCGTGAACTGTTCGACACGGTTTGCTGACGGATTCCGATTCGGATTCGGAGCGGAAGTCGGCATAAGCACGAATAAATTCCACGCACGGGGACCTGTCGGCATTGACGGCCTTGTAATCTATAAATATATTCTCAAAGGTCACGGCGACATTGTTGACGACTATGCGACCGGCAGGAAACACTTCACTCACAAACGGCTCAAATAAGGAGATAAATATGGAAACTAATGACCGACCGAGCTGGGATGAATATTTCCTTGACATTGCCTCCGTTGTAGCGGAGCGTTCCGCCTGCCTGCGCAACCATGTCGGGGCGATTATCGTCAAAGACAAAGATATTGTCAGCAGCGGCTACAACGGTGCTCCGCAGTATCAGCACAACTGCCGTGAGATAGGATTCTGCTATCGTGACAGGAACAAAATTGAGTCAGGTACACAGCTTGAACGCTGCCGTGCTGTCGGCTCTCATGCGGAGAGCAATGCGATAAGCCTTGCCGCCCGCAACGGTCATTCCACCAAAGATGCGACTATCTACATCTGCGGTCACCGTCAGGTGTGCAACCAGTGCATGGCGATGATCGCCAATGCCAACATTAAACGAGTTGTCCTGCGAACACCGTCCGGTGAAATTAAAGAATTTATACCCGAACGGGATTGGACAGTACATCCTATTGATCAATAAGGACAAAAAAACAGGATTTCCTACGGAAATCCTGTTTTTTACTGTTCCATTATATACCTCTTTATGCCATATAGCGGCACATTCGTTATTGTTTCCTGCTCACGATAATCAGACATTGAAAATCTAACGCCGTGCAGGTGAGTATTTTTAAGTAAAAAGTTTTTAAGAGATTTTGATTGAAGATTTTCTTCTGCTTTGACTTCAATCGGGATAATATGCGAGCCACACTGCAACACAAAATCAACTTCCAATGTAGAATCATCATTTGTATAATAATATGTATAGATTTCATCAAAAGATTTAAGCTGCTGCAGCACAAACTGTTCGGTAAAGGCACCTTTATATTCCTGAAACACATCTGAGCCTACAAGTATTAAGTCAGGCGGTGTTTTAGATAATGCCCCGAACAATCCGCAGTCAAGCATAAACAATTTAAAGACTTCCGATTCCTCGTAGAAATTCAAAGGAAGTGAGGCTTTCTTCACACGAGTAACCTTGTAAGCAAGACCTGCATTAACAAGCCACTGAATAGCGTCTTCATATTGAGCGGCTCTTGCCCCTTTTCGCAATGCCCCGTAGACAAATTTCTTATTCTCTTTGGCAAGATGTGACGGTATAGAGTTCCATACAAGCGAAATCTTGGGAATGTCGGACTTGGGAGCGTGCTTTGATATATCAAGTGCATAATCGGCGAGGATTCTGTTTTGCAATTGTCTGACTTCCCTAATGTTTTGTGTACGGACAAAGAGATCTACAACTTCAGGCATTCCACCTGTGAAATAATACATCCTCAAATATTCAATCAGTTCCGTGCTGAGCAGACAGATTTCATTCCAATCAGCGTTTTGCAATATCGCAAGCAATTTGTCTTTGCTCATCGCCCGCAAAAATTCTTCAAAAGTCATCGGATACAGTGAGATTACATCTACTTTGCCGACAGGAAATGACTCACCCTGATGAAGTGCCACCCCAAGCAGCGATCCGGCAACAGCGATGTGATATTCATTTTGATTTTCACAAAAATATTTCAAACAAGATAATGCCTTGGGAATCTCCTGTATCTCATCAATCACAATTAATGTTTCGTTCGGCACAATTGTCTGATCGGTCAATGCTGATATACCGCGGATAATCCGCATTGTATCATAATCGGCAAACAGCTTCTGCATTCGAGGGCTATTTTCACAACTGATATATGCACAATTTTTATACGAGCGTCGTGCAAATTCTTTCAGAAGCCAAGTTTTGCCGACCTGTCTCGCTCCCTGCAAAATCAGCGGCTTCCGATTCGGATTATCTTTCCATTTTTGTAACTGTTCAAAAGCTATTCGTTCCATATCAATATTATACACTTTTCTTGACGAGTTTTCAAGAAAAACTACACTTTTCTTGACGACTTTTTGACAAAAATTACATTTTTCTTGACGAGTTTTGATACAATGACAAAAAAAAACAGGATTTCCTACGGAAATCCTGTTTTTTTACCTTTTAATTTACTTCGCAGCGAAGATTTTAATCTCGCCAGGTTTAAGACTAATATCAAGATCAACAATATTGCCTTTCATCGGATTCTCCGGTGAATAGTCTTTCGCAGCTGATGCATTGATAATGCCAGGAACATTGTTCAAGTAAACATGCTGCTCGTTGTTAATATCTTTGTTGAATACAACGAGGACTTTTTTACCATCCCATTCTTTGCAGAAGCAGAATACATTGCCCCAGTTATCCTGCTCAACAATCGTGATCGGACTCTCTTCGTGCAATGGAACAAGTTTATCTTTAACTTTAAGGATATTCTTGATATTGGCACGATAGTCTTTACCTGTATCTTCCCAATCAGCAGGAGTTGATGTAACAGTATTAATCCTCTTAGTAAATCCATACTCCATACCGGATGTAATCATAAATCCTTTGGAGAATATCGCCTCAAAGTAGACACGCTGCAGGAAAGCCGTCTCGTTGCCGTGAACCTCATCCATAAGACGAGGTGTATCGTGGCTCTCAGGGAATGATACAGAATCAGCGATTGTTCTGGTCATATTATACTGCTCAAGACACCACGGATCGTTGTAGTTCCACCATTTCGACGAGTTGAAGATATAATCAAAGCCACAGTTAGACAATATCTCGATCTGAACAGGCGTGCAGCCAAGTGTCTCAGCGATAAATATCAAATCCGGATAATCTTTGCGGAGTGTAGCAATAAGGAACTCCCAAAAGTCATTGGGGATCTGATAAGCTGCATCGCAGCGGAAACCTTTGAATCCGAGTTTCAGATAATGTCGGCAAACTTCCAACAGATAGTTCCACAGACCGTCTTTGTCTTCGGAGTCCTTAATGTTAAATGTTGCCAAATCACCCCATGATACATACTTGCCGTTCTCCCATGCCCCCGGCCGCTTCACATCGCCGTTTTCCAGCACATACCAATTCTTATGTTCATTGATAAGTGGAGAATCTATACTTGTATGATTAATAACCAAATCCATAATTACGCCGACATTCTTCTCGGCACAAGCATCGATGAAACCTTTGAGCTGCTCTTCTTCCGACGGTGTTTTGGAGAAAAACTGCGGATTGAACTTATAATATTCTTTAGGAGCATAGATGCTGCCTGAAAAACCGGGATAATGGAACGGATTAATATAGATCATATTAAATCCCATTCCGGCGATAGAGTTAATCTGTTTAGTCCATGCACTGACATTCTTATACAGCTTGGGGAACAAGTTGTAGATATACAAAGGTTTGGTTTGTCTATTTCCCATTGTCAGACTCCGTTATTATCTTAATCAAAATTGCTTTTATAGTATGAAGGCGATTCTCGGCCTGATCGAAGACAAGCGACTGCTTCGATGAGAAAACCTCCTCCGTAACTTCATTAATATGTTTCTCTCCGTTGTGACTTGCCGGCAGACAATGCAGGAAGATCGTCGAGGACTTGCCTGTCGCAGCCATCACCTTCTCATTGACCTGATACGGTGTCAGCTGATGAAATTTCTTGGTACTGCCCGGCAGATTTTCCTCGCCCATGCTTATCCATACATCGGTATAGATGACATCCGCGTCTTTAACCGCTTTTATCGGATCTTCTTCCATTATAATAGAAGAATCTTTCGCAATCGACTTCGCATAGTCCACGATGTCCTGAGTCGGCCAATATGCTTTCGGAGCTCCGATCGACATATCCAGCCCCATCTTAGCACAGCCGATAAGCAGCGAGTTGCATACATTATTCTGAGCATCGCCTAAGAATGCAAGTTTAATACCTTTGAGTTTCCCGAAATGCTCCTTGATCGTCATAAAATCGGCAATGATCTGCGTCGGATGAGCATCGTCGGTCAGAGCATTCATAACAGGCACTCCTGAGTACTTCGCAAGGGCATTGACAGTGGACTGCTTGAATCCGCGGAATACAATGCCGTCAAACATTCGTCCGAGAACGACGGCAGTATCGTGGATGGACTCCTTCTTGCCCATCTGTATATCACCGGTTCCGAGGAATTCCGCATGACCGCCTTCGTCTTTGCATGCAATGGTAGTAGCACACCTCGTCCTCGTCGATGTCTTCTCGAAGATTACAGCGACATTCTTGTTTTTCAGTCGATATGGATATACACCGGACTTTTTCTCTGCTTTGACCTGCGTCGAAAAATCAATCAACTCGGCTAACTCAGCCGCAGAACAGTCCTTTATCGTTAAAAAATGCTTCATTAAAGTCACTTCCGCAATGCGATTTTATGACATTATTGTCAATAATTTGAAAATCTATTATAATATATTTCTTTGGGTTTTGTCAATAAAAATTATTGCTGTGAAGAAAATATTGCTGATTTTTGATATTTTCTCGAATCTCATGCAAAACCCTGTCAGGTATATTATATTTCACTTCAAGAAATCCTTCATCTTCCTTATATTATCCACACCAATCGCATTGGGGAATTTCTTCTGAATGTCACAGTCAGCCGGCACATATATCCTATCAATACCGAATTTCTCAAGTTCGGCGATGCGATTCTCCAGCTTTTTGACATTAACTACATCACCTGACAATGACAACTCACCGATGAAGCACGAGCGTCCGTCAATGGGGATGTTATTCTTCGACGAATATATCGCCGCAGCAATGGCGAAGTCCACCGCCACATCTTTAACGCGGATGCCGTTTGTGATCGTTGCGTAGACATCGTAGTTATTGAGATTTTCCCCCAAGTGCTTATTGAGAATGGCGGTAATGCGGTTAAGCCGAGCCGGATCAATACCTTCGGCAAAGCGTCTCGGAGCAGCAAACACAGACGGAGTAAGCAGCGACTCAACCTCAATCAGCAGCAGTTTCGGGCCTTCTGTTACGATACACTTGCATTTGCCGGCGGCAGTCTTGTAGAAGTTCTGCGAGTGGATCATCTCGAAGTTATTATTGACGATCTTAAGTCCCGTCTCACTCATACTGAAGAACAGAATGTCATCAATATTGCCGTAGCGATTCTTCACCGATCTAAGAATGCGGAAATTATTCTTAATGTCATTCTCGAAATATACAACGACATCGACAAGATGCTCTATGACTTTCGGACCGGCAATATCGCCGCTTTTCGTCACATGACCGATCAGCACAACTGCGGTATTGGTCTGCTTAGCAAAGTCTACAAGTGCATCGGTGCAAAATTTCATCTGATTCGTCGAAGTGAAACTCATATCAAGGTCACGCTTCTTCATCATCTGAATAGAGTCAACAAATACAATAGCCGGCTTCTCACGGCGGCACACCGAAATAATATCATCGACATCGCTGCAGTCTGACAGAAGGATATTATTATGCGTAACACCGAGCCTGACGGCACGGCGTTTGAGCTGGTATAGAGTCTCCTCACCGCTGAAATACAGTATCTTCTCCTGAGTCAGATTATGTGCAAGCAGCAACAGAAATGACGACTTGCCTATACCCGGCTCGCCAGCCAGCAGAATGACACTGCCGCTGACTATGCCTTCTCCGAAGAAGTTATTCAGCTCGTCATCCTTGCATTTGATAATGCAGTGCTCATCCTGACCTATCTCCGTAATATGCAGCGGCTGCGGAATATCTGTCGTTTCCCGTGCTGCGGCGGCAGGAGAGTCGGACTGCTCAATAAGAGTGCCCCATGATTGACATTCCGGGCATTTGCCAACCCACATCGGGCTGACCGCTCCGCATTTAGAACATACAAAATGTTTTTTTTGTTTCATAATAATAATTATAACAAAAAATACGGAAAAGTCCAATACTTTTCCGTATTTTTCGTCTGAATATGAAATCAATTGCATTTTGTCAAAAAATGTGATAGATTATCATCAGGAGTAAAAATGAACTTCAAAATAACGGTCGCTTACGACGGCACAAGATATAACGGATGGCAAAGGCAGAGCAACACTTCCAATACTATTGCGGAGAAATTTGAAACATTACTGTCCAAGCTATTCGGCGAAGCGGTAGAGATAAACTCATCAGGCAGAACTGATGCCGGAGTCCATGCAAGAGGACAAGTGTGCAATTTCAAAGTAAGCGATAATACAATAGCAGCATTCTGTGAGAATGAACAAATGCCGTTAAACGGCAGCATAACCGATGAACAGCTCCGCCATATCCAAATGCAGATCAATCACTACCTGCCATGCGACATAGCCGTGACCGGTCTGACAAAAGCAGATGAGAGATTTCATGCACGGCTGCTTGCGAAGGCTAAACACTACAGCTACACTATAGACCGCGGAGAAGTACCGGATATATTCCTGCGGAAATACACCACCCGTATAACAGAACAGATAAACTTAAGTCCCATTCGCAAAGCAATACCAAGTCTTATCGGAGAGCATGACTTCGCCTCGTTCTGCACGAAGAGTGGCAAAAAGAAATCCACAATCCGCCGCATTGATAAGATCGATATAACTGAAACCAAAGGTCTTGTGAGGTTCGATATTTACGGAAACGGATTCCTTTATAATATGATAAGGATCATAATGGGAACACTCATAGAGATCGGAGCAGGCAAACGGTCTGTCAATGATATTCCGCGAATACTTGCCGCCAAGAAACGAGCCGAGGCGGGATTCCTCGCTCCGCCACAGGGATTATGTCTGGAGCAAGTGGAATACTAAAAAAGATTATAATCCTTTATATATCTCCAGATATTTATCTGCGGAGTCATTCCAGCTAAAGACAGTGCGGATCGCATTGTCCTGCATTGTCAGCCAGTCGTCTTTGTAATTATTATAGTAGAATATAATCTTCTCAATACTGCGGATAAGATTATACAGAGCAGACAGCCTGTTTGTCCCGCGGAAAACGAATCCGTTATACATATTGTTGACTGTATCGGCAAGACCGCCAATCTTATTAACAAGCGGCAGTGTACCGTAACTCATCGCTATCATCTGACTGATGCCGCACGGCTCGAAGTCACTCGGCATAAGGAACACATCTCCGACAGCATACAGCGTATCGGCAAGTTCCTTGCTGTATGTATTGAAATAAAATGCGTTATCATATTGATTGATCGCTTCCAGCTTATCACTAAGCGAGCCGGTGCCGATTATCATCAGACCTATCTTCTTACGGAGAATGAGTTCCATCATCGGTATGTCGTTGATCGTCTCTGTAAGCATCTGTACTTTCTGTTCGACAATGCGGCTGACCATAACGAACAGCGGCTTATCAAGGAAATCTTCACTGCGATAAGAGTCGAGTTTTTTCATTATACTATTGCGGTTGGCGAATGATTTATCATCAGATTGATCTATTATACCGCCAATCATCTCTCGGAATGTATTCAGAAATCTGACCTTGTGCTGCTGCTTAACAGCCTGCCAGCCATCGATCTTCTTGCCAAACGGCGGATCAAGTTTCTCAGGAGAATATTCATCATAGTTGCAGCCATTGAGCACTCCATATAGCCGCCCCTGTGCATTAACAGTCCGCAGCTCATTCTCCAGATTGCGCCCGCCTATGAAGTTATATTTAGGATTATCAGGCTTGACGATCTCAGTCATATAAGTCGGGCTAACCGTATTAACGGCATCGGCAAGATTGATCGCCGTCCGCATTGGATTATAACACGGCTCATCGGAGTGAGTGTCACTAATAAGGCTCATCACCTGCTTGTTCTTCTTCAGTTCCTTATAGAAATCCGGCAGCCAGTCGCGGAATGACGACAATCCTCCGAAATATGTGCTGCCAAGCGTAAATGGCCGCACACCCTGATAATCAAGATTATGAATAGTAAATAAAATCTTGATATTGGAGAATAATTTTTTATATTTCTTGTTTTCTTTGAGATTGAGAATGAGCGTGCCGGTATGCCAGTCATGGCAGTGGATAATGCGGAATGTCTTAAAAAATTTATCTGTGCTTAGCAATTCTGCAACAACAGTTGAGAAAAAAGCAAACCTCTTTGCGTCATCTTCAAACGGACCATGGTTAAGCCGCTGGCTGTCCACATATACATTGCCATAGTCACCGCCGAAGAAGAACTCATTCTTGACTATGAAAACCGGTATAGTGTCGAGAGTGATCTTATATATCTTGGCAATCCAAGTATTATCTCCGAAATCAATATTGAGAGTCTCATATAATGTCGCCTCACTTTCTCCGGACTGAGTAAGTTTACTCTCCATCTCCTGATAATACGGAATAATGACCGAAACATTAGTGCCTTTGCTGATAAGAGCTTTCGACAGCGAATATACAACATCTGCCAATCCGCCGACTTTCGCCAATTTATTGATCTCTGCGGATACCATAAGTATGTCATTATCATGTTTTATGTTCAGAGCCATTATCTAATCCTATATATTAAACAGATTATTCTTATCAAGCGTCTTCTTCTCCTTACGAATGACAACCGCAGCCGGTGTAAGTTTCAGATTCTGTGGGATAGTAAGGGGCTCTAAGATTGAGATGTCGCCTGTGCATTCTGCATTGTAGAGTTTCGTCAGACCTGCCAGTTTTGCAGCCTCTGCACGATCGAGCGGTCGTGTTATGCCGAATTTCACAATCCGCTCTACTTTGCCGCCGCAGTCTTCGGCTGCGAAATCCAAATTATCCTGAAAGATCCACTTCTTATCCGTCTGCTTAGAATACGACAAGAGCTGAGTTTCGTCTTCATTCATATCGTCGTGCAGAAACCAATAAGCCGGCACAACCGCTACAAAACATCCGCCGATAGCCAGCATAGACACTATATGTTTGAGTATATCAAACAAATCACTGTAGTCTAACCCGAAATCACTTATAATAAGGTTGAATTTATCTTTCTGAGCAAATGCTTCAAAACCGGCAGCATTAAAAGGATAATTAAAAGACTGAATATCAGGATGACAATGATATGCCAGCATTGCCGAAAAATCATCATCCGATAAAAAAAACTTCTCGCCGGAGTTAATATGCTGACTGACAGGCGAATAACCGTGTGCAATCTCAAGCAAACAACCGCAAGCTGGACATACTTCAGACAGCAGAGATCTCAGATCATCATAATACAAGGTCAGACTGCTGTATTTATCTGCCAAAGGCTTGCTGTCGTATAAAGTATTGATATGCTGCTTATAATGTAATAACGCCTTCTTGTCAGACATGGCACTTTACAGAATGCCTTCTTTGATCGCAATATTAACTTCTATCGTGCCGAATCTGGATGCCAGATTAACAACGATCGTCTTGAGCTTAATAAAACTAATGGAATAATCCTTGCCCACTATGATCGTCGGCGGAGTAATGTGCAGTATCTTATCCTGTCCTGACAACTGGATCGTCGTTCGGCCTGTAATAATATTGGCTACCTCGGCAATAGATGACTCGATGAATGCTTTGTCAATCTTGGCAGTAGTCACATCAGGAACAAGAGCCTGTGTAATTCGCTGTGCAGTGTGCTCCTTAAGACTATAGACAACCTGCCCCTGAATAAATCCGGCTATACCTACAATAATAGAAATATCATTGCTCGGTGTAGGGTCATCCTTAATAGTAAGGTTGGCTTTCTCGAATTTAATATTAGCCATCTGCTCGAAAACTTCGATTGCATTTGATATAAAAGGATTAATCCATTCTGCTTTCATGTATTTGTTATCCTAATAGCGATAGTTTATTGATTTTATTATAACTTTTTTTCACCAATCGTCAAGCACTTTTTTGCAAATTGTGAATTTATTAAAATTTATCAAAAATTAATCAGGCAGACTATAACCTTATCAATTTTTTCGAGTAAATTTAATTTTTCATACGCATTATGCCGAACATATACCGATGAAGAATATTAGATTTTGCTTAACGGTTTTATTTTTATTTATTGCAGTTTCAGTTTATGCTGATTTGGCATTTGAGCCGGTCGCTGTTACTCAGCAAAATGACTTCCTTTTTCGGACGGTGGAGACGATCGGACAGAACACTGCCGTTCATACATTGTATCACGGCAGTTTCTCGGCTGCACAAGGCAAGGCTGTCTTCGAGGCACTCAGCTATTACCCTGAGAATCTCATCTATGCAGAGAAGTCCGGTAAAATATATATCCAAAATAAAACAGGATTATATGTCTATGATCTTGCAAAGAAAAATGTCAAAACAATCGGGATCTGCCCCGGCATGCACAAAGGAGATGAGTATCCGATCTATCGACCGGAAGAGGCTGCCGTCTCACCGAACGACCGATTTGTCCTGAGTAAGAATGCAGTATCTCCGACAAAAGCCAATCTTACAATATATGACATCCAGACCGGCAAATCAAAACTTGTATCCGAAAATGCCGAGATCAAACCGGGCAAGCCTGTGGCACTTTGGTCTAATGATTCCAATTATTTCATTTATCAGAAAAACGGCAGTGCTTACTATTATTCGATGACTGATTATCGCAATAAGAAGCAGCTCTCCGAAGAATCCCGCAAACTCGGTGAGGTTAATCTCGACAATATCCTGTGGACAGACAGCAACTACCTGATATGGATCGAGAATAATCTAATATGGCTGTCTGATCCGGCACAATTTTTCGCCCGATCGATCTATAAGAACTATCTGCGGCAGGGAGAGATCATCGGCAAGCTGCCGTTTGAGTTAGTGCCGGCAACCGATAAATTCATCTATAATGAATTATCCAAGAAATTCCTCATTGTCAAAGACGGTAATGCGATCTATTATTATTCGCTCAATGACGATATGCAGGAAAATCCTTATCTCAAACTTGACGACAATGCACGCTATGACAAGTCGCTGCTGTTTAACAATGGCAATGCACTCTTTACAACGAAGGTAATCACTGACGGTACACAGAAACGAAGGCTGTATCTTGTCAAGAAAACATCCGGCGAGATCAGAACCGAGATCTTGGACACTCTTGATCTGAGTGCAGTCGGTAAAAATGCCAGAAAACAGGAAATCGGCGAGACTGTTTATAAGATAAAAGAATTTGTCAAGCCTGAGTTTGCAGATGCTAAGATCACAACCGTTGCAGCAAATAAAAACGGCAGTGAGATCCTTGTCTGCTGTGACAAAGGAGCATTCTGCTATGAATACGGCTCCGAAGAGCTGCTGTGGGCAATCAAAAATGAGCCTGTAGTATCAGCGGTGTGCCTGTCTCCGAACAAATGGATCGTAGGCGGACATCATCTGATATATCATGTAGATACTGATAGGAATATTAATGAGCCTATTATAGCAGGATCTGTAGATGATGCCGGATATATTGGCAAAAACGGTGTAGGTATTGTCTGCAATCAGGATATGTATCTTATAGATCCGGAGACTAAGACTCTGCATCCGATGTTCATTCGCCATCCGGAACTGACTAAACAAACCGGTAATGGAGCATACCGTCTGCTTACACGAGATATACATCAGGGATTTTATCGGCAAAGCCTTGCTATGAAGCAGCTGGCTACAGGCAAGGAATTTGACATTATCGGAATGCCGAAACTCCGCTATAAGCTGTATCAGCCGGAGTTGGAGTCCGATGACAGTTATCTGGAAAATCCTGCAGGCAGCAAATATGAAGTTGCTCTTGTATTCGACTGTATTAAGACCGGAGAAGGTATGTTCCCGATCCTCAGCACACTTGCAGACTATCGCACTGACGCATCATTCTTCATTAACGGTATGTTTATCGACATCAATCGTAAGATGACCAAAGAACTGTCATGTTTCCCTGTAGAGATCGGCAATATGTTCCAATTCTATATCAATCTGACAACATCCGATTTCCTGATTGACAAGAACTTCATCAGACAGGGACTGTCTACTAATGAAGAGAAATACTTCAATGTAACAGGGCGAAATTTCGTCTCATATTGGCATGCGCCTTTCCATGCGATCAATCAGGAGATGATCCAATACGGCCGTGAATGCGGTTATACTTATGTATCATACAACTTAGACAGCCGCGACGGACTGGACAAACGCAATCCTGATTCACAGAATCTGCGGACTAACTCTGAACTGACTCTTCGTCTGCTAGAGAATCTCAAACCAGGACAGATTATCAATCTCTCCACCGGTAAGAATTACAACACTCGTGATGAATGGCTCTACGATGACCTTGATCTTGTGATATGTGAGCTGCTTCGCTCAGGCTACACACTGACTACCGTCAGTGATATTATGAGGAGATATAGGAAGTAAAAGCTGCTGGTCTCGGAGATACAAGAGTTGTAAAAAAAATAGGTTTTGCTGCACAAAACCTATTTTTTTTACAGAAAATCTATTTTTTTTAATTATTATGAATTATGAATTGTGCATTATGAATTGCTTTCTCCACATCGCACAATTGTGCTGCTTCCGATACGGAGATTGTTTCATAGCGGTTGTCCAGCGGATTGAAGGCATTGTCCGGCAGAAGGATTCGCACACCGAAGTCTGTCCGGAGCAAGTGATCCATATAGATCTTGAGTGAAACATCGCTGTCCAGCATCCTATCACCTGTCTTAATAACAGTCGGCTCTTTGCGGCATCGCAGTTCCAGCAATGTCTTATCAAGACTGTCATAATAACCCGTCTGTCCGAAGTATTCTGTCTCGAAGTACCCGCCGGGCACATGCGAGCGATGATTGCAGAATGAGAAGTCCTGCCCCATAAGTATCACATTCTTAGCTCCAAGCTGCCGCACAATCCTAACAGCATTGAAAACAACGCTGCCCTCCGAACACGAGCGGATCACATCTGTCCCGGCAAAAACTTTGCGGTCGGTCTCATTCTCATAACTGAAGAATATCGGAGTAATGTTCGGCAGCCTTAGTATTGCAGGATTGATCGACAGCGGACAAATCAAAGCGGTCTCGGATTTCAGGCCGCACAGATGATACAGCGTAGCATAGCCCGGATCAACTGCGATAACATAATCAGGCTCAATCCCGACAGAATGAAGATATTTCACCGATGACGGCAGAGCAAGAATCAGTGCCTTACTCTGCAAAGTCCTAAGCAGTTCAAGATAATCAGACAGACTTGCTCCGCTTGCCACAATCACCGCCGTGTCACAGACATTCTGAGGCGGCATATATGTTATATTCCCAAGCGTGCGAATGTTCCGGCCGGCATTACGCTCTTCCAGCTCGCCGAATGTGTCAGCGGCAGTCTTGGAAGCCGTAACTGTGAGGCACATATCCTTGATCTGTCCAAGCAGTTTAGCGGTATCGGCATTCTCATACGCTGATATATACGGAGTCCAGATAAGGATGTCAATATCCGCCGCAGAGATCCCATTCTCCAGCAGAATGTTCTGAGCCTGCTGAATGGATTGCACACGACGGACAGCCGCATTCTTGGCAAACGGCTCAAAATCCGGCTCGCCACCTGACAAAACCGCCAAATCAAATGAGATAATCGTTGTGTAGCCACGCTCGGCAAGAGCATTATTAATGAAGTCTGCACCGCATATTGTAACAGCGGCACTGTGATTGGGTTTGACATTCTGCTTCACGAATGAGTCAGCCTCGCGAAACGGGTCATAAGCAGAGTAGATAAACTTGCCGTCTAATGTGTAAGTCGGCTGCCCCTTGCGTCCGACAGTGCGAATGAATCGGCTCATGAAAGTTCGGACAGCAGTGCCAGATAATCGCTCTGTGTAAATGAGTCATTAGCGGCACATTCAAAGCGGAACTCCGCAGCATTGCCGAATGCCTCTGAGAACAGCCCGACTATCTGCTCGATGATCATCTGTGTCGCAGCCTGAGCTTCTTCTTTCTCGGCATTTGGCAGAACAATGTAGAACTTATCGGGATCTGTGACCTCAACGAAACTGTCACCACCTATAATGCTCTGTGTCGTGCCTTTAATATCTTCGGCAAATGATATTAGCGAAAACTCGCCTACAGCCGCAGTTACATCTGCAGCATTGGTAAGGATCACCCTGCACAAAGACAGTGCCGCGCCGGACTCCCGCAGATCTTTCATAAATGTTGCAAGTCCTATATATTTGGCATCCAGATCATCAGGGATAGGTCGGACTTCAACAGGAGCATCTTCAGGCAGAGCCAAACCGGTATCTTCCATTATAATAGATTCGTTGTCAGTAGATTTCTCCGCTTCGCTCTCTTCGTTCGCTTCGGTCGAAATGACAGATTTCTCAACTTTTTCCAATTCTTCAGATTCTTCCTCATTATGCATTATGCATTGTGAATTATGAATTGTCTCTGATTCTTCGCAGAATGAGGATTCATCGATTATAATACTAGAATAATCATCAGCTGCTGTCGGACTCGGTACAGGTGTGCCTGCCGCAGCAACAGGTTCTTCAGCAGAGATTGATTCTTCAGAGATTGACTCTTCTGCAGTGTCTGACTCTTCAGACGGAACATCTTCTTCTTCATCTGATGTGACTGCAGTATCCGGCTGTTCCGTTTCTTCGGCAGGCTCAACTGATGGGTTGACTTCTTCTTCAAGCTCAGCAGTATCTTCATGCTCAATTACCGATGGGATCTCAGCCTGCTCATTATCCACGGCATTATCCCATTCTGACATAAGTTCAGCAGCAAGCTCTTCTTCGGAGAAATCCGCATCATCATCTTCGATGATCTCTTCTGTATCGTCAGCAGTCTCCTGCTCCGACACTTCGTCAGACTCACTAACAGGCTCATCAATGGAAGGAACAGATTCTTCGGCAGGCTCATCCTCATTGTGCATCGTTTCTGTCACTTCGTAAGCCTCATCGGACGAGACGGACTCATTCTCATCATTGAGCATTGTGCATTGTGCATTATTAATTGTTTCGTCCTCTTCTGCCTCATCTTCATATTCTTCACACATCACAGTGTATTGCTGATAGAGATTATACAGCATAGCACCATTAAGTCGGCCGGCAACTTCCAAAGCACGGATGTAGTCCTCAGTAAGATCTGATGCAGAATGTGTTACAAGCATTATACCGATAATCCGCGATGAGAATACAAACGGGATCCACAACTGGAACTCCGTCTCGGCAAAGTCTTGCTCCGACATAATATCTGCCAGTCCGCCAAACTGAGGTTCATCATTATTGACAAGGTATGATTTCTTATTGGCGAGATTGCCATATATGCCGTTATAATTAAGATCGAAAGCGAGTTTTTCCTCAGTCTCATCATCATAACCGATCTTCGCCATACATTTAAACAACCCGTCATCCGGATCAAACAGCTGCAGACTGCATCGGTCTATCTCAAATCTGTCAGCGACACACGCTAAGAAATTGTCAAACATATTTTCATCGACGGCGATTGAAGCTGTCTGTGCAGATATATCATCAAGCACTGCCAGATAGTCATTGTATTGTTTGGAAGTACCTTCATCAGATGAAGTATTCTCATCTGTATCTGAATTGTTCTCCTGATCTGCAAGACCGTCATCCTGATCTGCAAGACCGTCATCCTGATCTGCCAAACCGTCATCCTGAACTTGATTCAGGATCTCATCATCAGATTTCTCCGCTTCGGTCGAAATGACAGATCCTTCGCTTCCATCAGATGAAGTGCCATCATCTGATACACCGTCAACGGATTTCTCCGCTTCGGTCGAAATGACAGATCCTTCGTTTCCATCAGATGATGAACCGGCATCACCTGACTCATCATCAGTCAGACTATCCTCTTCATTGTGCATTGTGGATTGTGCATTATTAATTGTCTCAGGCTCATTGTCTTCACTACTATCTGACGGATAAATCCACTCGATATTCTCTTCTTCTTGATTAGCAGATTCTTCTTCAATATCAGCAGCATTTTCGGATTCATCGTATTCATCTTCTGCAGCAGGCAGGTCTTCTACAGCCGGCAGTTCAGCCATATCGCTGTCTTCATCATCAGCAGGAACGGAGATCTCATCATCGGTTAAGTTATCAGCGTTATCCGTCTCATTATCTTCGGATTGATCGGCCGTAAGTATGCCCGTAGGCAGATCCTCATTGACATCCGGGGCAGGCTCATCCGTCGGAGGCAGCTGAGTAAATGACACATTATTATCAGTGAAAGTCTTCTCTGTAACCGCATCAGCATCATAAACTATAGCATCACCTACGAAACTTGTTCCCTGTGTTACTTCTTCGATAATATTTTCATCAAACGAAGAATCCACTGCTTCGACAAACTCAGCTGTCGGAGCGGTTTCAGCATCATCATTGCCAGCTTCGTTCGCTTCGCTCGAATTGTCATCTGCTGATGAGTCGTCATCCTGAACTTGATTCAAGATCTCATCATCAGATTTCTCCGCTTCGGTCGAAATGACAGATCCTTCGTTTCCGTCAGATGATGTATCATCATTACCTGACTCATCGTCAGTCGGATTATCCTCTTCATTGTGCAGTGTGGATTGTGCATTGTCCATTGTTTCCGACTCACCGTCACCGCCCATTTGAGCCAAGAGTGCTGCAAACGGATCATCGTCTCTCGGCAAGTCTATTATGAGGACTTCTTCTTCGTAGTCAGGCTGCTGCTCCTGAACCGAATCGCCTTCCAAAAAAAAAGTCTCTCCGTCTTTGTCTGTATCTGCTTCATCCGCATTGGGGATAACTTCTGATGATGACTGACTGTCCTCAGCAGCACAGACCTGAGCCTCTATCTCGGCAAGCCGCTGACGAACAGTTTCTTCATCCGGCATAATATCGGCGACGGTCGGCTCATTAATCGGGTGGAACTCTGACGCATCTGGCAGAGGCGGCAGAACCGGCTCGCCGCCGATCTTCATCTCGGCTGCCGTTTCTGCTTTATCTTTAGAGTTCAGATAATCAAGGGCCTGTGCGAGCAGTCCCTCATTCGGTCTGTCCAAAAACTCTTCTCTGTATAACGATGCTTTGTCAAATAAACCCTTACTCATTGTCTCCCGCCTGAATTTAGTTTTATTTTATTATTTTGTCACTGCAGTATGTAACGACATTATCAATGTTTAATGTCAAGCTGCTCAAACAATCGTCTGTATGCCTCAAATTCTTTCGATTCAGCGAATTCTTTGATCTTCTCCTCCGGCAATGCTCCCATCAGCGAGTCAAGACAAGTCAGGACATTCTTAATGTCTTCCTTAAGCTCAGTGTCAGTCTCACCTGCAGGTGCAGCCTCTTCGTCATTAGCTGAGTCCTCATTCTGCAGCGAATCAAATATCTGATTAGTCTCTTCTTCGGAGATGTCGATCTTAGTATCTTCCGCATCGTCATCAATGTCAGCAACGGACTCCTCGCCGGCTACATCTTCGATACAACCAAGGTCAGCAATGCCGTCTGCCGGCTCTAAGTCAGCCTCGAAACTTGCCAAATCTATAGTCTCACTCTCATCTTCAGTATTCTGATCAGCAGCACTTATGTCTGCATCATCCAAGTTCATATCAGCAGCAGCATCAGGCTCAAGGCTTGTCTCCAATGTGTCAGTCTCCAATGCGGCATCATCAATGCTGTCAGCCATATCTGCACCTACATCAATATCAGACAAAGTGTCATCCGATGCAGGAACAACTATAGCCTGCTCTGAGAGTTCTTCGGCATTATCGCTGCTGTCGCCTATGATCTTCGTATCATCAGCGGCATCTTCAGTATTGTCAATAATGCTGCCATTATCATCGACATTCTCATAGAGATCAAGGTCTCCGTTAGTCATGATGTTGTTATCCACGACGGACTCTTCTGTCGTCTCATTATCTGCTGAGATGTCTGTCTCACCCGGGATAGTCACAGATGCGGCAAGCTCCTCATCCGATAAGAACTCATCGTCATTCTCAAATGACGGATCATCAGGAATATTGATTGACTCGGCAAGCTCCTCATCTGTCGGCGGAATATCCACATCCACCATCTCAGTCTCGGACATATCGGCATCTACAAGGATATTATCCAACTCATCACCGGACAGTCCGATAGTCTCATCTTCATCTTCATCATCAAATGTCGTCGGTGCAGGAATATCATCTACATCGAGATCATCGAGACTGCCGACATCACCCGGCATCTCATCAGTTATAATATCTGACTCATCCGCAGTTTCTTCAGTCAGAACATCAGCGTCTGTTATATCTTCCAATGTATCAGGCAGTTCCTCATCGAGGCTGATCTCTGTATCATCAGCAGCTGCATCTTCGCTAAGTGTGTCAGCTGCAGTATTGTCATCATCTGCAATCTCTGCACTGTCAAGGTCGATGCCAAGATCCTCATCACCGTCAAGTGCTATCCTGTCATCTTCATCATCATTGTCTGCAGGCTCTTCTATAGATGCTGCCAATGCCTCGTCAACGACGACATCACCTGCCAGCGTTGCTTCTGTAAGTTCCTCGTCCTGAGCCTCTGTCTCACTGTCTGCCGGCATCGACTCTTCCAAAGCAGTAAGATCATCATCGCTGATCAGATTGCTGTCTGCAGCACCAACCGAACTCAGATCCTCGATAGTATCATCGAAACCTTCCAATTCATCTGCAACGGAATTATCCGTATCACTGTCTTCTATATCTGTCAGAGCATCCTGTTCTTCTGTTTCATCAGGCTCATTAGTATCAGCAAAACTGTCACTGTCAGATCCAATATCAATATCAGCCAAAATATCTTCTGACTCGTCCGACAGGAATGCGTTCTGTTCTTCATCTACGACAAGTTCATCTTCATGCGGCATAGGGATATTAAGCATCTTACCGCTGTCGTCCCCGGTCTGCTCCAGCACATCATCAATGTCAATGTCAGACAGAGCGTCATCCTGCTCTACATCAAACTCAAGATCATCATCAGAAGTAATATCATAATGCTCATTATCGTCTGTTTCCTCACTCTCAGTATCTGATGCTTCTTCCAAACCAATATCTGACAATTCATCAAGGCCTTCAAGATCATCCGCCGTATCAGCAGCATCATTGTCACTGTCATCCGTGTCATCAGCCAAGTCGGTCTCTTCTTCAAGTATGTCATCACCATCTGACAGATCCGCATCACCGAAGTCGCCAAAATCATCATCTGATGATATTTCATTATCTGTATTATTTTCAGGCTCTACCACCTGTGTAAATGCTATCGTTACAGGACCGATCTTAAGATCTACGCCATACGCATCATCATCGTCATCATCTGACTCGTCATCATCATAAGCATCGCTGTCGAAGTTAGCTATATCTTCATCGCTAATATCTGGTGTGATCGGAGCCGACTCAACATCATCGTCTAAACCAGCCTCTAATGACAGATCCAGATCATCATCAGTCAGATCCTCTCCAGCTTCAGTCGGTTCCCCTGTTGTATCAATGGCATCAGGATAATCCACAATGTCATTGTCAGACATATCTGACTCTATCGGAGCGACATCACCGGATACGGCTGCATCATTATCCGATTCCACACCGGAATAATCCAGATTATCGAGATTATCCAAGTCATCGGCTGACGGATTATCTTCATCCGGCATCACATCATCGAGATTCAGGTCAAGATCAGTGTCAAGGTCAAAGTTATCCAAGTCATCAAGACCCGATAATGTGTCTTCATCATGCAGAAGTGTCTCGGATTCCAGTCCGTCCAAACCTAAATCATTATATTTTTCATTTGCAGCCATAAATGCTCCTCGTTATGTTATATAAAATCCCAATATATTCTTCGTCAAAAAATCAAATTTTTTTATACCTTATTTATCTTCCGATATGCTAAAATCTTCCTCACAGCGTATTTTGAGATTTTCATAATTCTTAATGTTGTTGTATGCCGGGTTCTTGTTAAACAGGAATGTATCATATTCTGTGAGTTCCTTAAAGAAGTCACAAACTTTTTTGCGGAAGACCTCCACATTCATACCGTAGTTCTTCAGAGCCATCTGAGCCATCACCCGCTCGTTGGCATCTTTCGGCACGAAGTCCGCTCCCGTGAATGTCACATGCGGCATAACATGCTTAACTATCATATCTATATAATCCATAGTTGCTGCTACACCCATATACAGATCCTCAACCGCACCTCTGGAATCGATATAATACAGATCACCTTTGAGCAGGAAGTCCTTATTCTGCTGGACATGTATAGGCACATCCATTCTAAGCAGTGCTTTTTTTACATATTTGTTATTAATATTTGTATTATAATGATTCTGTATGTCCTTTACTGATTTCTTAATCGTATCTGCTGTTACCATCTTTTACACCTTTGTTTGCTGCGATTATCGCATAAGTTTACACTGTTTTATCGTCCTGCATAATATTAAAACTGTAATATTTTATCTTTTTTTTTATAATATTTGCTTTCTTAACTCACTGACGCTGATAATATTCTGACAAAAACTGGCTATCTCACTAGCCAATATCTGTTTAACGCGGTCATCATCTACAACGACTGTGACATTCTTCCGTATCTTTTGATCCAGTTCTCCGCCGAATGCACATATCTGCATAGCAAGCTCATACTTTGCTTTCATATCCGCATTCTTAGGCAGCATAATGTGATAATGCTGTCCGTGCAGTTTATCTTCCTTAATAATATGACGAACTCTGCACAGCTGCTTTATCTTCATGCGGTATTCCTTCGCTGCACGGGACTGCTTCTTCTGTGACAAATATCTGCCGGTATCTATGACAGTCCTTTCTGCTGCCTTAATCGCTTCCGCCAAAGACAGCCGATACTCCGCACAGAATCCTCTCAGCACAAACATCGTCATCTTAGCATCGTCGGCACTGTTATGAGCGGTGAGTTTGCTCATATTCACATCAAACCTCTGAGCCCATTTAACCAGCTTCATATCCTCATCTACCTTCGTATGCAGTATGCTGACCAGATCATAGATCTGCGTCCTCGGCAGCTCGGTCTCGTATCTGCGGCAGGTATAGTCAAGGAAACCTATGTCATTCTTCGGAGCAAATCCTATAATACGCCCGCTGTGTTCTGTCATCAGCTGATATATCTTAGGATAGTAATGCGGGAACTTCGGCGATGACAAGAACTTCTGCTTAGGATATGAGAGACTCACATCTATCTTCTTGGAGAAAAATGCCCAATCAAACTTACTCTCCGGATTCATAACGAGATCGTCACATTCTATAATATTAAACCGCTCGTCACAGATCACATATCCGAATGAACAAATCTTGCCCTCACCGCCGAAACAGTTGGCACATTCAATATCGAAAAATAAATATTCATTATCTGTCATACCATATTCACCGTATATATTACTTCATTCTTATTTTCATCATCGAGCCGTATCGTGTCAAGTGCCGACAGCTTATACTTATCAGACAAGCCATACTGATCTGCGAATGTCTGACTCACTATGATTGGCTGCTTATACTTCTTAGTCAGGGCTTCAAGACGCAACACAGTATTGACTGCACCGGAGATTGTCAGTCCTGTCATCCTGTCTTCCTCACCGACAGTCATCAGCACTACCTCTCCGTAGTGAATACCTATCCCAATGCGGAATGTATCATTGTCCCGCAGATGGAACTCATTGTTTAACTCCGATACTGCTTTCTGAATAGCGATCGCACATTCGGCAGCTCGCACTCCGTCATTAGGGAACAGAACTATAATGCCGTCACCGAGATATTTCTCGATGAATCCGCCGTGATCACGGATAATCGGACCTATCGTTGACAGGTATTTATTCAGCACATCGAATACTTCATCTTCGGAGAGCTTCTCACTCATTACAGTGAAGTCGCGCACATCTGCCGACATTATTGCCAGCGACTTGGTGCTGCGATCGTCAAGCTGCACATCGGTGATATTGTCCTTACCGAGCAGAGTCAGGAACTCTTTCGGCACAAATCTATAATAGATCTCATTCGTCTGAGTTAAGTTATCAGACATCTTCCTAATCCTCTTCATACTGTCTTCGCGGTTTTTGGCAGTGATATATGACTGAGCAGCAACGAATATCAAAGCCGAATACGGCAGGAGCATAACTGTCGGGAATGGCACAGGAATATAATTGAATGTAGCCATATCATGTGCTCCAAAGAGGAATATCATCAATGTCGTTAAAGCCATCATCAGTCCGGTATCGACACGGCCTTTCTGGAAACTCAGTCTGAACTGTGCAGAGATCATCGCAATGGAACTAATCACAAAATCAACCTGCAATATCGGCACAAGCCTGCTGATAAAACTTATCTCTCCGAGCCATACAAGCACACCAAATACAGAATTAATAATAAATGTATAAATATCACTCTTATATGGGAACTTATCCGCTCCGTACAGATAACGAACATACATCGCATAGCATGCAGGGCAGAGGAACAATGCTGTATATTCCATTTTAAGACACAATATATATGGCACCTGCGGAAAATAAAACTTTAGAATAGAGAACCCTTGCACAATGATCCGCATTGCTATGCCAAGACTGAACAGTGATAAGAAAAGACTGACCTTATCATCCGGCTGTGTCAGATAAAATATAAAATGGAAGAACATTATAAAAAACAACATACCGAGGAAGATAAATCTCCTGTTTACATCTCGGATGAAGTTCCGCTGCATAACATTACGCTCTCCGAAACGGATATTGCCCCAGATACCGCCTTTGCGATGGAAGTTATTGGACACATGCAGAATAAGGTCTATGCAGCCATCACTGTCGCAGAACATATCGACTAACTTCATACTCTGATCACCTTCAGCCTGAGTCCAATCCTCATTAGGCTTGCCGACAGTGATGAGGAGTTCCCCGTTAGCATACAGATTAAACGATGTTCCTATCGCATCATATAAGAATAATGTATACTGGATGGACGGGTTCAAACCGTCTATCTGCAACCGAAATGTACCGCAGCCAAGCCCGTTAGGGAAGTAAGCATTCCATACACACGGAGGAGTAACTGTATCATCAGCAGTCTGGTCATCAATATCCTCAGGCGAGATGAACCGTCCCTGATAAAACTCCCACGGCACATTCAGCATAATCCTCTTAGACTTGAGTTCTTCATGCGAAGGAGCATGGAACACCTCAGCGTGCAAAGCGGCTGATATGAAAAGCATAATGAATATTACATGCAGGCCCTTATCAATTAGCAAATATTGCTCCTACATCACTCTGTATATGTGCATCAGACCTTTGCCTTTGATCTCCTGCTCTTCCTGACCGATGAGATTTGCTTCATCTTTGATAAGATCGTATGTCATCTGACTGACAGTGATCAGTCCTTCTTTGCCGTAGTGTTCCATACGGCTGGCAGTATTGACTGTATCCCCCCATATATCATAGATAAACTTAGTCTTGCCGATAACACCTGCAGTAATAGTTCCTGAGCTGATACCGATACGCATACCAACTTTCATCTCGGCTGTCTCATTGTATTCTTTAATATCATTAAGCATACCTCTCGCGAACTCAAGCAACACTAAGGCATGCTTAGGATTTGCTTCAGGCACACCGCACGCAGCCATATAGCAGTCTCCGATAGTCTTGATCTTCTCTACACCCATATTCTCTGCACGCAGGTCAAATCTGGTAAACAAGTCATTGAGATACAGAACAAGTTCGTGCGGAGTGCATGTACTGGACAGTTTGGTGAATCCTACAATGTCTGCAAACAGAACTGATGTTTCCGCAAATGAGTCTGCTATGATCTCCTCTGTATCTTTGAGCTGATCTGCAATCGGACGCGGCAGTATATTGAGCAGCAGAGCCTCTGACTTGTCTTTCTCTATCTGCAGATCCTTGGTCCTTTCATCAACGACTCTCTCAAGATACAGCTGCTGTTTCTTCATGCGGCTCATCCTCACTACATAGAACAATGCGAACAGTCCGGCTGCAGTCAAGACACACAGGATAGCGAACCAAATAGTCTGGTAAAAATACACCTGCTTAACAAATGTGATCTGAGCCGGTGCAGTACTCCATACGCCGTCTCCATTGACGGTGCTGACAGAGAATGTATATTTACCGGCAGGCAGGTTAGTATATGATACCTGACGCTGAGATGTAACTTTGGATGCGGTTGTATCGAACCCGATCAGCTGATATTTGAAGCCTACTCTCTCCAACGAAACATAACTAAGACCTACAAAATCAATCGTAATACGGTTGGCATTCGCAGGTATATCTATCTTGCTGTCATAAGGATTGAATGTCTGCTCCTCAGTGCTGATCTTCTCTATATACACAAGCGGCGGCACAGAACTTAGACTGGCTGACGGATTATACGAAGTAAAGCCTGTCGCCATCGGAAACCACAAACACCCCCGTGAATCCATACAGCTAAGCGATGTGCTTGTCAGTCCGCTTGGGAATAATCCGTCATTCTTATTGTATAATTTGGTCTCCAGCATTATATTCCTGCCTTCAGCGATCATATCCAGCTGCACAGCAGGCACAGAACATAAGCCGGAGTTGGTAACAAACCACGCCATGTCATTCTGATCAAACAATATCTGGAATATCGAATCTGCCGGCAATCCTGCAGCCATATTGAATGTAACAAAATGATCGGCATTAAGATCATATTTGGTTACACCTGAGCCTGTACAGATCCAATAGCTGCCTTTCTTATCCTGCATTATCTTAAATATAACATTGCCGGCAAGCCCCTTATCCGTATCTATTACATCAAATATTTTACCGTCACGGATCAGATTAACACCGCCGCCGTCAGTGCCAACCCACAGGACATGATTATTATCCTCATACAGACACATTATGAAATCATTAGTCAGTCCGTCTATCTTAGTCATCACTTCAATCTTCTCCACAATAAATGATGACGGATTATTGGGATCTTGTCGCCTCGTCAGGATATTGAGACCTTTTGCGGTTCCGACTGCGATTCGTCCGTCATGAAGTTCCAATGCTACACGGCATCTGTCTATCGACAGACCGTTCTTGCTGGATATGCTCTTGATATTGCCGTCTTTGATAAATACGACACCCGCATCTGAATATGTAGACACCATCAGAGTGCCGTCCTTGCTCCATGCAAGATCACGAATACGCCTGTGCTTGAAATACTCTACAATCTCATTGTTAAGCAGTTTGCCGTTATAACAGATCAGACCGCTGTCTGTTCCTATAAAGAATCTCCCCCTGCTTGTATCTTCCGTAATGCAATTAACGGCAGACTCTGTAGGTATGGAATGAAATCTGACCTTAGTCAGTTTCTCTATACCGCCGAGGTTTGTTCCTATCCAGATATTGTCCTCTCTGTCTTTGAATATCTTCAATATCGAGTTATTGATGAGACCTTCATTCTCAGTATAATACTCCACATGTCCGCCGAATGAAACATAGATAATACCGGTCTGTGTTCCAATCCAGATATTCTTGTTATCATCTTCCATAAATGTATTTATCTCGGACTGACTGATAAATCCTTCCTGTCCTACATACTGCTGCAGATGTATATCAGCATCATCAGCAAATAATTCAGTAGTCTTGATCCTATAGACGCTGTTATTTCGCAGACCAAACCACATATACCCCATTGAATCTTGGAATACTATCGAAGCGATAACTCCCTGCAGAAATTTCGGTTTATATATCTTAAATGCTCCATCCCGTTTGGTATATCGATATACATTGCCGGCTGTAGTCGTTGCCCATATAGATCCGTATATATCACAATACAGCCGAACTATTGTAGCATCCTGCAGTCCGTTATATTCCAGTCCTCCTATCCTGGACAGATTGTTATTGGTATCATAGACTACGACACCGTTGGATGTACCTATCCATATATCTCCGTTGTTGCCTTCGATAATGCTCCGGATAGACTTGCTCGGCAGATCTTCATTGATTAATGTCAGGCTGCTTCGCTGTGCATTCTGATATGCCAATCCTTCATCATTGCTGCCTATCCATAATCGTCGCTTGGAGTCCTCCATTACAACACGAGCAGATATGAATGGTGACACTTTAGAAGTATTTCTGTTAAGGACAGAAAACTTTACTCCATCGAACTTAATAAGTCCTGCATAAGACCCCATGTATATATATCCCAGATAGTCCTGCACCATCGATGTTATCGTATTAGTTGGCAGCCCGTCATCACTTGACCATCGGCGGGAAACATACTCCGACAGGAAACTCTCCTGTGCATATACCATCCCGATACACAGCATCATAACTGTAATAAGTCCGAGTTTAATCTTTTTCATACAATGTTACTCCATCTATGTCATCCCAAACCTGCTTTGGGATCTCCTCACAAAAAATGCCAAAACAGCATTGCATAACGCTTCCTTGCGGCGGCGGAAGTTCAGCCCCAAAATATTATCATACTCTATACTCCGACAGCAGCAAAGGCATAGCCTTGCCCTTAACCCTGATCTCTCCCAACGGATAATACCTGTCCTTGTCAGCTGCCGATGTCTTGGAGACGATAGTCTCGGAGACTACAACCGAGAGTTTCTGCTTCTCTGCATAACTCTCTATCCTGGATGCAGTATTGACCGTATCGGATATAACCGTATCATCAAGGCGATGCTCCTCTCCTATCATGCCGAGTATCATCTTACCGTAATGAACTCCTATACCGATTCGGAGCAGGCACTTCCCCTCTGCTTTCCGTTCCTTATTCACTTCATCCAATGCTCTGACTATATTTTCACAGCATTCTATCGCATCCTCCGGATTATTGGGGAACAATGCCATAAACCCCTGTGAAATAAACTTGCTGACGAAGCCTCTGCAGTCAACAATCTGCAGCGAAACTCTGTGAAAAAACCTGCTCAAAGTCTGAGTCTTTTCTTCTTCATCGATCTCTTGACAGCCCTCGTAAAACTCGAAAGACATCTGCGAGAATACTATACTCATCTCTACATCGACATGATTGCCAAGATGAACATCATTAAGCAGGTTCTTCACATTGAGCAGTCTGAGGAATTCTCTCGGTACAAAACGAACACAGGCTTCGTTGAGTTCTTCCAACTCTGCGACAAGAGCCTTATGTCGGGCAAACATTCTGCTCTGCTCCAACGAGATGCAGACAAACTGAAATATGGCAAACAACATCATCGCATACGGCATCACCATAATCGGCGATATTATCCTAATCTCAGTAATAATAATATCAGCAGTCCCTGCTACAAGCAGGATGATAATATCCACCAATAATATCACTACTTTTCGGCTGCGATACCGCAGTCCCTGCAGCACAACTATCAATAAAAAAACCATTGTGCAGAACGAATACAGAAGCAGCCCCTGCACAAACAGATTGGCGATCTGTATCGGCAGCAAAGTTGTACAAATACCCAATACAGCTCCTATCGTTCCGACAACACGGAATACAGCCTTCCAGTAACGGAACTGCGGGAACTCTCCCCGACAAAACAATACAAAAAACGACGGACTCGCCCACAGCGTAAAATACTCCACCTTATACAACACAGTAAAGGGTACACCGGGGATTATCATTGCTGAGATCGGACAGTCAGCCACGAATATACGCAGTGCTATCGTCAGAACAAATAAAGCAAAGAACCAGGTCGCTTTGTTTTTCTTATTCATTAAGAACAGCATAAAGTTATACAATGCCAGCACAAACAGGTTAGCACAAAAGTATAATCTCTCTCCTACCACACGGCAAAACTCCTTATATACACATTCTGCTTCCCCAAACCTGACTGCGTCTGTCATACCGCCTTTGCGGTAGTTGTGATTAGACACTTGGAATATCAGTTCCAGATTACCCTCTGTATCAGAAAAAACTTCCTCATAAAATGGCTGTCTCCCGGCTTTAGCCTTAGTCAGATCTTCTCTGACTGTTCCTATACTTTTGACAAGTTCGCCATTGCAGTATATATTAGCCGCAGTCCTCGGAGAGTCTTTCATATAGAATGCGTATTTACACGACGGCTTAAGCTTAGTAATATACATCCGATAAGTACAAACAGCTCTAACAGAATGCTTATGCTTATGAAGAACAGCATCCCATGTGCCGGGCACAGTAATATACGCATCAGGCGGCTGTATCCACACATCCTCTACTGTCGGCAGCATCTTATCTATATACAGCTGCCAAGTTCCGCTTAGATACATAGGTCTGTGACCAAGCCGACGATTATCCTTGACAGAGAGTGTCCCGTACTTCACCTGAGAATGTGCGAAACAGGTCAGACATAAAAATAAAACAGCCAATAGCGGAATGCGAACTCTACACATAATACTACCTAAAACATCCGTACCTAAACGACACCGGTGTTTTATGAAATCTTTTTCTTAATCTCTTCTTCGTAATCAATGATAAAGTTCTTATCGGGTTCTGCCAGATCCAAGTCAAACAGCTCATTATACGAGCAGAACTTGTACTCACTGTGTGCAGACAGTTTGATGCCACCGATATTGTCACAAGTCGAAACGATGAACATTATAATGTAAATATCCGCTCCGTCGTGATACTCCACAGAGCCCATCTCTTCAATCGGCTTGACTGTAATCCCCAACTCCTCGCTGATCTCTCTTGTAAGTGCAGCCTCAGTCTTCTCATCTTCATTCATCTTGCCGCCGGGGAACTCCCATTTGCCGGTATCGTTTCGCTTGGCAACAAGGACTTTGCCATCAGCCACCAAAAATGCAGCAGCTACATTTATCAGATTAAAGTCCATAATAACCTCTCCTTATCATTATCTGCGTCTGCAACGCCTTATTATGTAAGAGTGTGCAGTCCGCCCTATTTTACTTTTTTCCATTATAATACATCTTATGTATAATTTCAAACAAAATAATTAAAAATATCATTTTGCTAAGAATTTGAAAATTTATAAATTACAAGAAATTATCTCAAAATGTCATATACTCTTTGTTAAACAAATTTCCTTGACAATATTGCATTTTTGATTTATTATGCTGATATGGAAATGCTAAAGCGATTTATTACATACAGATATTTTCTTAGACTTAACAGGATGACTAACACCTGCCGCTTATTAATTATTTAATAAAGGCAGGTTTTTTTATAAAAGAGGCTTAATATGGATTTAACCGGACATTTCATAGGAAGGAACATCATATCCTTCCGGGATCTGACCAAGGATGAGATAGAATACATCCTGCAGAAAGCATTTGAGGTGAAGAACAGGCAGCATGAGAATGCGTTAGCCGGCAAGGTTTTGGCAACACTGTTCTTTGAGCCGTCAACCAGAACAAGGCTGTCATTTGAAGCGGCGATAACTTCGATCGGCGGACGATTCTTCGGAATCGCAGACAGTTCAAGTTCGTCAATTATGAAAGGCGAAACTCTCAAAGATACCATCAAGACTGTCAGCGGCTACTGCGATGCGATAATCATGCGTCATCCTTACGAAGGTGCGGCTCGTGCCGCTGCCGATGTTTCATCAGTGCCGATTATCAATGCCGGAGACGGTGCCAATCAGCATCCTACTCAAGCTCTGCTCGACTTATTCACGATTAAGGAGACATTCGGCAATATAGACGGTCTCAACATCGGACTGATGGGCGATCTCAAATACGGCAGGACTGTCCACTCGCTGTCGATGGCATTGGCACACTACAATGTCAAACTCACACTGATCGCCCCCAAACTCCTCCGAATGCCCAAAGATGTCAAGGAGCACCTGCAAAGCCGCAATGTCGCTTATGATGAGATAGAGTGCATCAACGAAGAATGCAAAAAACTCGATGTGATATATGTCACACGAATTCAGAAAGAACGATTCGGAGACTTGCAGGAATACGAGCGTGTTGCAGGTTCTTATAAAATATCCAAAGCGACATTGGCAGACCTCAATCCCAATGTAAAGATCATGCATCCGCTGCCGCGAGTCGATGAGATCGATCCTGATGTGGATGACACACCGAATGCACTTTATTTCCATCAGGCACATAACGGTATACCTGTTCGTCAGGCATTAGTATCATTAGTAACAGGAGCGATAAAATGAGCAGCAACTCTCAGAGATCATTCAAAGTATATAAGATAGACAACGGAACTGTAATAGACCACATCAATTCATCGATGGCACTGAAGATCATCGACATTCTTGAGATCAAGAAAGACGGCATCGTCAGTATCGGTATGAACTTCGACTCGGCAGTAACGGGCAAGAAAGACATTATCAAGATAGAGAATGTCCACCTCGACAAAAAGCACACCGATATGATAGCGATATTCTCACCACAGGCAACGATCAACATCATCAAGGACAGCGAAGTCGTTGAGAAACGCCAGGTCGAAGTGCCGAAAGTGATAAACAAAGTGCTGCGATGCCCCAATCCGACATGCGTGACGAACAAATATCACGACTGCGACTCGAAATTCATCGTAGAGCATTATGACGAAAATCAAACCTACGGCAGATGTTACTACTGTGAGAGAGAGACTCTTATCACACCGGATCTTGTTAAATAACCTGTCACTCCGAACCTGTTTCGGGGTCTCGAAAAATATCAAGGAGCTGTATTATGATACTTACACTGAAAAAAGGCGGCATAGTCGTTCGGCAGGGCGACACCAAAGACAGAAATCTCTACATCATTCACAAAGGTGCATTCACCGTTCAGCGAGTAAGCGGCGACACTGTGATTAACTGCGGCACACTGCACGAAGGCGACATCTTCGGTGAAATGTCAATGATACTCGGACTCTCCAGAAGCTCTACCATTATGGCGACAACCGACGAAGCGGAAGTTGAGAGCCTAAGCAAACAGTCATTCCTTGACCTGATACAGAAGCAGCCGGAGATTGCATGGAAAGTCCTCACCAACCTCGCTCTGAAAACTCAGCGTCTCGACGAAGTGCAGAGCCAATTAAACGATCCTGAGAGTCTTAAGATGATATTGGCTGCGAAGAGATGAATTAATTCATAATGCATAATTAACTTGCGATGAAAGCCCTGAAAAACATGAATGGGCTCAATATACTATTGACGATTTTTTGATTGATTGACCGCCGGAGAAGTTTCAATAATTCATATTTAGTAATATGTTAAAAATCTTAAAATTTGTATTACTTTTTTGTTTTGTCTCTTCTTTATGTAACTGCAAAGATCAGACTTATACAGACAAGTATCTGCCATGTGATATGCCGAACAAAACTGTTTATGAGTATAATCCTCGCAAAGCAGGAGCTAAAGTTTTAAAGAGAATTAATGTCCCTGCCGGATATGGTATGACTTATCTCAATGGTCATTTTTATATGCTTGCAGACAATAGACTTAGTATTTTCGATTTGTCTGATAACGAGATACTGCCTGTTAGAGATGTCACATTTGATTCTGTAGACATACAAATAGAATATAAAAAAATAAGACTGTGCGGGTTACTGGAATGCGATAATCAGATAATATTTATGACTTCCGATTTTTTCAAGAAAGGAAAAAATATTTTTTCGATTAATACTCTTGAACATCGTTTGTATTATGCTGATATTTCTGCTGATATACAACATCATTTGCCTGATTTATGTACTAATTTGGAATATTTTTATTACGATGGTTCATCGGACAGCATTGATGTATGTTTTTCTAATATTGGCGACAGCGAAACAAAGAAGTTTTTTGTTTACAAATATAAAGATGTTCACGGGATGAATCATTTGGAGACAGAAGAGCTTGTTGAAAGTATTTCAAATCCTCATTTCTATTCTATGCTAAATTTATCTCATCATGGATGTATTTTAGGTCAATATGCCGGTTTGCCTAATCGTTCTATTGTCAATTCTCTTTTGATTTATAAAGATTATCGTAATCTCCCATTTCATAAAATTGATCTATGTTACTTATTGATAGATAACAGACCACTCTCCGCATTCTCTGATGACAACGGCGATATATGGCTGTATGTCCGGGAGCCGTCGCAGGGAAGCGATGGGCATCTGCGACGCAAGCTGCTCGGCACGGATGCCGATGTGCAGCAGGCTCAAGGACGAAAAGCCTGTGCAGATGCACAAGTCGCAGATGATCCTTGTGATAAATACGAACTGCTGAAACTGAAATTATTATAAAACTTATCACCAAAAAAACTCGGTTTCTGCCGCCGAAGGCGACGAAACCGAGTTTTTTTTTAATCGCTCTCACTCATTTGTATACCCCGTCAAGAATGCGTCAATTTGTCTTGCACATTCCCGTCCTTCGGCAATAGCCCACACAACAAGCGATTGTCCGCGGTGCATATCTCCCGCAGTAAAGACTTTTTCCCTGCTTGTGCGGTAATTCTTCGGATTCTGAGTAAGTACAGTGTTGCGGGGACTGACTTCTACGCCGAATGACTGCATTGTGTAGTCTTCCGCTCCAAGAAAACCTGCGGCGATTAAGAGCAGGTCGCAGGGCAGTTCTTTTTCGCTGCCTTCGATTTCGCAAAGTTTTCGTGTGCCATTATCATCGCGGAACTCAACCTGTACAGTAGTGATGCCTATGATTTGCCCGTTGTCAGAATGAACTTCTTTTATCGTAGTCTTGTAAACACGCGGATCGCTGCCGAACCTGTTGATTGACTCCTGTGCACCATAGTCAACTTTCAGAACTTTGGGCCACTCAGGCCACGGATTGTTTTTTGCCCGTTCCGTCGGCGGACAAGGCATCATCTCCAGCTGCGTTACGCTTTTGCAGCCCAATCGGATTGCCATTCCGGTGCAGTCGTTGCCGGTATCTCCGCCGCCAAGTATGACTACATGTTTGTCTTTCGCAGTGATAAATGTGCCGTCCTGCAGGTTTGACGACAGAAGGCTTTTGGTAACGGACTTCAGCCAGTCCACGGCAAACATAATGCCGCCTACAAGAGTGCCACATTCCGAGCCGGTTGACGCATCCGTTGTGCTGAGCGTCGCACCTTTTGCGGAGAGCGGGCGAGCTTTCTTTGCACCACAGCAAAGAGCCACAGCATCATAATCTGCCGTAAGGCGATCGGCATCTTCTTTTGTCTTTATATCAGTATTCATCACAAACTCAACGCCTTCTGCTTGCATAAGCTCAACCCGGCGGTCGATAACGCTTTTGTCAAGTTTCATATTCGGGATGCCATACATCAGAAGTCCGCCCGGCCTGTCTTCGCGTTCATAAACCGTAACGCTGTGACCGCGGCGATTAAGCCAGTCTGCAACGGCAAGACCTGAAGGACCGGAACCTATAATGGCAACTTTTTTGCCGCTTCGGTTTTTGGGCACTTGCGGTTTCATAAATCCTGACTCGAATGCACGCTCGATTATAAACAGTTCGTTATCATGAATTGTGACGCTTTCAGATGTGCTGCCATTGCCGAGGTTACAGGCTTTTTCGCAAAGAGCCGGACACACGCGTCCTGTGAATTCCGGGAAACTCGAAGTCTTTAGAAGTCTCCACGCTGCCATCTCAAACTGACCTTTGTATAACGCATCATTCCATTCGGGGATAAAATTGTGCAGCGGACATCCCGTAACCATTCCTTTCAGTTGGATCGCACTCTGGCACATCGGAACTCCGCAGTCCATACAGCGGGCTGCCTGATGCCTGCGCTCGTTCTCATCCAGCGAAGTGTGGAATTCTTTAAAGTTTAAAATGCGTTCTTCAGGCGGAACACTTTCATTATTTTTCCTTTGGTAATCTAAAAATCCGGTCGCCTTTCCCATGTTTTACTCCTGTTTCTTTCCTCAAACAAATTATGCACCCTGTGTTACGGTCTTAAACGCCTGCATCTCAGCATCATCACGACTAAGTCCGCGGCTTTCAGCCAATGCAATTTCCTGCAGTATTCGCTTATAGTCGTTGGGGATAACCTTCTTAAAGTCTCCAATTATATTGTCGAAGTCGTCAAGAATGGAGCGACCCAACTCGGAATCTGTCTCTGCGACATGACGCTCAATCAGGTCACGCAAAACTTTTTTGTCTTCCGGTTCGGTAACTTCTTCAAGACTGACAAGTTCGTGATTGAGTTTTTTGTAAAGCGTGTGATCGCTGTCGTAAACAAAAGCAACTCCGCCGCTCATTCCTGCTGCAAAGTTTCGCCCAGTCTTACCCAAGATCACAACCGTGCCGCCGGTCATATACTCAAGTCCGTGATCGCCGCAGCCTTCTGCAACAGCATTTGCTCCGGAGTTTCGCACGCAGAATCTTTCGCCTGCAATGCCGTTTATGTAAGCCTCGCCGCTTGTCGCCCCAAACAATGCAACATTCCCGACGATGATATTTTCCTGTGCCTTTAATGTAAAGTTCTCGCTCGGCCGCACAACAAGTTTCCCGCCGGAAAGACCTTTACCAAAGTAGTCGTTTGCATCTCCATGCAGATAAAGCGAAAGCCCTTTCGGAATGAATGCTCCAAACGACTGACCCGCTCCGCCTTCGCAGACAATGCGATATGTATCAGCATCAATTTTTCCGCCGAACCGTTTCTGGATCTCGCTTCCCAAGATCGTTCCGAATGCTCTGTCTGTGCTGTGGATTTTGATTGGTACAGTGTTTCCCATTTTTTCTCCTTTTTCAAAAACCGGCAGCAGCACTTTTTCGTCTAAAGTTTTTTCAAGTCCAAAATTATACACATCCGACTGAACAAAATGCATTTTGCCGGCATCTCCTGTCTTCGCCAAAATGCGGGACACATCAAGCAACGCTGCATGTCCGCCGGCAGGATTTTCCCGGACACTGATAAGCTCAGTTCTTCCAACAAGCTCATCTACTGTGCGAATGCCGAACCTCGCCATATACTCACGCATCTCCTGTGCGATGAATCTCATAAAATTTTCTACATATTCAGGCTTCCCCGGAAATCTGGCACGGAGTTTTTCATTCTGAGTTGCAACTCCGAACGGACAAGTGTCTTTTTGGCAGACTCGCATCATTCGGCAACCCATCGCAATAAGCGGTGCCGTCGCAAAACCAAATTCTTCTGCTCCAAGCAAAGCGGCGATTATCACATCGCGTCCGCTCATCAGCTTGCCGTCAGTTTCAATCCTCACACGGCTGCGAAGTCCGTTCTGGATCAGAGTCTGATGAGTTTCTGCCAAACCCAACTCCCACGGCAAGCCGGCGTGGTGAATACTGGAGATAGGAGCAGCTCCGGTTCCGCCATCGTGACCGCTAATCAGGATTACCTGAGCACCGGCCTTTGCAACTCCGGCAGCAATAGTTCCGACTCCTGCTTCGCTGACAAGTTTTACGCTGATTCTTGCTGCACGGTTTGCATTTTTCAGGTCATAGATCAATTCTGCCAGATCTTCTATAGAATAAATATCGTGATGAGGCGGCGGAGAAATCAAACTTACTCCTGGAGTAGACAGACGAGTGTGAGCAATCCACGGATAAACTTTTTTCCCCGGCAAATGTCCGCCCTCACCGGGCTTTGCTCCCTGAGCCATTTTTATCTGGATCTCTTTTGCACTTAACAGATATTCTTCCGTTACACCAAAGCGGCCGCTTGCAACCTGCTTAATCGCAGAATTGTATTTCGTACCAAGACGCTTTGGATTTTCGCCGCCTTCGCCGGAGTTTGACTTGCCGTGCAGACGGTTCATTGCTTCCGCCATACACTTGTGTGCGTCTTCGCTAATCGAGCCGTAACTCATAGCCCCTGTCTTAAACCGCTGCACAATCTCATCGACACTTTCAACTTCATCAATCGGGATTTCTTTTTTACCTTCATAATTAAACTCAAACAAACTTCGCAATGTGTGCGGTCGGCTCTTGTCATCAACCATAGCGGTGTATTCTTTGAAGCGAGCGTAATCTTCGTTCTGAACAGCCTGCTGCAATGCCACAATCGTTTCCGGCGAATAAAGATGGTCTTCGCAGGTTGTACCGCGGCGGAACTTGTGCTTCCCAACCGAGTCAAGATGAGTATTCACGCTCAGCCCAAGCGGATCAAATGCGTGATTGTGGTGATACTTAATGTCATCTTCAATCTCTTTAAGCGTGATTCCGCCGACACGGCTAACGGTATTTGTAAAATATTTGTCAGTGACTTCTTTTGATATTCCGACTGCTTCAAAAATCTGTGCCGACTGATACGATTGTATGGAAGATATACCCATCTTTGCTGCGATTTTTACAACACCGCTTAGAAGTGCCTTGTTATAATCGTCAATCGCCGTGTGATAATCTTTGTCGAGCAGCTTTTGGTCGATAAGTTCTGCAATGCACTCGTGGGCAAGATACGGATTGACGGCTCGTGCTCCGTAGCCCAGACACATTGCCGCCTGATGAACATCGCGGACTTCTGCACTTTCCAGGATTATAGAGATCTTTGTCCGCTTTTTTGTGCGAATCAGATACTGCTCCACTGCACTTACCGCAAGCAGCGACGGGATCGCAGCATGACTTTCGTCAACTCCGCGGTCAGACAGGATTATGATATTACAGCCTTCATGATAACATTTTTCGATCTCGTTAAAAACGCCGTCAATCGCAGACTCAAGCGAAGTATTTTTATAAAATAAAATCGATACTGTCGCCGCTTTATAACCGGGTTTATCGAGTGCCTTAATCTTTATCGTATCAACTCCTGTCAAGATCGGATTATTAATCTCCAGCACGATACAGTTTTCACTTTTTGCTTCGAGCAGATTACCGTCGCTTCCTACATAAACTGTTGTGTCTGTAACGATTTTTTCCCGCAGAGAATCAATCGGCGGATTTGTAACCTGCGCAAAAAGCTGCTTGAAGTAAGAATAAAGCGGCGGATGCTTATCAGACAAAACCGCAAGCGGAGTATCCACACCCATGCTCGCTGTCGGCTCTACTCCGTCACGTGCCATCGGCAAAACCATTTCATTTACATCTTCATAATTCCAGCCGAATGCACGGTACATGATGTTGCGTTCGTCCTGTGTATAAACAGGGATTTTTTTGTTTGGGATCTTCAGATCGCTCAAATGAAGCAGATTTCTGTCAAGCCACTCGCCATAAGGATGAAGTGATGCGTAATATTTTTTGCATTCTTCGTCAGAGATAATCCGCTTGCTGACAGTGTCCACAAGCAGAATACGGCCGGGCATAAGCCGTGATTTTTTGACGATTTTTTCTTCCGGTATATCAAGCACACCGACTTCACTTGCCAAAATGAGCATATTGTCATTTGTGATATAATAACGGCTCGGTCGAAGTCCGTTCCTGTCAAGCGTTGCACCAAGCAAATCTCCGTCGCTGAACAAAATGGCAGCAGGTCCGTCCCAGCTTTCCATCATCGTAGCGTAATAATGATAAAAATCCTTTTTATCGGAATCCATAGCACTGTCGTTTTTCCATGCTTCAGGAATGCACATCATTATAGCAAGCGGAAGCGGTGTTCCGTTCATCATAAGGAATTCAAGAGTATTGTCAAGCATTGCCGAATCACTTCCGTTAGTGTCTACTGCCGGAAGGATCTTCTTCATCTCGTCCTCCGCAATAATGTCTGAATGCAGAGTTTCTTCGCGGGAAAGCATTCTGTCAACATTTCCGCGGATTGTATTGATCTCTCCGTTATGGGCGATCAGCCGGTTTGGATGAGCCCTGTGCCAGCTGGGCTGCGTATTTGTACTGAATCGAGAATGAACAAGAGCAAGTGCACTCTTAAACTTTGGTGACTGTAAGTCTTTGTAAAAAAGGCGCAGCTGAGCAACCAAAAACATCCCCTTATAAACAATCGTGCGGCTGCTTAACGAACATACATAAGCGGCTCCTGCCGGGAAACTTTTCTCAAAGTGCCGTCTTAAAATATAAAGCTTACGGTCAAAATCAATGCCCTTCGCACAATTCTCAGGACGGGCAACAAAGCACTGCATAATGACCGGCATACAGCTGCGGGCTTTTTCACCCAGAACTTCTTCGGCAATCGGGACATGCCGCCAGCCCAAAAATCTCAAATCCTCTTTTTGGCAAAGATTTTCAAAAAGTTTCATCGTCTTACTTCTTGCAAAACCGTCGCCTGACAAAAAGAACATTCCAACGCCATAATCGCGTTCATCGCCAATACTGCTGCAAACCGATCCGTTACTGCCGACAATTTCACCGTTCACAGCAGCTCCGGAAAAAAACTCATGCGGGATCTGTACTAAAATACCTACACCGTCACCTGTTTCGCCCGAAGCATCTTTGCCGGCACGATGTTCGAGTTTCTCTACGATAGACAGTGCATTGTCCACAACCGTGTAACTTTTAATCCCGTCGATGCTGACGATCGCCCCAATTCCACAAGCATCGTGTTCAAAAGAAGGTTCATATAAAGTTTTTGCATTCTGATAATTATGATTTTCCATTTCACAATCCTTATCCGTAGTGACGGTTCTTTTTATCTTGAAATTATTATAAACTTTTAATAAAAAAAATAAAAATACTATTATTATTGACAAACTATGCAAAAAAAGTATATTATATATGTGAGGATTTTCTATGGAGTTACGACATATAAAATATTTTCTTGCAGTAGCAGAAGAACAAAACATTACAAAGGCTTCGGAAAAGATTTGCATTTCACAGCCGCCTTTAAGTCGGGCTTTGATGGACTTGGAATACGAACTGAACTGCAAACTTTTTATCCGCGGGAAAAGGCGGATCACTCTCACCGAAGAAGGTCTTGCTCTAAAGCGGCGCGGCGAACAGCTGCTTGCCCTTGCCGAAATGACAAAATCAGAGATTACCGAAATTAAAAACGGAATCAGCGGAACTCTGCATTTGGGACATGTTGACTCGAACGGACCGAGTCTTGCCGCTCAATGGATCTCTTCTTTCAAAAAGAAATATCCCACCGTCACTTACAATTTGTGGTGCGGCAATGTTGACGATCTTACCGACAGAATGAAAGCAGGTCTGATCGATCTTGCCATAACGATGACACCGATGAACACGGAACTTTTAAACGGCATTAAAGTCTATTCCGAAAACTGGGTCGCCATCATTCCGCCGGGACACAAGCTTGCTCAGAACAGGAAAAAGTCCGTGAGCATAGAAGAACTTATCGGGAATGACCTGATTATTTCTTCAAGGAAAAGCCGCGAAGAAGAAATCCGTGAATGGTTCAAAAGCACAAATAAAGAGCCGCATTTTGTGGTAAAAACTGCCCATTCGTCAAATGCCGCAAAACTCGTCGAACAGGACATTGGTATCGCACTTTTCCCGGCCTCCGTTGCCAAAAATGTTACGGCAGGCTCTGAAGTCGTGATCAAAAAAATCACACCCGAAAAAACAGTGGAATACTATCTGTCTTGGATTAAAGAAAAATCCCAAAGCCTTCTTGCTCAGAAGTTTGTCCAGCATGTGCAGGATTTGGTGGGGGGAGAGGAGTAAAGACCTCACCCCTGCCTAGCTTTACCCGCTATAAACTTATAAAGATTTACATAAAAACATTTCCATAGGTTGTTCATAGCCTGAGAGATTCATTATTATTCCGCCACAGTCTTGATAACCAAGTTTTCTGTAAAAATGCTGTGCTGATTCATCAACTTGAGTAGATGTTAATACTATTCCATAGCCTTGATGTTTCATATCGTTTTCCCAATGATTTATAAGTAAAGAACCATATCCTTTTTTCTGTTCATTCCAGTCTATAAAAAGCAAAGTGCAAAATGGCGTATTATCCCAAAAAAGATTATATCTTAAAATTCCAACTGGTTTTTCATTCACATAAAGAACATATCCTTGTTTGTCTCGTATCTTTTTTTCAAATTCCGCTTCCGGCAAATGATTGTCTAATTTATACCAGAATTCTTTGTCCTCTTTTTTGACATATTCTATTTTGGTCATTTTTTCCTTCTTGATCCAGTGCACGCGTTATCTACTTTATTGCCCAATGTCCCGTCTTTTTAGAACCTTCTCGCTCTATAATTCCTTTTTCACGAAGTGATTTTATTGCTCTGCTGACTGTCGGCATTGAAAATCTTGTAAGCCATGCTATTTCATCGGTTTTAATTAAAGGATTCTTTTTTATTTCTTCCAAAACAGCGTTCTCTGATTCCGAAAGATTTAATCTATCATTTATTCTATCATTTATTCTATCAATACTGTCATTTAATCTATCATTTAATTTATCATCATTACAATTTAATCTGTCATCTATCAGATTATTTTTTTCTGAATCAAAGAAAAATACCACATGAAAGAAGTTTGGCGAGATGTGGAAAATGTCAGGTTTATAGACATTCATCATGCGATTCATGCCACTGCCTAGTTGCTCCACAAATTCGGCATCTTTGAATACTCTCATTAATTCACGGTTTCGTGGGCGAGAAATACCACTTGTAAGTTCCTCTTGTGTCATACCATCTATAAGACCGCCGTAATTGGTAATTTCAAGACGGTCACTGAACAACTCAAAAACAGGTGTCATCAAATCTGTATAATCGTTATGGACAAAGGCGTTAATGACCGCTTCTCTCATAGCGACAGAATCATACATTTGCTTTTCTATACGAAATTTATCTGTAATCTTTGTAAAGGTCTTATTTTCAATGCGAAGTTTGTCCAAAACTCTGTCTGTTGCCTTCAAAAGGGAACAATAACCGAGTTCTTCATTTTCAATTAAGTCCACTTTATTTGTTCCTGCATATTTCGCAAATTTGATAGAAACACCATTTTCATCAGCCAGCAGATAAGCAAGAATGTTGTATTTTCCGTTAGGCGTATAAAATTCAAGTGTCTTTGCAAATTCGGCATTCAGATTCTTTCCATGTTCCTCATAATAAATCCGCAACTGATTGAAAGTTAAATCCTGACGAGGTGCTTCAATTACACGCAAGTTGCATCTTGTTCTGCGTGCAAAAAGATTTTCAATCATTTGTACCGAAAGGCTTTGCGTTTGACTTCCGATGCGTATAAAACAGCCATCGGGAGTCATTCCTTTTTGCTTTAAGTAATATGGCTTTTCGGTACCGCTTGAAACAATGACTTTGATATAGTACAGCGGATTTTTATCGTAAGTTTGTTCAAGAATTACATCGTATAAGCCTAAAGTTTCAGGAGCAATGTTGTTTTTAATTCTATCCGCAATTTGCAGTTGAACTTCATCGGGTTTTTCAACACCAATAATTTCACCATCATCGTTTACCCCAATGTAAATCGTGCCACCAGTGGAACTATTGAGCAATGCTACAATACTACGCTCAAAACGGTCGTTCAATATAAGTTTGTACTCATAAAATTTTGATTCTGGATTTAGAATATGCTTGCTCATTGTTGACCACCAAATTATTTTCGATTTCTTATTCTACTGCAAATATATATTTTTGCTTTGACTAATCATTTCTCTTCAAACAGTTCCTTAATATAATGGCGTAAGGATTGTAAGGATTGATCTATACTTTTGGAATAGACAAAACCATTAAGATAATCTCTTTTTAAATCAAGTGGAAGCACATCCTTGTATTTTTCAATTACGGATATCATCTCACGTGCGTCCTCAAAATCGTCATTGTAAAACTTGAATTCCTTGTTTCCGAATTTATAAGAAACATATACTTTGTATCTATAAGGGTGCCTATTAGTGGTTCCGTGGCCGGGAGATTTCAGTATCTTCTTGAATCCGACCTGTATGCTTTCAGCTTCGGCAAGATTATAATTTTTTGACAAGTATTCTGTAATGAACCTGCTTTTCACAGTTTCGTCATAAAGTTCCGAGCGGCAAAAAAACGGTGTGACAAAGCAAGATAAAAATAAAATCAGACCTGCAATAAAAAGCGGCCGCCTCTTTTCTTTCCATGGTTTTTTACTCCATGAATTTGGAAGAAGCCCCATTTCCCCGCACGCCTCACCAATCACAAAAGTGACAAAAATCAAAAAAATATATCCAAGATATTTGAGCCACGAAGGGTGAACAGCAAGAGCGTCCGATGTGGCAAACACGATTTTCTTCTGAATCGGATTGTAGACGAACATGTAAACCGGTATTGCAAAAAAAGACAAAAAAACAGGATCTTTAATAAATCTTTTCTTCGGTTTTTCTTCCGTTGGTCCGGTAATATATTCCATAGTATCCTCCTATTCAGACTCAACAGGTGACGGGTATAACGATTCATAAGTGGAAAAATCCTCTGTGGAATCTTTGGAAGAGGTGTCCCGAATATCTTGCAGCCAATCGTCGTTCCAATACTCATCGTAATCGTTTTCGTAATCGTTGTCGGAAAATTCACTGGAAGGCTTCATCTCGTCCATCAATTCCTTGATGGAAACGTTTTCAGAAGCCGGATGCAGAATCTTCTGAAAATCGGCGTCCGCCAACGACGAAATGCCCGGCATAACAAGCCAGCCCAACGCCAGTGCATATAAAATGGAAGCAACAGAGTGTCGCAAAGGAGAAATCATCTTCCACGGCTTGTTTTTTTTCACCCGAATCGTACACGGACCCGCGACAGGATTATAGCCCGGAAGATTGCTCATAAGAGTAGGAGTTGAAATATACAGTTTATCGTCCACAATATAGCGGTATGTAGGAACCTTCAATCTTGGAATATAAAACTTAAAATACCCATGACCGATGTTGCGAGCTTGCCCTGTCACCGTCGCATCCTTTATGTTGAAGAGCTCAGCGTCAACCTTCCGTGTTCCAAAGCCCAGAAGCGGCAGTTCAATAAACAGACCTATAAAAAACTGAATAAGAACTATCAGCATCCAAGTTATATTACTGTCTTTCACATAAGAATACAAAAGCGTAGCAAGAAATCCTTTTATAACCGCTATAATCATTTATCCATCCTGTAAAACTTTTTTGAAATTGTTCTTCTCGTCGATTTTTTCTGCCGCATTCCTAAAAAGACCGTTCACATCCACAATGAATTTTTCGGGCTTTTTCTTGTCTAAAAGAATGCTTACCTTTGTTCCCGGTTTAATAAATTTGTACGGTTCGGTCCAAAAAACCGCACTTTCAACATATTTTTCTTGTCCATCTGAGTCATAGCAGCAGATAAGGGTGTAATTTTTTTTGAAGCGTAATTTTCTGTTTATTGTCGTATCCCGCTCTGCATTATGTTCAACAATCTTCACTACAGTTCCTTCTGTTTCAACGGCATTTTTTGCAGAAAGCTCAACCCAGGGATGCTCCTTCCAGAAGCGCTTGTTGAAGAGTTTTGTCTTAAGGTAGCCTAAAAGTCCAACCTTGAAGCCTATATAAAAGAAAATGCCTCCCATAACAAGCAGGAACATCGGCCCAAAAAACAATTCTGACTGCAACCGCGCTTTATAAGGCTCTCCGTTCAGCACATATACGGTGAAAGTTTCCCCTTCCGTCCATGCGGTGCTGCGAACACCGGGATGAATTTCATATTTTTTTTCATTGTAATAAAAAGAAAACCTGGAACCTTTGTCGGAAACGGAAATCAGCTCCGCCTTTACAGGTTCGCCTTTTACAACATACTCAATTTTGGAAGGGAGAATCAGGCACATAATCAAAAGCATAACAAGACCCGGAAGGCCAAAGGCAAGAAGTGCAATCTTCAGCGGCGAATCGATTCCTTTGTCAGTGCGAGGCTTTTCATTCTCAAAAATTTCAATTTTTTGAATAGATTGAATAGAATTCATATTCCTTTCTCCGTTTTATTATCATCTTCTGTCTGCTGCTGCGGACGGGCGTGCGGGGCGATCTGATGCGACAAGCCATCTCCAATGTGCCTGCCTGCTGCCCGGAACGAACCACACGGAAGCTGCGGCTGCCGCTCCTGCTGCCCGGAACGGACAACACGGAAACCTACGCCGTAGTTCCCGATGCCGGGGTCATAGTCGCCACGCCCCGACACTGAGCAGAGGTTCGCAAAATAGTTCCAACTGCCGCCGCGAAAAACTCGGCAATCGCCCGACGATTCTCCGGCGTAATCTTTACTATTTGATCGATTATCGCCATACCAATCCCAGCACCATTCCCAAACATTGCCGCTCATATCATATATTCCGAGTTCATTGGCTTGCTTTGTATTTACTTCGTGTGATACAAATCCGCTGTTGCCATTATACCAAGCGACTTCGTCAATATCATTACTGCCGGCATATTTATATCCTTGACTGCTGCTTCCTCCGCGTGCGGCAAACTCCCATTCATTCTCTGTCGGCAGGCGATAGCCGTCAGCCGTCAGCTCACAAACTGCGTTATCCCACAATGTATCGTTATCTGTCGGCACACTTGCTGCATCTTCGGGATATGTGCCGTCTGAGAGTTTATAGCAGCGTGTCCTGCCCATCAGCAGCGACAATTTGTTGCAGAAGACTATCGCATCATACCAGCTGACTTGTTCCACCGGATGATTGCAGCCTTTGAAATAAGCAGGATTATGCCCCATTACTTCTTCGTAGAGTCTCTGTGTCACCTGATATTTGCCGATCTCAAAACCGCTTACCGTAATGCTGTATTTCTTACGCTCAGCTTCACATTTCAATGTGCCGCCTTCCACTCGGATCATCGGACAAATATCATTGACTGTTATATTCAGGCTCTTTAGCCTATCGATGACATCATCTTTATCGGCTTTGGCGGCGATGAGAGCAAGTATGTCGTTGAGATTTTCCACCCATTCGACAACTTTTGCATTTGCCAGCTCCAGCTCGATGTTATACTTGCCCCAAATGATAATATACTGAGCCTGCTCGCCATGATATGGCCTGACATTTGCCAAGCCGAATGCAGCAACAGCACGCTCCAACGCAGTCTTCGCAGAAACATAATTAATCTCATCAAGTTTTGCCTGTTTGGCTTTTTCTATATCAAAGTCGGTATTATGACAGTTATCCGTATTATGACAGTCATCCTCAGAATTAAGGGCATCCATGAACCCCGTTATTATATCAAAGTCGGATTTTATTATATCAAAGGCAGAATTTATTATATCGAAGTCAGTATTATGACGGTTATCCATAGAATGCTCCTAATATAATTATAAAAAGATAAAAAAATCAAAGACTTTTTTATCTTTTTATAATTGATCATTGCTCACTGCACATTGCCCATTGCCCTCACTTCCCGTTCTTCACAACACGGAAGCCCATGTAGTCGTACCAATTGTCAGGTTCGCGGCACTCACGATCGGAGACGGAACAGCCCTCAGCACTGCTTAACCAACTGCCACCCCGATAAACTCGGCAATCGCCCATTGATGCTCCGGCGTAATCTTTAGTATCCGGTCTGTCACCGCCATACCAATCCCAGCACCATTCCATAACATTACCGCTCATATCATAGATACCGAGTTCATTGGTTTTCTTTGTCTTTATTTTGTGTGTTGCATTTTTGCTGTTGTCAAAGTGCCAAGCCACATCATCTATATTATTACTTCCGCTGTATGTATAGCCTTTGCTCTGCTTGCCGCCTTTTGCTGCCCATTCCCATTCATTCTCTGTCGGCAGGCGATAGCCATTGGCAGATTTATTCCAGACAACAGTCCATTTACCATCATAAATGCTTGTGTTATCGGGATCTTCGCGGTCTTTGTCTATCGTATAGCACGGAGTCAGTCCTTCTTTGAGGCTTAACGCAATACAATATTCTACTGCGTCATACCAGCTGACATTCTCAACAGGTTTGTTGTCGCCTTTGAAATAACTCGGTTTGTTTCCCGTTACGGCACGATATTCCGCCTGCGTCACTTCGTGATCACAGATATAAAACGATGATACTAAGTCATTGCCTTCGACAAAAACAAAGTCTCCTTTCTTCGGCTCTGCTGCATTTGCCGTCTGTACCGCCGGCGAGAATGTCGCCAACAGTAGAATGTTTAGAATAATGAGGTGTTTAAAGTGAAAGTGAGTAAAAAGAGAGGTCTTGCCCCCAAAGCGATTTTCGTGCCAACTTTGAGGTTTTTTATAATTTTTCATTGAATTATCCTTCCTTTTTGTAGAATTTGTATTTATATTATATTTTACACGAAATATGAGAATAATTCAATAAAAATCAGGATTTTTATCTTTTTTGTAGATTTTTTTGCAATAATGATGTGATTATGTCTTGGAATTTCAAGCATATTGTCAATATTAACACCATAAAAGGAATAAAAGTCCTGACAACAATGGAAGGATATAAAGATATATTGATTTATTCACCGGAAGCGTTCCAAATTGATAAGGAGGATAATGATGAAAACAAAATAGATTTTGCTTCGCAAAATCTATTTTGTTTTACAATAATTGCTCACTGCACATTGCTCATTAAAATCAGTTACACCTCTTCTACGCCAATCGTCATCTCTTCAAGCACATCAAGCAGCACACGTACCGTGTCAAGCGATGTGAACATTGTTACGCGGTTTTGCGTGGCGGCTCGGCGAATGGCAGCTCCGTCTTTGTAATGAATACCGGAAAGAATCGCCCTTGTGTTGACCACATAGCTTACATAACCGGCACAGATTGAGTCGATAACCTCGTGACTTCCTTCGCTGAGTTTATGAAGCGTTCGTGTTTGTATTCCGTGTCGGTTTAAGAATTCCGCAGTATGCGTTGTTGCTTCTATGTTGAAGCCCAGTTCGTAAAATCTTTTTGCAAGCGGCAGACCTTCTTCTTTGTCTTCGTTGGCAAGGGTAAAGATTACCGTTCCGTAATTCTGAATGCCGATCCCGCTTGCTGTCAATGCCTTGTAAAGAGCCCGATGAAGTTTCTTGTCATAACCGATCGCCTCTCCCGTAGACTTCATTTCCGGCGAAAGATAAGAGTCCATTCCCTGAAGTTTTGAGAAAGAGAATACCGGAGCTTTCACAAACCATCTCTGTCCGCGTCCGGGATTCATATCCGTAATGCCCTGATTGCGGAGTGTCTGCCCTATTGCGATTTTCGCCGCAATATCAGCCAAATAAAATCCTGTCGCCTTTGACAGGAAAGGCACAGTCCGGCTGCTTCTGGGATTTACTTCGATGATGTAGACTTTTTGATCAGGCGACACGATAAACTGAATGTTGAAAAGTCCGCGGATTCCAATCGCAAGCCCCAGTCTCCTCGTGTAGTCGCGGATTGTCTCCTGTACTGCATCCGAAATCGAAAAAGTCGGATACACACTGATAGAATCCCCCGAATGAACGCCGGTCCGCTCAACAAGCTCCATAATGCCGGGGATAAAGACATCCGTACCGTCGCAGATCGCATCAACCTCAATTTCCTTGCCGGCAATATAATGATCTACCAGCACGGGACGCTTCTCATCAATCTCAACGGCGGTCTTCAGATAATGACGCAGATCTGCTTCTTTGGAAACAATCTGCATCGCTCGTCCGCCCAAAACAAAACTCGGTCGCACAAGAACAGGATAGCCGACTTTTTCCGCTGCCGCTACACCGTCTTCGATCGAAGTTACGGCAACGCCGGATGACTGCGGAATGTTTTCGTTTTCAAGAAGCATCTCAAACAAGTCTCGGTCTTCCGCTTTTTTTATCGCTTCAAAATCCGTTCCGATTAAATGAACACCTCGTTCGGTCAGCGATTCGGCAAGATTTACCGCCGTTTGACCGCCAAGACTCACGATCACGCCAAGCGGATGCTCCATCTCTATCACATTCATTACATCTTCTATAAAAAGCGGCTCAAAGTAAAGTTTGTCGCTCGTCGTATAATCTGTGGAAACAGTCTCCGGATTATTGTTAATTACAATCGCCTCATATCCCGCCTCACGCAGAGTCTTCACCGCATGCACCGTAGAGTAGTCAAACTCAACTCCCTGACCGATACGGATTGGACCTGCACCCAAGACGATTATTTTTTGCTTCGTGCCGAGCTGCACCGCTTCATTCTCGCTTTCATAGCAGGAATAAAAATATGGCACATAACTTTTGAACTCCGACGCACAGGTATCTATCATTTTGTAAACCGGCATAATGCCGCTTTGTTTCCTCAGTTCAAAAACTTCTTTTTCGGTTTTTTGCCACAAATGTGCAATGTAACGGTCAGAAAATCCCATCCGCTTCGCTTTCAAAAGTTCGTCAGTGTCAAGCGGATTTGCTTTTAAGACTTTTTCTTCCTGCACGATTTTATTTATTTTATATAAAAAGAACTTGTCGATTTGTGTTATCTCGTGAATATTATTCAGTGTATTTTCATCCCTCCACAAAAGTTCAGCGATCGCATAAAGGCGGTCATCTGTTCCTTTTGAGATATAAGCAAAAAGTTCTTCATCAGACAAACTGTCAAACTTTTTCAGATAAATGTGTTCAACGCCCAGTTCAAGACTGCGGATCGCTTTCAGAAGGCTTTCTTCAAAAGTGCGTCCAATGCTCATCGCCTCGCCTGTGGCTTTCATCTGTGTGCCGAGCGTCTGGTTCGCATCGGTGAATTTGTCAAACGGGAAACGAGGCATCTTTGTCACAACATAGTCAAGTGCAGGCTCAAAGCAGGCACTCGTATTTGCAAGACTGATCTCATCAAGGGTAAACCCAACGCTGATCTTTGTGGAGACTCGTGCAATCGGGTAACCGCTCGCCTTGGATGCCAATGCCGAAGACCGTGAAACACGCGGATTAACCTCTATCAGATAATACTGAAACGACTGCGGATCGAGTGCGAACTGCACATTGCAGCCACCCTCAACTTTGAGTGCACGGATAAGCTTCAATGCACTGTCGCGGAGCATGTGATATTCTCTGTTGGTCAGCGTCTGGCTTGGACACACTACGATTGAGTCGCCGGTATGAATGCCCACGGGATCCAAGTTTTCCATATTGCATACGGTGATCGCCGTATCGCTGCTGTCACGGATTACTTCATATTCGATCTCCTTGTAGCCCTTCACGCTTTTTTCTACAAGCACTTCACTCACCGGGGACAGTTCAAGTCCTTTTTTTAGAATTTCGTCAAGCATCGCCTCATCATCGGCAAAGCCGCCGCCTGTTCCGCCAAGGGTGAATGCCGGACGCAGCACCACTGGATAGCCGATTTCTTTTGCGGCTTTTCGCCCTTCTTCAAGCGAATGAACAGTGATCGAAGGCAAAACAGGTTCGCCGATTTGTTTGCACAAGTTCTTGAAGAGTTCACGGTCTTCTGCCATTTCTATACTTTCGAGTTTTGTTCCCAAAAGTTCACAGCTGCATTCGGAGAGAACGCCTTTTTTTGCAAGCTGGACAGCGAGATTGAGACCTGTCTGACCGCCAAGACCCGGCAGGATTGCATTGGGGCGTTCCTTGCGGATAATCTTTGCCATATATTCAAGGTTAAGCGGTTCCATATATATTTTATCCGCCACCGTTTTATCAGTCATAATCGTAGCGGGATTCGAGTTGCACAGGACAACTTCGTAGCCTTCCTCTTTTAAGGCAAGAGCAGCTTCCGTTCCCGCATAGTCAAATTCCGCTGCCTGTCCGATCACAATCGGACCTGAGCCGATTACCAATATTTTGTGAATGTCTGTTCTTTTTGGCATTTTACCTGCTCCTTTCCATTGATTTTATAAACTCGTCAAACAAATACTTGCCGTCGGTCGGACCGGGAGAACTCTCGGGGTGATACTGCACACTGAATGTCGGCTCGCTTTTATGACGCAAGCCTTCAATCGTTTTATCCAACAGATTAATGTGCGTAACTTCAAGACCTGTTCCTGCAAGTGAGTTTTCGTCCACCGCATAAGAATGATTCTGGCTTGTGATTTCTATTTTGCCGGTCAGAAGATTCTTGACAGGATGATTGCCGCCGCGATGACCAAACTTCAGCTTATAAGTTTTTGCTCCGTATGCAAGCGAGATTATCTGATGACCGAGGCATATCCCGAAAATCGGGATGCTGCCGCGAAGTGATTTTACAAGAGCAATCGCTTCTCGGACATCTGTAGGATTGCCAGGACCGTTGGACAGGAACACTCCATCCGGATTACAGGCTCGCACTTGCTCTGCCGTAACATTCCACGGGAAAACCGTAACGGAACAGCCGCATGCCAACAGAGAACGCACAATGTTTTGTTTCATGCCAAAGTCAATCGCCGCCACACGGAACTTTTCGTTTTCTGCTTTGTATTCTTCGGCAGTCTTTCTGCTCACGCGAGCTACCGCATCGCACGGTGCTTTGTACTCGGCAAGTTTGCTTAATGCGTCATTTTTATCCGCTGCGGCGGATGTGAGCAGGACATTCATGCAGCCGCAGTCACGGATTTTTCGCACAAGAGCTCGCGTATCAACTCCGGAGATTCCTGCGATATTATATTGCTTCATCAGCGAAGAAAGTGTTCCTGTTGAACGGAAGTTGGAAGGCTCATCGTTGTAATCACGAACGACAAGTGCACCGATTGTGGGCGTGCGTGTTTCAAAATCATCGTCATTTATACCGTAATTCCCGATTAGAGGATATGCCATCACGACAGCCTGATCAGTATATGACGGATCGGAAATTATTTCCTGATAGCCGACAGGTGATGTGTTGAATACAAGTTCCAACATCTTTTCGCAGTCAGCTCCGAATGAGTATCCGTAAAACTCACTCCCATCCGGCAAAACAAGTTTTTTATTCTCTTTCATACTCCCTCCTGAATATTCCCTTCAAATCTATCCTTTCGCATGTCCTTCGGTATGGGGACGGGGTAGTCTCCGTCAAAACATGCACAACAATATCCTCTGCCGCATGTCATTTTTTCCAAAGCATGCAAAGGCAAAAACGCAAGGCTGTCCGCTCCTATCATTTTTGCGATCTCCTCTATGCTGTGATGAGTTGCGATCAGATATTCTTCGGAATCTATATCTACACCGTAGAAGCACGGATGCCTAAACGGCGGACTGGATATCCGCACATGGATTTCTTTTGCTCCGGCTTCCCGCAAAAGTTCTACGATTCTTCGGCTTGTAGTTCCCCGCACGATTGAATCGTCAATTAACACAATTCGCTGTCCGCTGACGACGCTCTTTATCGGACTAAGTTTCAGACGCACCGTATCACTGCGTAATTGCTGGTTCGGAGCGATAAAACTTCTGCCGGTATATTTGTTTTTAATAAGCCCTGTCTCGTAAGGAATGTGACTTCGCTTGGCATAACCTATCGCCGCATCAAGCCCCGAATCAGGAACGCCTATTACAATGTCAGCATCGGCAGGGTATGTTTGTGCAAGAATTTCTCCGGCTGTGATACGAGACTGATGAACGCTCACTCCGTCAATCACAGAGTCAGGACGCGAAAAATAAATGTATTCAAAAACGCAGGTTCTCTGCGGCTGCTTTTCGCAGATGATTTTCTTCGACTCGTAGATAGCCTTTCCGCTTTCATTGACAGAAAAGACTATCATCTCTCCGGGTCCGACATCACGAATACCTTTCGCATGGACTGCCTCCAATGCACAAGTTTCGGAAGCAGCTACATAAGAGCCGTCTTCTCGAACGCCAAAAACCAAAGGACGCAATCCCAGCGGATCGCGAACGGCAATCATTTTTGTTGAAGTCATAATCACAAGACTGTAAGCCCCTTCAAGACTTGCACAGGCACGGCTCACCGCTTCCTCGATGCTCGAACATTTCAATCGTTGTCGGGTAATGCAGGTACATATCACTTCAGTATCGCTCGTTGTGTGGAAGATCGCACCATCCTGTTCAAGATTTTTTCGCAGAGACAGTGTGTTGGTCAGGTTTCCGTTATGGGCAACAGCAAGCCTCCCGTTCAAGTGATTTACAGTCATAGGCTGTGCATTTTCCTTACAGTTGCTGCCTGTCGTTCCGTAACGCACATGAGCGATTGCGGCATTGCCCTGCGGCAGACCGGCAAGCACATCATCAGAGAAAACTTCCCCCACAAGCCCAAGATCTTTATGCACAGTAAAAACTCCGTCGTCATTGACGACCATTCCGCAGGCTTCCTGCCCCCTGTGCTGCAGACTGAAAAGCCCGTAATAGCAAAGACCGGCCATATCATCTTTATGAGTACCGAAAATTCCGAAAACACCGCATTCCTCATGTATGCTCATCTGCAAACTCCATTACTCATCTCGAATGTATCGAATATGTAATTTGTCATAATGCAATCCTATTTGCCGCTGTCGCCGTAGTTGGAAAGAACTCTTGCACTCGGATCGTTTACATTGCAGCCTTCCCATTCTTTGTTTGGCATCCAGAAATCTTTTATCATCTGAGATTGTCCGGGATAATATTTCTCGAAGATCTCACGATACAAAAGCGATTCTTTGGTAAACGGCTGTGCATGCGTGTATTGTGTACGCTTTTCTTCAAATTCCTGATCCGAGTAATACTGCTGGGCATATTCTTTGAGGTCATTCACCATAGAATGTCCCACTGCGTCCGAGAAAGCGGCTTTTTCTCGCATCAGAATCTCCATCGGCAGATAGTCGCCGTCCTTAAATGCGTGACGAAGAAGATATTTCCCCTTGTTGTAGCGGTTCATCTTCATCTCAGGATTGATCGACATAACATAATGAACAAAATCCAGATCGCCAAAAGGCACTCGTGCTTCAAGCGAGTTTACTGAGATGCAACGGTCGGCACGAAGAACATCATACATGTGCAATTCGTGGACACGCTTTTGTGCTTCTTTTTGGAATGCGTCGGCATTCGGAGCGAAGTCCGTGTACTTGTATCCAAAAAGTTCGTCACTCACTTCACCTGTCAAAAGAACCCGAATGTCAGTATTTTCGCCAATCCACTTGCACAAAAGATACATTCCCATACTCGCCCTGATTGTCGTGATGTCGAAAGTCCCCAACAGATAGATCACATTCTCAAGAGCGTCAAGAACATCTTTCTTTGTGATGATGACTTCCGTGTGGTCAGTTTCCAAAAAATCCGCAGTCTGCTTTGCATATTTTAAGTCGATTGCATCTTTTTCCATTCCGATTGCAAAAGTCCTGATTGGTTTACCTGCATTTTTCTGCGAGCGGGCAGCAATCGAACAGACAAGCGACGAATCCAATCCTCCCGACAGCAGGAATCCGACTTTGGCATCTGCGACAAGACGCTTCTCAACTCCTGCAATTAGTTTTTCGCGAATAGAGTTGCAGACCGTCTCAATGTCGTCATTTATATAAGGCAAAGTCGGTTTTGAGATGTCGCAGTAACAAATAAACTTGCCGTCCTTATAATAATGTCCCGGCGGGAAAGGCAATATTTCACCGCTTGCAATATCTGTTAAGAGTTTAGGCTCACTTGCAAAAAGAATCCCGCCTTCGCTGTCGTAACCGTAATAAAGAGGTCTTATTCCGATTGGGTCTCTGGCAGCAATCCATTTTTTGTCTTGTGCGTCATAAATGACAAGGGCAAATTCAGCATCAAGTTTGTTAAACATTTGTGTGCCGTATTCACGATAAAGCGGCAGGAGAATCTCGCAGTCGCTTCCGCTTTTGAATGTCCAGCCCTTTGCGATTAAATTCTCTCGCATGCTTTCAAAACCGTAAATCTCGCCGTTGCAAACAGAATAAGAACCGTCCAATTCAAAAGGCTGCATCCCATTCGGACTGAGCCCCATAATCGAAAGCCGCTGAAATCCCATAAGACCTATCCGATCGCCATTGGCATCGGTAATTTCGATGATTCTGTCATCATCAGGTCCTCTGGAATGTGTTCTAAGCATTGCCTGTTTCATTTTTTGTTTGCTTGCAAATGTTCCGCACCAAGTCATAACGCAGCACATATTTTTTTACCTCGCATTGAATGTTGTTGAATTATAGTCATTTTATTAAAAAAATTAAAATACTATTATTATTGGATAATAATATAAAAAAGGTATGGAATACCCATTACATAAAAACAGCGAGAGAAATCTGTTCCCTCGCTATTTATGCTTTATCTCACTCCGTATAGCAAGTCACCATAAGTCGGGAACGGCCAAATGTCCTTTGGCGTTATAAGTTCAAGGCTATCGGCGGCAGTGCGGATTTTTTCCATATCCGCCAAAACACTGTCGTGGAAGAATATGGCTTTTTTTGCAGGGTCACATTCTTCTGTCACTTTTGCCAAGTCGCTTTCGAGAACTTTTACACCTTCATATATCTCTTTTGTCAGCGAGCAGACTTCCTCAAATGTTTCAGCCTCGTAGCTTACATCGCAGCCGCTATATGCGGTCTGCATAGCACTAATCGTTTTCGACAGTGCAAGAGAGAATTTCTGTGCCGCAGGTAAAATCTGCTTCCTCGTCATATCAACCATTGTTGCAGCCTCAATTCCCAAGATCTTTATGTAATTCTCATAGTGAATCTCATTTCTGGAAAGAAGCTCCACTTTTGAGTAAACACCGTGCTTTTCAAACAGGCGAATGTTCTTTTCTTCCATCGTGTGCTGCAACGCTTCCGGTGTTGAGCGAAGATTCAAAAGACCCCGTTTTTCAGCTTCCTTTACCCACGAATCATCGTATCCGTTTCCGTTAAAGATAATTCGCTTATGCTCACTGATGTTCTTGACAATCAATGCATGAAGATCGGCATTGAAGTCCTTTGACTTTTCAAGAATGTCGGCAGCCTGTTCAAGTTCTTCTGCCACTATTGTGTTGAGGAAAACATTCGCACAGGCAATCGATTCATTAGAACCGAGCATTCGGAACTCAAATTTGTTTCCGGTGAATGCAAACGGAGATGTTCTGTTTCTGTCGGTTGTGTCCTTGTTGAACTCAGGCAGGACAGAAACGCCAATCTGCATTTTTTCCTTGGCAGACTCGCCGTAAGGCTTGCCGGAAAGCAGTGCATCAAGAATACCCTGAAGCTCTTCACCCAAGAAAATCGAAATAATAGCCGGAGGTGCTTCGTTTGCTCCAAGTCTGTGGTCATTTCCGGCACTCGCAACGGAAATACGAAGCAAATCCTGATATTCGTCAACGCCTTTTATAATAGCACTCAAGAACAACAAAAACTGTGCATTTTGGCTCGGTGTCGCACCCGGATCAAGCAGGTTTTTGCCTGTATTCGTAGAGATTGACCAGTTGTTGTGCTTGCCGCTGCCGTTCACACCTGCAAAAGGTTTTTCGTGAAGCAGACAAACCATCCCGTGCTTTGAAGCGGTCTTTCGCATAAGCTCCATAGTAAGCTGGTTGTGATCGCAGGCAAGGTTCGTCGTGCCAAATATCGGTGCCAATTCGTGCTGAGCAGGAGCAACTTCGTTGTGTTCTGTTTTCGCAAGAATTCCAAGTTTCCAAAGTTCCTTGTTCAGATCTTTCATAAATTCCTGAACACGCGGCTTAATCATTCCAAAGTAATGATCTTCCAGTTCCTGTCCCTTTGGACTTTTTGCACCGAACAAAGTTCGACCGGTAAAGATTAAATCCTCACGCTTGTCATAAAGTGCTTTGTCCACCAAAAAATATTCCTGTTCCGGTCCGACGGTGGTTATAACATTCGTTACATCTTCATTGCCGGGGAAAAGGTGAAGAACTCTAACCGCCTGTTTCTTAATCGCCTGCATTGAGCGAAGAAGCGGAGTTTTTTTATCCAATGCCTCACCGGTGTAAGAGCAGAATGCCGTCGGAATACAAAGCGTGCCGTCCTTAATAAATGCGTAAGAAGTCGGATCCCATGCCGTGTAGCCTCGTGCCTCAAAAGTTGCTCGCAGACCTCCGCTCGGAAAACTTGAAGCGTCAGGCTCGCCCTGCACAAGCTCCTTGCCAGAAAATTCCATAATGACATTTCCGCCTGATGTCGGCTCAATAAACGAATCATGCTTTTCCGCAGTTGTTCCGGTCAGCGGCTGAAACCAGTGAGTAAAATGTGTAGCCCCATTTTCAATAGCCCAGTCTTTCATCGCATTGGCAACAACTGTTGCAACACTGCCGTCCAGTTTTTCACCGAGTGTAATCGTCTTCATCAGTGCCTTGAAAGTTTCCTTAGGCAGCCGGGACTTCATCACGCTCTCGTTAAATACCATACTTCCAAATATCTCTGTAACTTCAGAACCCATATATTCCTCCTGATTTTTTTATTACGAGGCTGATTATAGCGGATTATCGTTAAATACGCAAATACTATTATTATTAATAAATGATACCTATTAGGTATTGTAAATTTTCTATATATTTCTTAAACAAAACACTTTTCATTTAAAAAAAAATGTGCTATCATACCGCTCGGTTATGCGGCAGCTTTTAAGCGGTCAGTTCGTTCACAATTGGAGGCAACATTTATGAATGTAGTAGTTATCGGTGCACAGTGGGGAGATGAAGGTAAAGGCAAAATCGTAGATTACCTTGCAGAAGATGCAGACTATGTGGTTCGTTATGCCGGCGGACCGAATGCGGGGCATACAATCGTTGTAGGCGGGAAGCAATTTGCACTTCATCAGGTTCCGAGCGGCATTCTTTATCCGAACAAAACTGTTTTCTTGGGAAGCGGAATGGTTATCGATGCCGAAGCTCTTTTTGCGGAGCTTCAGATGCTCAAAGACAACGGCATTAACTGGGAAGGCAGAGTTTTTATCTCGGATCGGGCACACTTGATCCTGCCGCATTACAGAGCATTGGACAAAGAACGCGATGCTCACAGAAAGCACCCAATCGGAACTACAGGACGCGGAATGGGCATTGCTTATGCCGAGAAAGCATACCGCGACGGAGTCCGTCTTGCCGACTTGGATTGGGCAGAAAAAATGTCCGAGTATGACGATGAAGACAAAGAATATCTGGACAAATATCGTGACAGCCTTATTAAAATGAGAGTAAATCTTACCGCCAAATTATTCGCAGACCGCAAAAAGAACTTCCTGTTTGAAGGTGCACAGGGAGCAATGCTTGACTTGGATGCAGGAACTTATCCTTATGTCTCCAGCGGGATGAGCTGTGCTGCCGGGGCTGCCTGCGGAAGCGGTATCGGTCCGAAAAGTCTTGACAAAGTCTTGGGCGTGTTCAAAGCATATACTACCAGAGTCGGCAACGGTCCTTTGCCCACAGAATTTGACGAGGACAGTCAGAGCGAACTTTACAGATTTGTCCGTGAGACAGGACGCGAATACGGCGTTACAACAGGCAGACCTCGCCGCTGCGGATACCTGGATTTGGTCGCACTCCGATATGCCTGCCGCACCAACTCACTTGACGGGCTTGTGCTTACGCACTTAGACATTTACGACACGCTCGACGAGATTGAAGCGTGCACGGCTTATGACATTGACGGGCAGGTTGTAACGGATTTCCCGGCAAGCATTGAAGAATTAAACCGGGCAAAACCTGTCTTGGAAAAATTTACCGGCTGGAAAAAAGAGCTTAAAGGCACGCAGGATTACGATCAGTTGCCCAAAGAAGCCCGCAAATATGTAGAGTTTATCGAAGCATACACGGAAACGCCTGTAGACATTATCTCTGTAGGCTACGAGCGAAACGATACATTTATCCGTAAGCCGGTATGGGAATAGGCAAAAATAATCTTGACTTTTTAATTCAGATTTTATATTATAATTGGGAGAATTGCGGGCAAATACCCGCAATTCTCCCAATTATAATAATAAGGATTCTACTATGGACTTCAAAGAATTACGCAATAAATATGTTTCATTCTTCGAGAGCAAGGGACATAAACATATATCATCTTCGTCGCTGATACCTGAGAATGACCCGACTGTTTTATTTACAACAGCAGGTATGCATCCGCTCGTACCGTATCTGCTGGGGCAGCCTCATCCGGAAGGCAAGAGACTTGTCGATTGGCAGAAGTGTATCCGCACAGGCGACATTGACGATGTAGGCGATCCGGCTCACCTGACATTCTTCGAGATGTTGGGCAACTGGTCATTGGGCGACTATTTCAAGAAGGAAGCTATCAGTTGGTCGTATGAGTTCCTTATTAAAGAATTGGGATTCAAACCGGAGCAGCTCCATGTGACTGTATTTGAAGGCGATGCAGACGCTCCGCGTGATGAAGAGTCCGCAGGATATTGGGAAAGTTTAGGCATTCCGAAAGAACGCATTCACTTCAAGCCGAAAGAAGACAACTGGTGGGGACCTGCCGGCACAACAGGACCGTGCGGTCCTGATACCGAGATGTTTATCGACACCGGTTTGCCTGCCTGCTCCGACAAGTGCGGACCGGGATGTCACTGCGGCAAATATATCGAGATCTGGAACAATGTATTCATGCAGTATAACAAACAGGAAGACGGTACATTCATACCTCTGTCACAGAAAAATGTCGATACAGGCATGGGTATCGAGCGAACAGTCGCAATGCTGTCCGGCAAAAAAAGCGTTTATGAGACTGATATTTTTAAACCGATTATCAATAAGATCGAGCAGCTATCGGGCACGACTTACGGCAGCGATGAAGATACTTCAAGAGCAATCCGCATTATCGCTGACCATATAAGAACGGCGACATTTATAATCGGAGATGAGCGCGGCATATCTCCGTCTAATGTCGGTGCAGGCTATGTGCTTCGACGATTGATAAGACGCTCTGTCCGATTCGGCAAGAAACTCGGCATTAACAAAGCATTCTTAGCTGACATTGCACAAGTCGTTATCGATATGATGAGTCAGTTTTATCCTGAGCTGATTCAGAACAAGCAGCGGATCTTCGACGAGTTGTCTGCCGAAGAAGCTAAATTCGAGACGACGCTGCAGACAGGTCTCAATGAGTTTAACAAAGTTGCAGGCAAACTTGCCGAGCATAATCAGACAGGCATATCCGGCAAAACGGCATTCAAGCTCTATGATACTTACGGATTTCCATTGGAACTCACGCTGGAGCTTGCCAAAGAGAAGAATATGACTGTCGATGTTGACGGATTCAACGAACAGTACACCAAACACAAAGAAGAGTCCAGAACCGCCTCTAAAGGCACATTCAAGGCAGGACTTGCCGATCATGCAGAAGAGACGACTAATCTGCACAGTGCCACTCACCTGCTCCATGCCGCTCTGCGAAAAGTCTTGGGTGATCATGTGCAGCAGAAAGGCTCCAACATTACTCAGGAGCGGCTGCGATTTGACTTCTCTCATCCGCAGAAAGTTACGCCCGAACAGCTTAAAGAAGTCGAAGACCTCGTAAATGAGCAGATTCAGAAAAAAATGCCTATTACTATGGAAGTAATGACTCTCGAAGAAGCCAAAGCTCAGGGGGCACTGGCATTCTTCACAAGCAAATACGGCGAAAAAGTCAAAGTCTATACGATGGGCGACTTCTCCAAAGAAGTCTGCGGCGGTCCGCATGCTCAGAACACAGGCGACTTGGGCAGGTTCGTCATTAAGAAAGAAGAAGCCTCCTCAGCCGGCGTGCGCCGAATCAAAGCTGTGCTTGTAAAAGAATAAAACCGTGATTAGATGTTATTAATAGAAAAAAAGGATTTTGTTTTGTGCAAAATCCTTTTTTAAGTTATATTATCTTATCATTCAGATCGGTATAACTTCCAATTTAGTATCCCGTCTCCGTCGCTGTCTATCGTCTCTATACGATAGAAGTCTCCGCTGCACTGCCCTGCTCCGAGCCAAGCATAGCCGTCCTTGATGACTGTCAGACCGCTGCCCTCAAACTCAGGTATAGGTTTAGACCGGGCAGTGAGCTGATTATCTGATTTGCGGATAACACGGATATTGCCCCAATGCCCTCCGATATAGATATACTCGTCATCTTCGGCAATACAGTCCGGCATCACATCCAGCTTGGTAATATATCTCAGATCCTCAGGCTCAAAACTAACCGCCTCATGAAGATACACACCGCCTTCCGCCGAATGTTCCGAAACGAGATATTTATTACAATACATCTCAAGCGGACAGTAGTCATACTCAAGAGATATTGCATATTGCTTCGTAAAATTATATATTGTATAATTCATATTCGACACAGCATTATCTGCCGCAGATCCGATATAATTAACAGAATACAAACTGCCATTACTCTCAATAAATGCCGAACTGACAGCTCCATAAGTCTTTACTTCATTTAATTGACCGGACTTTGCATCATAGCAAAATGTCTGAGTATGATTATAGTCATTTGTAAAATATAATTTTCCATTATATATATTATTATCCCATATCGGATCATTATATATCTCAACACATCTCCCCGTCAAAGTATCTAAACCGACAACTGACGACAAAAAACTTACATAACAGATATTGCTTTCAGCAGAACGAACGAAACTTTTAAAGAAGCCGGCATTAAACTGATAAGTTTGTTTGACCTCACTTGTCTTGGTATCAATCGCTATTATCTCTGATTTGTTAGCATACCACCTTGTATTGTCTATCAGCACCATATCTGCCGTATTATCCAGCGGCTTGAATGTCGGCAGTGCATAACCGCCACTGCAACTGCAGGTAAACATAACAGGGAGTAAAACCGATAAATATATTATTTTTTTCAATATTATTGTCATATTTGCTAAATCTGTGTCACCATTATGGAATGACCACCTGTATGACATAATACATTACTTTGGGCAATCGGTCAATACCGTAAAATATGTCAAATCTGTCAAAACATATCACGACAGATCGGGAAATATGTCGAAATATGTCATTTTGTGGATGAAATACATATATAATATTATTAAATGAAAAGAATGGCCGAATATTTTACGGATTGTCCTGCTTATATTTTGCTCTTAGGGCTTCTCTGTTGGTTACTTTGGCATTTTTCATTAAACGAGACAATGTTATATTGACACTGTTCTCCGTAGCATTATCAGGCATGTGCTGCAGGATACATTTCGTTATGACAGTGTTATGGTCGCACATAATGTCCAGTATCCGAGTCTCACGATGCGTTAAGAATGCAGCATTCAATACAGACGCTGACGGATCTGCTTCCGCATCCGGCTGCACTGACAGAGATATATCTTCTGCCGGAGTTTGGTCATTTTCTGTATCAGACTGGACTTCCAGCGAATCAAGCTGCCGGATAATATAATGCAGCCGAACAATCGACACTGTGATATATGTACCGAGATACACAATGATGCCGCCGCCGCATAAGTAAACATACTGAGAGCCTCGCAGATTAAGGATCAGCGACACAATCAGAGTCCCAAGCATGACGAAAGCGGCTATAAGCAATATCCTGTTATGCAGAGTGATCTCTCTGCGGCTTCTGACGAAATAGTAAAATGCCATAACTACAGACATGATACCTATAACCAGCATCGCGATATAAAAAAACTGCATATAATAATGTTCCTTATGATATCGCATCATTGCCGCAACTATGAGCACAAGCAATTCTGTAAGCATAAATACACCGCATTCAAAGCGGAACCTCTGATTGGGGATGATATTCATCAGGAAGCTGACTGCACACCATACAGACAATACCAAACTCGCTGCATAAATGATCAGTGCCCAGCCGTGCGTCAAATCATCTATGAAATAAGCCGAACCGGAACAATGGCGTATTATGGTGCATACAGCGTAAAAGAACACCAAGCCGGCGATATACGACTGCCTAACATTGTCATGCAGAAGCCACCGAAAGACTAAAGCGAACACCAGTAAAACTAAAATAAAAATAAATAAAATCACATACGGCATGACTTCTCCAAGAGATGCTGATACCGTAAGTATATCATAAATTAAACAAAAAAGCAAAAAGATTTTTCTGAAAATGTTATTTTTTCACCCTTACGATACTAAAATCATCCGTAGAGATCTTCAATACAGTATCTGATTCATAACTATTCGTAGTATAGATATATTTTCCGATAATAATCATATTATCAATATCATACCAGATTTCCTTATCACTGTAATGGTTACGGAATTTATCCTGTATTTCTTTCTTGGGATAATCATAACGAATAATATCACTGCGTCCGGCAAGCATAATCAAATAATCATCAAAATCAATTATTTCAGAAATCCAAACATCATCAATCCTGTCATAACGATTTTCAGAAATTTTAAATGGTATAAATGATTCGATCCTATACAAATTAGTAGCTGTCGGTTTATCACCATAATCTACCATACCGAATAATTCAGAAGAATAAATATATGTTACACTGTCTGAATACGGGATGCTTTTTACAATATCAACAGAAGTATCTTCCTGTTTTGTCCAATTATATAAATATTCTGATTCAGGCTGCTGTGCCGATTCGTAAGTCGGACTATAAGTAATATATTCGTCTCCAAAAGCATCAATTTTAAAAGATGTATATAAAAATTTATACGGCTGCTCGGCAACAGTATCAGAAGCATAATCATATCGGTATAAAGCTCCTTTACGACCTGTTTCCGGATGACCATAATTATCCTGTATCATTAGTCCATCATTATCATAAACATTCAGAAAAACAGTGCTGGCATTACAGTAACTCTGTGTCCCGATGCGTCTTGACTTTCCTGTCGCTGGATCAAATTCCATAAGAATGTCTTCATCACCCCAAAACATAAAGTACGCTTTCTTTCTGCTTGGAATATATATGAAGTGATAAATAAAAGTTTCTCTGTAACCTAAATCATATTTTTTTACAATCGTATCATTTGATGTATCAACGCACAACATCTGAAATTTATTTTGATTAAAGAAAAACTGCATACTATCTGTTACCGATATTCCGTCGAATGTCGGGAATGTTCTCTTCATAGATGCTTGCTGACACCCCAAATATACAATAATTATAATTATAAACAAGAAAAATCGTACTTTATGCAGCATTTATAATTCCTTTATAATAATCTCTTGACTCATCTGACTCAAAAAGAACAACAGCTTTTGGATATAATGTCTCAATATAAAATCACTAATACAAAGGACATCTTAGAGTATCTGCCGGATAATACTACAGAAAATGGAATTAACACTGCATTATCCCGATTAATGAAGAAATTCAATGCCAAAACCAGAGAAGAACTAATCACATTATATTCGGTAGCAGTCTGAACATTTACATCCGTTTTGTTTATATCCGATTAGTAACAATCAAAAGTCAACAGCCTGCCGGCCCATCACTTCGTCAGTATCGGCCTCATTGAAGTCACCGAGATCCCGATCGTGCAGGAGTTATGCAGCACAGCCGCAAGTGTCGGCGGGATAACGCCGAGTATGCCTCCGAAGAGCAGCAGCGAATTAACTCCGATGATGAATCGGCTGTTGGACTCCATCTTGGACAGCAGCCCCTGACCGAGACGCACGGTAGTAACGAGACTGTTCAGACCGTCACGGCTCAGATTAATATCCGCCGTATCACCGGCGATAGCACTGGCTCCGTCTACAGAGATGCCTACATCGGCGGCGGACAGTGCCGGAGCATCGTTAATGCCGTCTCCGATCATGATCACTGTTCGTCCGGCGGATTTCTCATCACTTACATATCTGACTTTATCTTCCGGCAGTGCCTGTGCATAGTATTTGTCGATGCCTGCCTGTGCTGCGATCTTCTTAGCCGCTCCGACTGTATCTCCGGTTATCATAATAGTCTGCTCGACACCGAGACGCTTCAGTTCGGCTATGGCATTCGGGGCATCATCTCTGGCGGGATCTCCTATACCGATGATGCCGACCAGCTTACCATCGTAAGCCATATACAGCAGCGAGTTACCGATCTGAGCTTCCTCGGTCTGGATGCGTTTCACATCATCGGTATACGGTATGCCCTCATCGTCGAATATGAAATGAGCACTGCCGATGCAGGTCTTCTTGCCGTCAATCGTCGAGGCGATGCCGTGAGCAACGATATACTCGACTTTGGTATGATACTCCGGATGGATAAGGTTGTCTTGCTTGGCAGCCTCAACTACAGCCCGCCCCAGCGGGTGGGGGAAGTGCTCCTCCAGACATGCGGCGAGAGTGAGCATCTGCTGCTCGTTGAATCCGTCGAATGCGTATATCTTATTGACAGTCGGTGCTGCATAAGTCAGCGTTCCTGTCTTGTCAAATATCACAGTATCTGCTTTGGCTGCCGCTTCAAGATATTTGCCGCCCTTGACACTGATGCCATTCTTAGCCGCTTCCTGCATAGCTGACAGCACTGAGATTGGAGCGGAGAGCTTAAGGGCACATGAGTAGTCCACCATAAGTGTAGACATTGTTTTGGTAACATTGCGTGTCAGCAGCCATGTCACTGCCGTCAGCAGGAAGTTAAGCGGGACTATCTTCTGTGCCAGATCTTCGGAGCGTTTCTGAGCCTGAGCTTTGAGATTCTGAGAGTTATCGATCATAGTAATGATATTGTTGACCTTGGTATCATTGCCGACAGACTTAACGGTCACGAACAGCTCACCTTCAGACAGCATAGTGCCTGCGAATACCGGAGCACCGGGCTTCTTCTCGACCGGCAGAGACTCTCCCGTGATACCTGCCTGATTAACCAGAGCCTCACCACGATCGACGATACCGTCCACGCAGATCTGAGAGCCTGTGCGGAAGACAACAGTATCACCCGGCTTAATCACATTCAGACTGACCTCAGTCTCGGTATCGCCATCGACTTTATGCACCTTGTCATCCATACTCAGCAGCTGCCGAGCCAGATTGTCATAAGACTGTCGCTTGGTTATCTCCTCAATGTCCTCTCCCATTGACAGCAGCATATTGATATTGGAGGCTGTCTGATGATCACCTGTCAGCACAGCGGCAGTAAGAGCGGCGGCATCCAGCAGGTCAGTATTGAAGAATGTCCCGGTCAGGCTGCTGTATAATGCCTTAATCACTCTGGGGATCACATGACTAAGCATGATGAGCCGCCGTATCGGTAACGGGAGGAACCATTGTTTCATATAATGCACAGCCAGCCGCTGCACGATCACACCGAATATACTCTGCTGCTCCGGCACGTCACGCACAGCCTGCAGCAGATTGTCATCATTGAGATATTTTTTGCCCAGAGCCTTGAAGAGACTAAGCAGCTGCTTCTGACTTAGGATATGCTCATCAAACAAAACAAGGAACGATCCGACATGCGGATTGACATCTATATCTGTTACTCCTTCCTGCACTGCGATGAGACTCGCAGCCAGCACTGCCTGTTTCTGAGTATAGGCAGACTTGTCATAGTGCAGCCTGATCCGTCCCGGTATATAATGATGTATAGTAATATTCATGAGATCCCCATCAAGAAAAAAAATCATTTGCCGTGCGATCGCACGGCAAATACTGTTATTTATCAGACTTTGACTCAGCAACCATATCCTGAGCGTCTTCTTTTACTGACTCAGCGAATGCTGCTGCGTCATTTTTGAGCTGCATACCCTGACTTACTACAGTCGCACATGCCTTCTTGAATGCGTCAGTCTTTGCAATGCTTACGGCACATACTCCGGCTAAAGCACCTAATGCGAATACACCCCATTTGTCCATAATTATATCCTCCAAATTTATTTTGTGTTAGATATTGCTAACTTAGTTAGACACCACTAACTATATCATAAATCAAATAATTTTGCAAGCGGAATAATAACAAAAACAGATTTTTCTTACGAAAAATCTGTTTTTGTTATTCTGATTTTGTTGTTACTGATTGTCCATTATTTGATAAATCGACTCATTATATCCGTCAAGACTCTCAGGACATATATTGCGGTGCTTGTCGAGCAGATTTTGCAGCAGACTGGTATATGCAAGACCGAGTGCCTTGCCGAAGTTGTGTTCTTTCGTAATGACTTTGCGGATCTTGACAGCATCATGGAAATCCCTCAACGGTTCAATGAAGTCAGCCAAGAATGTCCACTTCGCAAGATTATCCAAGCCTGCACCGCCCGTCGTGTGATGTGCTATCGCTGTCAGTATAGATTTATCATCAACGCCATACTCTGTATATAGCAGCTCCGAAGCAGCAACGCCGTGCAGCAGAGAAGGATTGTTCACTTTGTAGTCAAAATAATCTATAGTATATATACCGCGTTCTTTCATAGATCTGGACAGACGCACCATCTCTTCCAAAGGCAGATCTTTCGCCAAGTCGTGATATGTTCCGGCGATATATGCTGTCTTAGGATCAACAGCCGCAACATCAGCATACTGCTCCATGAACAAACCCGTCGAAACGGAATGTGCAATCCGCTTTGAGTTAGTCAAATATTTCGTAAGGATTTCATTTGGATCTATCGACTCTATCATATCAGTTCCCCGACAACTGGCGGTATATCTGTGGAGCAATACCCGTTCCGGAATTCTTAGCCATCATAGAGGCATATTCATCATAGAGGAAGTCGGTAAATATCTCCTCTGCCTGTCCGCCATCGAATAATTTATATTGATTGATTGTTTTCTTCATCGTGTTAAGGACCTGTTTCCACAGCAGCGCTTCCATCTCCACGCAGGAGCCGTAGAGTTTCTTCTCCTGCTTATTGAGCCTGTTCTCATTCATCTGACCATTATTGTATATCTTCTCTTCAAGCAGTGTCTGGAATGAGCGTATGCCGGCATTACCGTTTTTTTTAGCAGATGATATGCCTGACCGTATGTCACTCATCGCATTCAATCCGGCTGCTCCCTGATAGTTGGTTATCCCTGTTAAAGCATTTGCCATATTTGTCTCCTTATTATAATACAAGTATATTGTCGGATTTTATTTGATTTGTTTTATATTTTATCACTGCAAAATTTTCCTTGCAAATTTATTATTTTTTGCATATAATATTTTCCAAGGAATTATTATTATGAACAAAATTATAAAAGCATTTATCGGAATTTTATTTTTTACGGCAATTTGCTCATGCAGTAAAGGGAGCAGCATCGCAGCGACTCAGCCGGAAGGAAGATCTATGAAACTGTTGGTAACTTATGTACTCGAAGAAGAGAAAGTCAATGTGCCTTTTGACGGTGAAGTCATCTATCTGCGGACAGGTATGGCTAAGATGAAAACATCCGTATCTGTTACTGAGGCAGTCCTGCAGTATAAGCCGGATATGGTCCTCAATATCGGCACAGTCGGGACATTCCGACATAAAGTCGGCGATGTGCTGGTCTGCCGCAAATTCAAAGACCGGGATATAGCGAAAGTCGCCATCTCAGGATTGACCAGCTATATCGATATGAGCAATGATGACCTGAGCGGCATAATGCCCAAACTTGCTGGAGAGCCGATCTATGAATGCAGCACCGGCGACTCATTCGTAACAAGTCCCGATGAGATGGACTCAGATGTCTGCGATATGGAGGCATTCTGCATAGCATATATCTGCCGCAAATATCATATCCCGTTCGCGTCTGTCAAAGTCGTCACTGATATAGTCGGCTCCAACTCGGTTAAACATTGGGAAGATGCCATCCGCGATGCCACGGCAAAACTGCAGGAGTGGTTCAACAAGCAGTGACAGATTTATTTGAGACTGCTGAAAAAGTCACGGTCATGCTGAATCAAGTTCAGGGTGACACTATGATTTTGACTTTTTCAGCAGTCTCTTTTTTTTCTCCTGATTTTTTATCTAAAATAATTCTTGACAATTCTTAATTATTAGTGTAAAAGTATATCGATAGATAATATATTTCTTGGAGAACTTTATGAACAGCAAGCAACGCTGCGTTCCAATTTCTGCAAAATTGGTCGCGTTTATTGTTGGCGGGATTATTATAGCCGGAGTCATCGTCAGCATCATTTCCATTTCGGCTTTCTACAAAAGACAGCTAAGAACCAATATGAATGATCTCACACATACGGCAAAAGGTGTGAGTAATACTCTGCAGGATTGGCAGACATCACTGACAAGCAGTGCAAACATTTTGGCGGATCATCCCGATATTATCAGGGAACTGCTTAAAACATTGGACAACAAACCCAACTCACTCAAAGAAGTTGTTCAGGAGAAAAGCCGCATCCTCGATGTAGACATCCTTGCGGTCATATCAACGACAGGCAGAGTTTTAACCGGATGCAAACTTGCAGCAGGTACAGATCTGAGTCAGACTTCAGTTGTCAGGCATACTCTGCAAAGTCATGAAAATGTATGTTATTATTACGAATCGATCTGTAATATTGAGTTGGCTCTGCTGATAGCAGAACCGCTGTATAATGACGATACTTTGATAGGTATAATCGTCACAGGATATGATCTCGTCAACGGCACATTGATGACTCAGATCGCAGATAACTACAATGTCGATTTCACATTGTTTAAAAACGACCTTCGCATATCAACGACAATCAAAGATCACAAAACAGGCAAAAGTTTATTGGGGACAACTCTTGTCAATCAGACTGTCAAGAAGACAGTCCTGCATGATGGCAAAGTCTTCACCGGACGCAACTCAATCGGTGGAAGTTCTTTCTTATGCGTCTATACACCTCTCATATCAGGAGACGGACACATCAGCGGCATTGTTATGGTCGGAGAGAATATCGAACCTGTCAATAACACACGCCGACAGGTCATTACCGTGATCATTATTGCGATACTGTCCATTATGGCATTTATGACATTCTTTGCGGCTCTGTTTGCCAAATGGGTAATGGCACGGTTGGGCAAGATAACTAAGTTCCTGCGGGAGATGGCTTCAGGTGAAGCAGATCTGACCAAACGAATAACTATCGATAAACAGGATGAGATCGGTGATATGGGTGACACTTTCAACGCATTCTGCGAAAAACTCCAGATGATTATAACCGAGATTAAAACCTCTAAACTGGAGTTGGGGACATCAGGCAGTCATCTCGGATCAGGAATTAATGAAATGACCGCCGATCTGGCTCAGATATTGGGTAATATCACTATGATACATGATAAGGTCGATAAACAGCATATCAGTATCCAGGATACTGCCGGTGCAGTCAATGAGATCGCCGCTAATGTTGAATCCCTTGAAACCATGATAGAGTCACAGAGCACAAGCGTATCCGAAGCAAGTGCAGCTGTCGAAGAAATGATAAGCAATATCTCAGCGGTTAATCAAAATATCGAAAATATGGCTTCGTCTTTCAGTGAATTGGAACAAAATGCTTTATATGGCATCAAAACTCAGGAAGGCGTTGATGAGCGAATCAGGCAGATCGAAGCTCAGTCTGAGATGCTGCAGGAGGCTAATGCCGCCATCACCAATATTGCTGCACAAACTAACCTTTTGGCTATGAATGCGGCGATAGAAGCGGCTCATGCCGGAGATGCCGGACAAGGCTTCGCAGTAGTTGCCGATGAGATAAGGAAACTGAGCGAGACATCATCCACTCAGTCTAAGACGATAGGCATACAGTTGGATAACATTAAGACGAGTATCCTCGATGTTGTGAATGCTTCCATCGAGTCAACCAAAGCATTCGCCGCTGTTAATGAAAATATTAAACATACAACTCGGCTTGTATCGGAGATACGAGCTGCGATGGATGAACAAAATACCGGTAACATTCAGATCAGTGAGGCTCTCAGACTGATGAATGACGGTACTACAGAAGTTCGCAATGCTGCCAAGGAGATGACAGCCGGTAATGCTGAGATCCTGCATAATATGCAAAATCTAAAAAACAATGCAACTTCTATCAAAACCGGTATGGATGAAATAAAAGTTGGTGCAGACAGGATTAACCAGACAAGCGATGCTCTGTCCAGTGTGTCCCAGGAAGTGGAGAAATCTATCAACAAGATAGGCTCCCAGATTGATTTATTTACCGTATAATCTTTCCATATTCGGCCTGCAGGCGAGCGGTCTCCAAGCGAGATTGTTCGCCTGCTTTTTTTTACTGTTTTATATCCGCTTTTTTATCCGTTTTTTTATCCTATGAATTCTCTTGACTTTAATTCAAAAAATTGCTATAATCTTCCAAAGTTTGCCTTCTTGGTCGCTCGTAGAAGCGACCCAAAAAAAACTTCATTTTGTCCATAAAGGAGGAGCAATGTCAGAGTTTTCAAGAAAATACGAGATGATGATCATTTATGATGAGGAAGAGAAATCTCTCGATGAGATTAAGACTTTCGTAAATGGCGTTTTCTCTGCTAATGGCATGACCGTAATCGATGAAAAAGATATTGGTTTACGCGATTATGCTTACCCAATCAACGAAAAAACAAGAGGTCATTACTATCTGTATCACTTCGAGTCTGAGCCGGATGCTTTGATTAAGATGACCAAAGAATTCAAACTCTATCGACCGATTGTTCGACAGATCGTGTTGAAGCAGGATTGATTTGTTATAGTAAGGAGGAGTTATGGCACGGGATCTTAACAGCGTGATTATTATAGGCAGACTAACACGAGAGCCGGAGATTAAGTACACACCATCAGGCGTGGCACTGGCTAATATTTCTGTTGCCAACAACGACAGCTATAAACAAAATAATGAGTGGAAGGAAATAGTCAGTTACTTTGATGTGACGGTATGGGGCAATAATGCAGTGAATTGTCAGAAATATCTGCACAAAGGCAGTCAAGTCGCTGTGCAGGGACGACTGAGACAGGATCGCTGGGAAGATAAGACTACCGGCAAAACTGCGTCGAGAGTTGTTATACAGTGCGACAATATTCACTTCTTAGGTTCTCCGTCAGGCAGCAATAATGGCGGACAGTTTAACGGACAGTATCAGGGGCAGCCGCAGGGCAATAATACCGGATATGGCAGTCAGCCTCAGATGAACAATCCGTACCAAAACACCGGTTCGCAGCAGCAGATGCCTCCGATGAATAATATGAATCCATGGGATGATGCACCTGCAGGAGGCGGTCAGCGAGATTACTATGCTGAGACATTCGCCCAGCCTGATAATTTCACGGGAAGTGACGATGATATTCCGTTCTAAAGCCGATTGTAAGATGCTTTAGATATTCTAATAATAGGAGATACAAATGTCAGATAAGTTTACAAAAGACGAAGACTATCGCAACGAAGATGTGAAAGGCGATATGGGTCAGAAACGAAAGACTTACATCAAGAAAAAAGTCTGCCGTTTTTGTGCAGATAAAAATGCAAAATTGGATTATAAAGAAGTCGATACATTAAGAAGATTCATCACCGAGGGCGGTAAGATTACTCCCAGACGAATCTCAGGCAACTGCTCCAAACATCAGAGATTGTTGGCAGAACAGATCAAGATTGCACGAGCGATCGCTCTGTTGCCTTATGTTAAGAAATAAGGGGGATTGAATGGGTACGACTAAGATTATTTTAAAGAAAGATGTTGTCGGTCTCGGAGAAGAAGGCGATATTAAGGTAGTAAAAAAAGGCTATGCTATGAACTACCTCTATCCCAACGGATTCGCAGTTGACTACTGTCTGAAGAACAAGAACATCCTTGAGAAACAGCAGAGCACTATCGAGAAGAAGAGACTTGAGAAGAAAGAGAATGCTAAAGCTCTCAAAGAGAAGCTGGAAGGCGTTAAAGTTTCTATCGAAGTTCCTGCAGGTGACAAAGGTCGTCTCTACGGAACTGTTACTTCGATGCAGATCGAAGAGAAGATCGCTGCTCTCGGCTATACGGTAGATCGACGCAATATCGTGATCAAAGACCACATTAAGAACGGCGGTAAGTATAAGTTCTCTGTTCATCTGTATAATGACATCTATGCAGATATGGAGATCGAGGTTATCCCTGTTGCTCAGAAAGAAGAGAAACCTGAGAGACCTCAGCGCCGCAGAAGAAGATATGAAGACTATTACAATGCACCTGCTGCTGACGAAGCTCAGCCTTCTGAAACAGCTGCTGCTGATACTCCTGCTGCAGAGGAGACACCTGCTGAGTAAGCAGGATGTATAAAAGAGTCTGTCTCTAAAGCACTGTCATGCTGAATTTTTGCCACCGCTTTCCTTGGCGGTAGCGTGTCGGGCGGAGTTCGGGGTGACGATGTGTTTGAGAGACAGACTCTTTTTTTATGGAGAAGTCACTATGAACTATATATATAATTCTAAAGAATATCGGCAGCAGCTTTTGGAGAGGTTTCTGCGATATATCAAGGTTTGGACTACGAGCGACAGTGAGGCTGCCGACAAGGGGCTTATCCCTTCGACTGATCGTCAGTGGGATCTGGCAAGGCAGCTTGAGTCCGAACTGAACACTCTTGGACTCTCGGATGTACAAGTAACGGATAAATGCTTTGTCTATGGCAGACTTGACGGAGAGTCTCAGTCCGACGGGATCATCCTGCTCGCTCATCTCGACACATCTGAGTCAGTGACGGCAGAACATGTCAATCCCATTATCAGAACCGATGATAATGATACGATAATACGCACTGACGGCTCAACGCTGCTCGGCGGCGATGATAAGTCAGGTATTGCTGCCATTATGACTATGCTGTCGTATCTGACAGACCATCCGCAGATGCGTCACTGTCCTATCGAAGTGATGTTTACACCTGACGAAGAGACCGGGACCGGCATCGGCAGCGTACCGCTGGAGCTTATAAGAGCCAAGACAGGATTGACTGTAGACGGCAGTGCCGAGGGTGAGTTGGAGTGTGAATGCTTCAACGCTGCAGAAGCATCAGTTACGATCCGCGGCAAAGCTATTCATCCAGGATATGCCAAGAATGGCGGACTTGTCAATCCGCTGCTTATACTGAGTGAGTTAGTCACCGCTCTGCCGGCAGACAAACGCCCGGAGACAACTGACGGTTATCAGGGGTATATATACGCCGAGAGTGCTAAGGCCAATCCCGATGGAGCGGAGTTAAAACTCCTGTTGAGGTCATTCTATGAGAATGAGATGGCGGCATATAAATCAATGATACTGCGAACGGCAGACATTCTGCAGAACAAGTATGCAGCACAGATAACAGTCAATATAAAAGATCAATATCAGAATATGAAACAGATCATAGATCAACATCCGCATTTGATGAGCAAACTCACAGAGGCATATCAGGCTGCCGGAGTCAAACCGATACTCCGCCCGATTCGCGGCGGTACAGACGGAGCGAGACTGTCATTCATGGGCATACCTACTCCCAATATCTTTGACGGAGCACACGACTTCCACAGCCGCGATGAGTGGGCATCTCTTAATGAGATGTGCCGTGCAGCGGATGTACTGATCAATTATGTGAGAGAATAAATAATTAGAATAATTCTGCTTTCCCTAAAAGAAAATTTATAAAGTTACAGTGGTAAATTCCATTCGGCAGTACCTATTGGCACAGGCTTGCAATATATTCGCAAAGCGTAATGGGATTTCTGAATTTATAATATCGCCTTTGGTCAAGTGAAATCTTTATAATCTGATCTTCATCTGATTATACAATGTTTTCAAATAAAACTCAAGTTTTTTTCTGCCTCGAAAGAAAGCGGGGTAATTCGTCGGCACAGTGAAGAAAAAGTCCGACGAGCAACGACAAGCAACATTGCAAAAAAATCCTAAAAAATCTATTGATTTTTTAGGATTTTTTGTTATAATGACTCTATTATGGAAGAGAAACATTCTATCGGCAGGTAAATATGGAACTAAACAAGAAGAAACTCGACATTGATTTTGTGCGGTTATGGCAGGCAAGGGGTGTAGACCCGATCGTGCTGAGCGTCCTCAATCGGCGGGGGATAACTACTGATAATCAGATGGTTGATCTGCTCTCTACTGTTGAAGAGGCACATGTCAATCCTTTTGATTTTTCTGAGATTGCAGCTGCATTTGATCGGATTGATAAAGCGATCGCCAATAATGAGCATATTATTATATACGGGGATAAAGATGTAGACGGCACGGGATCTGTCGCCATTATAACCGGTTGGCTGACTGACCTTATCGCTAAACGCAACAGCAATGCTGCATTTGACTGGGATGTGCCGACAGGCACTAATCAATACGGACTGTCGCCTGAGAAGATCGTCACTTGGGAGGGCAAGTATAACCTGTGCATCACTGTAGACTGCGGTATCTCCAATGCGGCAGAGATTGAACAGTTGCGCAATATCGGCATTGATACTATCGTTATCGATCATCACGAGGCGAAAGACACGAAACCGCAATGTGTCGCCGTCGTCAATCCTATGTGTGAAGACGGTTTGAATGAAAAGAAGATCTGTGCTTGTGTAGTAACTTATCTGTTTATCATCGGATATTGTATCCGCTGCAGCAGATATTACAATAAGAAGATCGGTATAATGTATCTGCTGAACAATAAGCTGATATACGATATTTATGAGAACTTCCGATTTGAGCAGCGTGAGATATATAATCGTCTGAGCGAAAGTGAGCCGTATAAAGCAGAGTTGAATTATTTCTTCAGTGATAAGGCTGCCTATACGAAAGAGATCTCGTCATTCTTCGACAAACATAATATTATCCCGATCACCGGCAGCGGTCTGCTGCCGCCATTCATGCTGCAGTATAGCTCAGATAAAGCTCTCAATGCGAGAACTGCACTGATCAAGACGATATACAATGATATACCTGATATTAAAGATATAAAAAGACGATATATACCGATAGCTGCTCTCGGCACTGTCGCAGATGTTATGCCGCTCATCGGGACTAACCGTGCCATAGTAACGGAAGGCTTACGGCTTATGAAGACAGGCCGCTTCCGCAATATAGCCGATATGGTTCATCGGGCTGACAATGACCTGACTACACTTACAAGCAAAGATTTGTCATGGGGACTGTGTCCGCTGCTCAATGCTTCCGGAAGGATGGGCGATGCGACTATTACAGTGCTGTTCCTAAAGGATCAGGAAAATGCCGGATTCTACCTCGATGCGATCGTAGCAAACAATAAGGAACGCAAGAAAAAAGAAGAAGAAGCCATAACTATTTTCAAGAAGGAATATGACAGCAATCCGGATAAATATGCCAATGTCGGTTTCTTTTATTCGGATCAGGTATTCCGCGGAGTAATGGGAACTGTCGCTGCGAGAATGGCTGATTATATCGGAGTTCCGGCATTCGTTGCAGCAAAAGAGAATGATGTATATATCGGCTCGGTTCGCGGTTTGCCCGGCATAAGTTTCGTAGATTTCCTGTCAGGATGTGAGGATATGCTTCTGCAGTTCGGAGGTCATCACGATGCTGCGGGATTCACATTCTCAGAAGAAAAACTGCCTGAATTGGAACGGTATATCATGTCGCACGGTGCAGATCTGCGTCCTATCACTAAGCATGAAGTCATCGACATAGATGCGGAGATACCGCTGTCTTACCTGACATTTGATCTGTTTTCGCGGCTGTCTGTCCTTGAGCCTTTCGGGCAGAGCAATGAGCCTCCTGTTTTGTTCACTCACGGCATCGAGATAAGCGGCTATATAGTGATGGGTAAGAATAACTCACATGTCAAGATCACATTCAAGACCGAGAAAGATCCGTTCGTCGGGATATGGTGGCATAAAGCAGACGATATGAAATATATTCATAAACCCGGCAACAGATATGATGTTGTTTATACCATCGAGAAGAATGTCTTCCATAATGTAGTTTCCCTGCAGATGAATATCATCGATATGGTAGTATGCAAATAATAACAATTCATAATTTGTAATTATCAAAAAATGTGATTTTGCTCTTGCAAAATCACATTTTTTTGATATAATTATATAATCAACAAGGAGTTCCTAATGAAATATTTCAAATTTTTTATCGTTATTTTAACACTGCTTGCCGCATTCTCATGCGGTGACAAGAAAGCCTCCGTGCGGACTGACTATGCCGTATCGGAGAATGTCGTATCTAAGAATATTAACAATTGTGCCATCGGTGAAGCAAAGATCGGTCTTAGCGAGCATATCGCTATGCTGTCTCTGCGAAACGGCGACAATCCGTTCCTGTTTCAAGAGATCACCGCTAAGCAGCCGAATTTTCTGCCAACAGCCAAGAATCTGCCGACCGATGCTGTTGTGAGCAATGACAGCATTAAGCTGGAGTTCGACAATGATAAAGCCGAGCTGACTTATACTGACGGCCGCAATGTCGGTCTGGCATTTGACAATGACAAGATCATTGTGACTATCAGAAATACGAAGTATCTCTACGGCTTCGGCGAGCGATTCGGTACGATGAATCTGATGGGCGATGACAAGGTTATAGATCTGCGGACCAATCACCACTACGGCAATCGTGCATATATGCCGATCCCTGTTATCTTCGACAGCAACGGGATGTTTATCTACTTCGGATCTCCGTTTATCGGCAAAGCGGCTATCCATACCGAAGGCGATACCGTGACGGTGACATACTCCAACGGCGGCAACAATAAAGATATGCAGGGTATAGATCTGTATATAGGATTTAGTTCCGACCGCAGTCTCATCTCCGCTTCCGCAGAATATCTCAAACTCGTCGGACTGCCTCCGCTGCCGCCGAAATGGGCATTCGGCTATATCCAGTCGAAGTATGGCTACTTTACACCGGAGCAGATGCTTAAGATCGCCAACCGATTCGCCGAGGAGAATATCCCTCTATCAGCGATGGTGCTTGATCTGTATTGGTTTAAGACGATGGGTGACATTGATTGGAACGAAGACACTTTCCCAGATCCGAAAGGATTCATCGCTGAACTGGAGGCCAAAGGCGTGAAGCTCATTACTATCAGTGAGCCGTTCTTCGATAAGCTGTCGAAGAACTACAAGCCATTCGACAGCAGGAAGATGCTTGCCAAAGATGAGAACGGCAAGACGGCATATATCGATAATTGGTGGGGCAAAGGAGGTATCATCGACTATACCAATCCTAAGGCTCAGGATATACTGTGGAAAAAATGCTACGCTCCGCAGCTAGCTGTCGGTGTAGGTGCATTCTGGACTGATCTCGGCGAACCGGAAGGAGTCAATGACAAGACCAAATTCGCCGAAGGAGTACTCACGGAAGTCCGCAATACTTACAATGTGCTGTGGAGCAAAGGCATCTATGAACATTGGCTGGCAGAACGCCCGAATGAGCGGCCGTTTATACTGACACGATCAGGCTGGTCAGGTTCTCAGAAGTATGGAGTGTCTGTATGGTCAGGCGATGTCAAGACTGACTGGTCAGGTATGGAGCTGCAGCCGTTTATGATGCAGAGTGCGTCATTAGCAGGATTCTCATTCTGCGGACATGATGTCGGCGGCTTTGTCGGTGAGGGTTATGCCGAACTGTTCGAGAAATGGCAGGAGTTCGGATTATTCAGTCCTGTTCACCGTGCACACGGCTCTGATGCAGACCGCGAACCGTGGGCTTTCGACGAAGAAGTGCTGCCGCAGGTTGCAGAAGTCCTTCGCAAGCGAGCTCAGTTTGTGCCGTATATTTATTCGACAGCATATAATACGACAGTGACAGGCGAGCCGTTTATCCGACCTATGGATGTTTCGGCACTGTCATCGACAGAGGAGCAGAATAAAGTATTGTCGTCACAGTATTACTTCGGACCGTCGATAGTCTTTGCTCCGACATTCGAGAGCAGCACAACTAAAGTTTATCTGCCTAAACTCTCTGCTAATGCATCTGCCAAGTGGCTTGATCTTGCAACGACTAAGACTTACGCTGCAGGCAAGACTTATTCGATTAGTCATGTTCCTGGCAAGCCGTCATACTTCCTTAAGCCCGGCGGTATCTTCGTTGAGAATGCTGCTGCAAGCTACAGTGAACTCAAAGAAGTCAATATCTATATCAACGCCACAGGCGACACCGGCGAATGCTTTGTCCTGTATAACGATGACGGCATCAGTCAAGAGTATCGTACACAGGATAAATGCAACAAACTTGAGATCCGCACAAAATTTGACGGCGGCACGATCATCACGATTAACCCGCTTGTAACCAATTACACAGCAGAGCTGCCAAAGCTCAACCTATTCATTGCTAAAGACAATCCTGAACATGACGGTTATGTCGGCTACCAAATAGATTATCCGACAGAACCGCAGAGTATTGTTGTAAGATAATTTGATGAAAACACCGATGTGCTTATAGGCATATCGGTGTTTATATTTAGAAATTCATATCCACTCTTGCAATCTTGAGGCTGTTAATGCCATAGACGATATACATATTGCCGTGATACTCTGCAAGTGCCATCTGGTAAACAGGAGCCGCTGTAGTGATCAGGCTGCCTTCCTGCCAGTTATCGTTTTTATCACGGTATATAAGAGTCAGCTGATAAGTCAGAGGACTTTCTTCGTCGGGAACGATCGATGAAACTACACAATAGAACTGCCCGTCAATAATAATACTCTCCAAAGCATACACTGTGCTGTAATACCCCATCAGCTTCGGCTCAGCAATATTAGGATCAAGCAGAGTCAGTGTCAGGGCATTTTCATTATAGCAGAGCATATACCTGCCACCGGCATCATCAAGGCTCACTGTGTAGGCTTTGATATTCTCAGCAATTGGTGTTGCATCAATAGTGTCGATCTGATATTTATCGGGCTTAGATATGTGCATAGTCCGCTGTGCAAGCATATTGTTCTCGATGCAGTATAAATATAATGTATCGGACTCCTCATTTTTATACAAACGAGGACTGATAATGCCACGAATATCTTCGGTCATGCGGACTGCCGCCAATCCGCTGTCGTATTGTTTGGCAAGCAGCCGATCATCCGTATACATTATGAACAGATTATCGTCATAGGAGAATGTGAGAAACTCCGACGGATTAGCACCAAGTATATCGACAGTCCACGACGGCTTGCCTGCACGACGATTAATTGCTTTGAAATACATCTTTTTTTCGCTTTTATATTCTTCATAGACAAGATACTCTGTCCCGCCGGTACACTCATAACCATGCACTCCCATATTGGCATTATGCTTTTCTGATGTATCAACTTTATCAATATATGAGATGTCACAGTCCGATTCGGTAAATGCGGCATATTTGAGAGCCTGCGTCTGTTCATCACAGTAAACGATCCGCAGAGAATCATCGACTTTATGAACCGATATACTCCTTAGATATATATCAGTATCAGCAACACTCTCCGAAACCAACTCGGACAGATCAAGATGAACCTCCTGCTTAGTGCAGGAAAGAATAAGACATAATGAGATAAAAATGTATATGAGTTTCTTCATAAAATATTTCCAGGAAAATTTAACTGACTGCCGAGGCTGCGTCACGACAGTCAGTTAAATTTTCGTCAAATTTTTGTCTTTTATTAAGATAAAACTTGCTTTTTACGCAAAGATATTATACAATGATACAGGAGGCATAAAATGCGAGATGTAACTGTTATTATCGGCAGCGAGAGCGATAAACCGGCTTTAGCTCCTATGGAAGAAAAGTTAAAAGAATTAGATCTGTCTTACGAAGTTTTCGTTTACTCGGCACACAGAAATCTGCCCGAGTTATTGGAGTTCCTCAAAACCAACGAAACTAAAGTATATATCACATGTGCAGGTCTTGCCGCTGCACTGCCCGGTGTTGTGGCATCACAGGTTAAGCAGCCTGTCATCGGTGTACCGATGGTTGTCGGCAGTTTAGCCGGCATTGATGCACTTTTGGCTATCCTGCAGATGCCTAAAGGTGTCCCCATCGCTACAATGGGTATCGGCAAGCAGGGACTGATTAACGCCGCTATAATGGCAAAGAAGATTATCGATGTTTAATAAGTTTAGATTTTGGAAAAAACCATACTGCCTTGTCTTAGGCGGCGGCGGCAATAAAGGTGTCTATCAGATGGGCGTGTGGAAAGCTCTTATGGAAGACCACATTCGGATCGAAGCGATCATCGGGACATCTGTAGGCTCCGTTAATGCGGCATTCATGGCATCATCCGACTACAAGCGTGTTTTGGATGGATGGATGAATATGGATGCCACTGATGTATTTATCCTGCCTGACAGTAAACTCGGCCGATTCACCGTGCTCAAAGAGATCACTAAGCAGATATTGACGAAAGGCGGTATGGATATGAGCCGATTCCGGCAGTATATCAGCCAATTCATTAATGAGGCACGCATCAGGAAGTCAGGCATTGACTTAGGCATTGTCACATTCAATATCAATGACTTGAAGCCTATCGAATATTTTCTGGAGAATATCCCAAACGGAGAACTGATCAGTTATGTGATGGCAAGTTCCGGTCTGCCCGGTCTCCAACCCAACATCATCAATGATAAACTCTTCGCTGACGGCGGATTCTATGATGTTATACCTTACAACACAGCCCGCAAACGAGGCTATAACCGCATTATAGTCGTCGATATATCAGGCATTGGGCATGACAAGAAAGATAATAACTTCGGAGCGGAGACAGTGTTCATCAAAAATTCGCAAGACACAGGCGAGATCATCTCATTCGATCATCAGGTGTATGAACGCAATGTCCGCATGGGGTATCTCGATACACGCAAGGCATTTGGACACTACAACAGCGACAAATACTTCTTCCGCATTAACCGCAGAACTATCCGCAGTATCGACAAGCTGCTGACTGATGACGCGATATTTAACCAATACAGCAAATACATGAGTCTGACTGACACGGATGATACAGGACATCACAATCGGCTTAACCTTGTCCGCAGAACACTGCCGCCTGACAAAGCCATTCACAGAATCCCGGAAGCGATGCTCATAGAGTGTGCTGCCGAAGTTCTGAATATCGATACTCTGCTGCATGACAATACTAATATGCTGATTAATGAAATCAAAAACAGGATGAATGAGATCAAATCAGCAGAACACAGCGATAAAGATACGAAAAATATATTTGACAAGATACAGAGATTCAGCAAGATTATTAATACGGCACTCTTCGCAGGCAACGAATTGATAGATATTATGCTGACAGAGCCGGAAGCACTTAAACATCTGAAATTTCTGTCAGGATTTTATCCTAACCTTGTTCCTGCTCTGATATTCCTCACAATAGTGGAGAAATTGTGATATTCGTGCATATCGGTGTTCATATTTTGATGAAATTTGCTGAAAATAATCAAAAATTTTTTTTATAAAAAAATAATGATGACAAATCCGATATTAATGTTATAATAAATATTAAAGTCTGAATACGGAGATCCTTCATGGGCAATACCACTAAACAGAACAAGGCTGAAAATAAACAGGTTATATCATTCTGGGGAAAACTTAAAATCAGGTATAAGATCCTTCTTATAATGATCCCTGTAGCGGTTATTCCGCTTATAATTATAGTCTCATTCACAAGTGCAAAGATATATAATCACCTCAAAGAGCAGGGACAGGAAAACTATACTGCCTATATATCGCAGGTTACGAAGAATATTAACTTCGTCTACGGACAGTATGCCCGCACAATGTCAAATATGCTGGAGATACCGGCTCTGATACACGCATTCAATGTGCCTCCATATGACAATGAGCAGACAGAGAAGAATGTCGATACACAGATGATCGGAGATGTCAATACACGCGGTGGTCTGCGTCAGACATTTGAAGAGAAGATCGACGGTATCCTATATGTTGTTGAGCTGGATCGCAAGTCTCTTGCTGATAATAAGGATTATAAGGAACATCTGACTGTTGCAGGGCAGACAAGGATCAATATGGACCTGCTCCAGCAGGATCCTCTGTTCCTCAAACTTAAGAAAGACAACACACTGCGCTTAGTATTCGGTCGGCTACAGTCCGGTGTGATACCGAGCGACATCTACGGCGACGCACCTGTTATGATATATCCTTACTACGCAGTGCCGCCGGAAAATCCCGAAGACACATTCGACAAGTTCCTGCTGGTAACACTTGCACCGGGATTCTTGGAGCAGTTCTATCAGGATGTATCCGCTCTGCAGTATGGTACTCTGTATATACTCGACACAAACAATCAGATTATATCGTTTAACCATCCTAAAGACAATGACGATTACTCATTTGAGAACGATCCCAAAACAGGCAAACCGCGATATATCCTTGAAGAAGGCGATGACAAGCACGGATACGGCGGTCTTACATTCAAAGACTATACGATGCTCAACATAGACAACAGCATCCTTGATACAGAATATGTGCAGAATACACTCAACGAATTAGAGAATGATCAGGATATTATCTATACCGAACATCATATCACATACAACGGCAAGCAATTCTTAATGATACTCGGCTTCGAGCAGCAGTCACAGACTAAGTATGTGTACTTCTACCCTGTTAAGCAGTTCCAAAAACCGATTGAAGCTGTTGTCCGCATTATCATTATCATATCACTGCTTATGGTTGTCATCATTGCTGTGATCAGTGTTCTGTTTAGTCTGACTATCACTAATCCGATCAAGGCTCTGCTTGATGCTACTAAAGTCGTCACTCAGGGCAACTACAATCACTTCATCAAAACTAACTATGATGATGAAATCGGTGATCTTAGCAGCAACTTCAACCAAATGATCAGAAATATCAAATCATATCAGGACCGACTGTTGTCAGCAGAGCGTGAGAAATCAGAGATGGAACTTGCTTCGCGTATTCAGACTTCGCTGTCACCTGCTATCCCATCTAAAGAATACTATGACATTACAGCGGTTATGCTGCCTGCTGCTGAGGTCGGCGGTGACTACTACGATCTGATCCAAGAGGACAACGGCAGGATATGGTTCGGTATAGGAGATGTATCAGGTCACGGACTTACATCAGGTCTCATCATGATGATGGCTCAGACAGCGTTCAATACGATCCTGTTAAATGACCCCGATATTAATTCCGATAAACTCGTCAGCCATGTCAATAAAGTCATGTATCAGAATATCAAGCAGAGATTGGGTGAGGATCACTTCATGACACTCTCATTCATGGTTGCTAATCCTGACGGAACAGTCTGCACTGCCGGATGTCACCTTGACATACTTGTATGGCGCAATGCAACCAAGAAAGTTGAACGCATCGTTACTAACGGTATATGGCTTGGACTTATACCGGATATTGAGGATAATACAACTACAACGACATTTAAGCTGGAGTCAGGTGACTTCATGTTCCTCTATACCGATGGTCTTATCGAGGCATCCGATGCCAATAACAAGCTCTACGATATGGACAGACTGATAGAGAAACTTGAAGAATTCGGTGCTATGCCTGTTAAAGACATTGAGGAGCATATCATTAGTGATGTCTATACATTCATGAATGAACAAAAAGATGATATTACATTTGTCATCGCACGCAAAGTATAATGCTTTGTTGTGCATATTAACGGCTGCACTGCTATGCTCGTGCAGCCGTTTAGTTATAGTCCCAGCCGGTTACGATGCTGCATTATGCAGCAGTTTTGCTGACGATAACATATCAGGTCATAATATTCACGGCAGTCTGGGACTCGGCGGCTATAATATAGTCAATGGTGAAGTACTCACTTTCCCGGCAGCATACATCGGATCTAACCGCAGCTCGGACGGCAAAGATGCCATTGCTTTGGGCGGTTTCGACCTATCGGAGATACGCAGTAACTTCAAGGCGGCTCGGCTTAAGTTCTACATTAACTATGCCTCATCATACCGAAGCAATGTTATGCTATTTGTTAGACCGATATTTATCCCCTGGGATGATGACACTTGCTCTTTCTCTGCATTCTATCTGTATGACTATGACATTGACGACTATGTTCTCCGTCCTGATGCTGCCGCCGATGATCAGCACAGCAGACTTGCTGTATTTAACATCCGGGCCAATCACGAGTCAGATGAAACATCGACTGTTATTCCTTTTGCACATTCATACAAAACTGTAACGATCAATATCACCGACATTATAAGAGAGGCCGTTAAACATCCGGATAAATTCTGCGGACTGCTGCTTGATCCGATGAGCAGTCTGGACTACCGCTACCGCACGAAGAATGAGCACAATGAGATAGCTGACTCAGGCATCATACAGATCGCAGCAGCAGAATGGATGACATTCAGCGAAACCGATAGAGACGGCATACGATATATGCGTAACCGTGCCAAAGGCCGAATCAAATATGTTCCGAGGATAGAGATAGAATATTAAATCATTTTATGGGTGTGCCCAAAATGATTTAGAATTTCCTGCACCAGTTGATCTTGGCTTCCAAAGCAATAGTTATGATAGAGTTAAGATATGACTGCTTGAATACATTAGCATCGATATATTTTGTATTGGCACAGCCAAATACCGCTCCGATACGAAGTCCGCCGATAATATCAAGATAATCCTTAAGGAAATAATCAATTCCTATGAAAAAATCAGGCCCCGCCATAAATGCACCTTCAATACCCTGAAATTCAGGAACCTCTACCTTTCCTGTAAAGAAGTTCGTATATGATTTCTTACTGTAAGCAGTCTCTCCTATCTTAGTTACACCATCTTGCCGATAAACATTGAATCCCCATGTAGGCATAAATCTAATGCCGACTTCCATCAAAAGATCTCCGTTACTTCTCATCGGTGAGCGAGCGGCGAAGTTTAGATCCGCAATGAATGAATGATATAGTTTACCAAATCCGTTATAAGTCGTCTGATATTTATCATTCTTATAACGATGCTCAAACTGTGCATGAGGTCCGCCCATAAAGTTGTAGCCAAGATTAACGGCTCCGCCTATCGCCCATTCATTCTTAACTTCATAAGTCAAAGTTACATTTGCAAGGACATTGAAACCAAACGCTACAAATACACTTGTATCACAGTCACCTTGATTCCAATCATTATATCCATTGTGTATAATCTCGACACCGGGAATAATAACACTTAAACCGCCTCCGGCTGTAAGCAGCAGCTTGCCGTCAACAGATGACGATCTCTTGGAGTGTGCGGTTGATTTTTTCTTAGATTTAGAGGATGAGTCATTAGACTCATTATCTGCAGCCCCGTCAGCAGAACCTGTATCACTCTTTGCTTCTGCAACTACAGCATTCAGTTCTTCTTCGGCTTCTGAAGCTGCCGCAGCAGTAAAGGCTGAGCCAAATATCACACACAAAATGCAAACATAGTATTTCAAATGCTTCATAAATCCACCTCTAGTTTTATGCTATCATATTATTATAAAAAAAGCAACTCATATAATTTTTTTTGCATTTTTTTGATAATTTTTCATAATTTTATGTTATAATTTTTCTATGTCACTTAACTGCAATGAAATTGAAAAATTAATTAATACTTTTCCGCAAACAGGTCTGATACGGCATTTCAGTCAGCCGGACAATCATACGCTGATTATCACTTATCAGCCGTCTGAGAATGAGATATTTGATCTAATCATCTGCATCTTCGACGGATATAATCATATATATATCCGTCCAACTGATAGTCTCCATGAGAAACAACAGCAGAACTTTAGCCGCTATCTCAACTCACACTGCGGGCTGTCAATGCTCTTATCTGTATCACAGATAAAACTTAGCCGCATCGTTGATATAAAACTCGGTTCTGACGAGAGGTGTTTCCATATTATTTGCAGAATGTGGGGAGCAGGCAGCAATATACTGCTTACCGATGACCAATATACTATTATAGAATGTCTGCGACGCTACCCTAAACGTGGAGAGTGGCCTGATGAAACCTTTGATCTTGCCGATATACATGTCGGCAGGACTGACTATGCAGTGCGGGAAGACTTCTCAGGCAATGACGGCGATATTCTCAATGATACTGTCAGGCATTATTTCCATGACCTTATTATTGGTGTGCAGACAGATCGTCTCCGCAAAACGCTTGTTACTAAGGCAGCAGCAGAATGTGCCACTCTGCAAAAAACTCTAAACGGCATAGATAAAGCCGGAGACGGCAGTGAACGGTATCTGACTTACGGTGAACTTATCAAGAACAATGCCTATGCTATAGCGGACTATCAGGACAGTGCCGAGGTCTTCGACTACAACACTAATCAAAACATAACTATCCCTCTCGACCCGAAACGCACAGTCAGACAGAATATGCAGTTCTACTTCGACAAATATAAAAAAACAGCAGAAGCCGCCCGCCTTGCCGAAGAGCGATCTGCTATGCTTAAGATCAAGTTCGATGAGATCAATGCAATCCTTAGCGAAGCACAAACTACCGATCGGCTAAAAACTCTTACCGATCTGCAGACGAAACTCACAATACTAACAGGCAAAGCACAGTCAAGATCAGGCGAAATAACATTCGGAAGGAAGTTTATCCTATCAGGCAATACTATCGCATTCGTCTCGAAGAATGCCAAAGATGCCGATCAGCTCCTCAAACGCATCGCCAAAGGCAATGATTATTGGTTTCACATTCGTGACTATGCAGGCAGTCATGTCATAGTCAAGAATAACAAATCCGGTGCGATTGATCCGACAGCCAAGATACAGGCTGCTCATCTTGCATTATACTTTAGCCAGCTCCGCACCGACAGCAATCTCGATGCGATCACAGACGGCGATGTTTACTTCACTCAGATTAAGTATCTTCGCAAGCCTAATACCAACACGCCAGGACTTGTCTTCCCTACTCAGGAAAAGAATATAAAGGTTAATTTTAAAAAAAAGATTATAATGGATGTGCTTTCAACTCGACAATAAAAAAAATCGCCGAAAGGCGATTTTTTTTATTGTTTTTTGTTTTATTTCTTAGCGAAATATGTCTTGAATTTATATCCCAATGTAATAGTAATCGACTGGCTGATAGGCTTTTGTACCCAATCGTCTATACCTCTGTCTCCGAGTCTGTAGAGTTTGCCCTCATAGTCAAATGTCACACTAAATCCGTTATACTTAAATGTTATACCTGTGTCAAGTCCCATATCTATAGCACCATCACCGGCAACACGGGAGCCGTCTTGATTCCAGTTGCATTCTGCCTGCACAAAGTAAGCCGCCCAAAATGTAAGGAACGGCATCGGCGATGACTTTATACCTGTATATACCTCATTATACAAATAGTTATTCTCAAATTTACCGTCTTTGCTGTCGTAGTCCAATTCAAACTCGCCACTTGCGTAGAGTCCTGTGTTAATCTTCGGATTTATAAAATTGAAAAAATTAAACTGGAATCCGTAATCAAATAAGTTTAAGATCCGGTTTTTGGTTGCGTTGTCTTTATCAGCCCATCGCGTCGAGATCTCATCCCAAAGATTTATCTCCAGAAATGCCTTCTCAATACTGAAGTCCAGCGACAAACTGTATCCGAGACCTGCCCAAACCGGATTTTCTTCGGTAAAATATGTCCATTGGAAAAGGTTACACCCGATAGAGAAAAAGTCCGTCGCATCTACCGATGCACTCATACCTGTCTTAAGAGCACCGTATTGAAATCTGAAGTTTTTCTCAGTCACAATATCTGATGTCTGATCTGTAGTCTTGTGCGCCTTAATATCTTTCGTGCGGAAGTTAAGATCATGAGCTCTGACATACGGACTGAGTACAACTCTGTCATTGATATTGACTAACGCACCGCCCTGAACAACGGCTTTGTTTCGATAACCGCTGAAATTCTGCTTATGAGTCTCCGTATTCTCACCGGCAGTATAGATGTAGTTCTTATCTTTAACTTCAACTGCAACACCGACTTTGACATTCGGCTTTTTACTCGTCGCTTCGGTCACTGCATCCGGTGCTGGCTGTGCAGACTGAGCCGTATCGGCACTGTTATCCTGTGCAGACAGAAACATAGTCAGACAGAATGTCACTGCCGCAATAATAAATATCTTCTTCATAGTTAAGCCTCCAACAATATCATATTATATCATAAATTAACAAATAGTCAATGATTATCGTATTTACTTATAAACGCTTCAAGTTTTGTCATTGTATCATCACATAAAGAATGCTCTATCGAACATGCCTCATTCTCTGCTATATCAGGATCGACCCCGATAAGCCGCACAAGGAAATCAAGCAGCACATTATGCTTGTGCCGCACATTAGCCGCCAGCCGCACACCGTCAGGTGTCAGATCCACATCACCGTATCGCTCATGCGTTACAAGCCCCAAAGCAGACAACCGCTTAATAGCAGCATTCACCGAAGGCTTAGCCATACCAAGCCGGCTGCTGATGTCAGAGATACGAGCCTGCCCCTGCTCCTTATGCAGATCATACACTGCCTCGATATAGTCTTCCAAACTTTTGCCGAGATTTCTCTCTGTTATGATTGATTTTTCCTCATTGCTCATCAATCACTCCTGATTTATTTTTATTTAATATTATAATCTATATTTTGCATGTTAGTCAATGCTAAAATTTTTTTTTATGAAAAAAGTCAGAAATTTTATTGCAAATTTCTGACTTTTAAAACACTTATAATAAATTTGTATTAATTGTGCAAGACTCTTTCTTACAGTTTCTCGATCAGTGACTCACCGTCCATCTCAGCCGGTTTGTCGTAACCCATGATCTCGATCATAGTCGGCACGAAGTCTGCCAACCTGCCGCCTGTAGGCTTAAGCCGGATCTTGTCTTTCTGCAGATTAGGTCTGTTGGAGATGAGAGTCAGCCAGATCAGGTTGCTTGTATGAGCAGTCATTGGTCCGCCTGTTGTATAGTCGATCATCTGGTCAGCATTGCCGTGGTCAGCAGTGAGCAGCACAACGCCGTCTTTTGCAAGTATTGCATTCGTTACATCGCCGACACATTCATCGACAACTTCACATGCTTTCTTCGCAGCCTCGAATACGCCAGTGTGCCCAACCATATCAGGATTAGCGAAGTTAAGGATGATAACATCATATTTATCGCTGTTGATCGCTTCGACAGCTTTATCACGCACGATATAAGCACTCATCTCAGGCTGCAGATCGTAAGTCGCCACTTTCGGAGAAGGCACAAGTATGCGATCCTCATTCTTGAACTGTATATCTGACTGACCATTGAAGAAGAATGTTACATGAGCGAACTTCTCAGTCTCGGCAATACGGAGCTGGTTCAAGCCCTTGTCTGCGATAAACTGTCCGAACAGATTGGGCAGCTCCAGCGGCGGGAATGCAATCTTCACATCCGCTCTATCACTCTTTGCAACGCCGTCATAATACTCTGTGAAGCAGATATATGTCAGGTCATTGTATTTCTTGGTTGCAAACTCGGCAAAGTCATTAAGCACAAATGCTTTGGTAAGTTCCCGTGTTCTGTCCAAACGATAGTTGAAGAATATAACGCTGTCACCGTCTTCCACAGCTGCGAAGTCTTTCAGCTTGCGGGGCTTGATAAACTCATCATTATCGCCATTCTTATATGAGTCATCGATTGCATCATATATCGTGTCGAATGAGCCGACAGCCTCACCTTTAGTCAAGAGGTCATAAGCCTTCTGCACACGATCCCAGTTGGTATCCCGATCCATCGCATAATATCTGCCGACAACTGAAGCAAACACTCCGACACCGTATTTAGCAATAGCCTCTTCAATAATCTTGACATATTTCTTAGCAGATTGCGGAGGGGTATCTCGTCCGTCAGAGAATACATGGATCTTTACCTGATCCTTTTTGAGTCCGAGTTTGGCTGCCAGCTCCAACAGTGCGATGAGATGATCGTCGTGAGCGTGCACTCCCTGATCCTGTACAAGCCCCCACAGATGAATATTTTTGCCGTTAGATTTAACTTTATTCATCGCTGCAAGCAGCGTCTCGTTTGTAAAGAATGCACCTTTCTCGATCTCTTTATTGATCCTCATCAGTGACTGATATACAACTCGACCGGCACCCATATTGAGGTGACCTACTTCGCTTGATCCCTGATTGGCTGACGGGAGTCCGACATTCTCACCGCTTGCAACAACAAGTGCCGTCGGGTAATTTGCTACATATTTATCGTGATTGGGCGTATTTGCCTGATAGACAGCATTGCCCTTAAAGTCAGGGTTATATCCCCAACCGTCTCTTATAAGTAATAAGTATGGTTTCTTTGCCATTATGAAGTCCTTTATATAAAATATTTGTGCAAATATTTTATTACTTTTGAGAAAATTCGTCAAGTGAAAATTTTTTTATTGCATAAATTGTTTTTTTATGTGTAAAATTCTTGACATTTTGTCAGAAATATGATATATTATCGCCGTGTTGTGGCGGAGTAGCTCAGCTGGTTAGAGCATACGGCTCATATCCGTAGGGTCACTGGTTCGATCCCGGTCTCCGCTAATTGCAGACAATACATTTACCTCCACAAACGCTCGTGTGTCCACACGGGCGTTATTTATTATAGTGACCTTGTATGTACGGGCGTGATTCATCACGCCCATTATTATTGCTTGCAATTGTTCAACACAATTCTGCATTATGAATTATGCATTATGAATTGCAATATCCTCTCATACACTTTCTTATGCTCTGTTTCATTCAGGATCTCATGACGCATTTGAGGAATTGTCTCCGTCTCGATATTGGTAAATCCGGCCTGACGAAGCACTGACAGAGATTTGAGCCGCCCTTTATCAAATCCGGTGCACGGATCATCTTCTCCGCATATCAGCAGCAGCGGCAGATCTGTTTTGACATTCTTATACTGCTTTGGCTTGGCAATATCCGACACCAGCCGAAACAGTGCATTGTAGCTGCCGACAGTAAACTCCTTTCCGCAGAATCTGTCAGCCTTGAACCGTGCAACATTGTCTTCGTTATATGAGAGCCACCTCATCTCATGCGGCTGTGCATTGGGGATCGCTGCGGCAAACGGGCCTATGGCAAGTGCCGTCAGCAAAGGAGAATATCCTTTCATCGAACGGAACATTCCGATCAGTTTGGTCAGCAGCACTCCGAATGAGCCTGCCGGCTGAGGATTGACATATCCCGATAATATCGCCTTATCATATAGCATACTGTCTGTCTGCAGCATCTTCCTCGCAATGATCGATCCCATGGAATGCCCGAACAGAACCATCGGCAAACTTGGATATTCCGACTTTACCCAATCACGAATGACTCTCTCATCTTCGACAAGCAGCCTTGCTCCGTCTTTGTCAGCAATATGAGACAGTATCGGAGCATACTGCCCGTGACCTCTCATATCGACAGTTACTGCGATGAAGCCATTCTCCGCCAAAAATCCGGCAAAGTCCTCATACCGCTCCTGCCGCTCTGTCATTCCGTGGATTATCTTGATAACAGCCTTAGGAGTTGGGTGGTCAAAAATCTTTAGATGAAGTGTGTAATTGTCTGTGGATTGTAGAGTTAATGTTTTCATAAAGTGATTATAACAAAAAAAAGAGATTTTGCAATAGCAAAATCTCTTTTTTTTGAGAGAAATTAATTATTTTTTGGTATAAACTGTGTTTACCGCTCCAAAAGCACCGCTTTCGATGGTAAACTGTCTTTTTAAATCATCAAGAGTATCATAAGACATTGTATTATTAGGATATTCACCTATTGTTGCAGCTGCCATATTACACTGAGTACTATTTACAGATTTTAATACAATTCTTGCATATTTTCCAACTATCATTTGTGCCCATGGACTTCGAGACGGATCAGCAACCATCAAATTGAGGAATACATAATCCCCACTAACATCATAACTGTTCACAGTTCCTTTATATGCAATGTCATTAGGAATAGGAGACCAATCTGTTGTTTCATCACCATTATTATAGCAGGTAAATACACCAGATGATGTTAAGCTAAACCAATCACCATAAGTTGATGCCCAACTTCCTACAAACTTATCTGTCGGTTTGCTTGCATCTTCTTTCTTTTCTTCTTTTTTCTCTTCTCCCTGTGTCGGGCAGCCAATCATCATCATAAAGACTGCCAAGATGCCCAAAAGGGCAAAAAGTTTTGATTTTTGCATAATATGCTCCTTAATGCAAAATGCTTGAGAACCGAAAATATCTCAAGACTTTAACGTGAAGTAATTGATAAGTACCAAAGTTTCCCGACTTCTGACTGTGATGATTGGGTTAGGTCATCGCCGGACAGCGTCTTCCCGAAGAGCATCTCCAGTGACTTTGCTGCCCGTCATCAGTTACGGTTGCACGACAGCTCGTGATTTGCACACGATTCCATTGAAATACTTACTGCACAATACGGCTGACCGCCGCATTTGTTTGTGCAGAATAATTGTATCATTTTGAGATGAGTTTGTCAAGGAATGCAACCGGCTGATTCACAATTGTGCATTATGAATTATGAATTGATAATCTCTCCCAGCATCGTACTGCCTGACACCCCTGTGTATTTGACTTTCTTAACGGACTTATCATTCGGATCGGCTGCATCATACACCACATGCAGTTCTTCTTTGGTCAGACCGTGGATCTGGTTCATCTTGTCTGCTTCACCGGACTTTTTGCTCACTGATACAGGGATGACTTCCGTAATATCACCGATACGCCTGTGCCGTCTCTCATCACTGATCTGACGCTGCAAGTCTATCAGTTCCTGCAGCCTGTGAAGTTTGACATCTTCCGGCACATCATCATCCATAGACTTGGCAGATACAGTATTCTCACGGACATTGTATTTATACATATACGCATCATCAAACTCCACTGTCCGCATAAGAGTAAGCGTGTCTTGGAAGTCAGATTCCGTCTCACCTGAGAATCCTACAATAACATCAGTCGTAAGGTTGAGTTTCGGCACGAGCTGCCTGATGTGCTGCACTTTGGCAATGTAATCCTCGATCCTGTATTTGCGGTTCATCTTTTCCAATATATGATTTGAGCCGCTCTGAACTGCAAGGTGCAGATAATTGCTGACTTTATCCTCGCTCGCGATAACTTCCGCCAGATCTTCGGTGAAGTCTTTCGGATGGCTCGACTCGTATTTTATCCACTGAATGTCAGTCTCATGACAAATCCGCTTCAACAACTGCGGGAACTTAATATCATTATTGTCCAATCCGTAAGAGTTGACATTCTGACCAAGGAGAGTAACCTGTATCACACCCTGCCCGGCAAGCCGCTGAATATCTTCGATAATCTGATCAGATGGTCTGGAAGTCTCTCTCCCGCGTAAGTATGGCACTATACAGTATGAACAGAAATTGTTACATCCGTGACTGATCGTCACGAATGAAGTGAGCGGATTATCCAGAGCAGGAGCAGACCACGGAAATGTGAGATCTGTCTTCTCAACGAAGATATTGTCTGCTTTGGGATCGTAATGCTCCAGCAGGAACGGCACTTTGTCCCGGAAGAATGTCCCGACAACCATATCTACGCCATACCCACGCAATCGCTTGAAGTCAGCCGCACCGTCGCCGAGCCGCTGTGCCATGCACCCCATCAAAATCAGCAGAATACTTCTGCTTCTCTTCATCTCTTTATAGAACCCCAGTCGCCCCCATATACGATTCTCGGCTGTCTTGCGGACAGAACATGTATTGATTACGACAATATCAGCTTTATCAGGTGTCTGCGACTCTGTATAGCCGTTTAACCGCAGCATCTGAGCCAAACTGTCCGAGTCAGCCTTATTCATCTGACAGCCGTAAGTCTCGATGAAGAATGTTCTGTTCGATTGTGCAATGCTGAACTCTGTTTTGTGTCTGTTGCCCATATCCGCTCCTATTTTTTCACTGCCATGCAGCGACAGCAATCTCTTAACCGTATTTATAGCTTTTTTTTCATATCCGCCATCGTCATTGCCGTGCTGCGACAGCAATCTCTTAACCGTATTCACAGCATTTTTTCATATCGCCGTCGTCATTGCCGTGCTGCGACACGGCAATCTCTTAACCGTATTTATAGCTTTTTTCATATCCGCCATCGTCATTGCCGTGCTGCGACACGGCAATCTCGTTAGACATTATAGCATTTTTTGCAGAATAAAGGAATATTTTTTGATTATATAATATTACAATTTCTTTGCTATAATAAAAAACTTAATATTTTACTTGAAAATTTCCTTAATTTACATTAAAATATCCGTATCATTAGAATTAATTTCATATACAGGAGTATAGAATGGCAATAACCAAAAAAACAGTAAAAGACATTGACATCAAGGGCAAGAGCATTGTAATGCGTGTTGATTTCAATGTTCCACTCAAAGACGGCGTAATCAGCGATGACACTCGAATCAAAGCTGCTCTGCCTACGATCAAGTATGTATTGGACGGCGGTGCAAAGAGTCTCGTTCTGATGTCACATTTGGGAGACCCCAAGAAAGATATGGCTAAGGCAAAGGAAAAAGCCGAAAAAGCAGGAGAAGCATTCGATGAGAAGAAATATATTGAAGGCAAACACAAAATGGCTCCTGTTGCTAAGAGACTCTCAGAGTATCTCGGCAAAGAAGTTAAAGTAGCTCCGGACTGCATGAGTGACGAGACCAAGAAAATGGTAGCCGCTCTTAACAACGGTCAGGTTCTGCTGCTTGAAAATACACGATTCCACAAAGAAGAGACTTCCAAAGATGCTGCAGAGCGTGATGCAATGGCAAGCGTTCTGGCAACTTACGGTGAAGTATATATTAACGACGCATTCGGAACAGCTCACAGAGATCACGCATCGACTGCAAGTATCTGCAAGTTTGTCAAAGGTCCATGCGTAGCCGGTTTCCTTATGGAGAAAGAGCTTAACTTCCTCGAAGACAAAGTTGTTAAGAATCCTGCTCATCCGTTCGTGGCTATCGTCGGCGGTGCAAAAGTTTCTTCTAAGATTACGGTTATCGAGAAACTGATGGAGAAAGTTGACAAGATCATCATCGGTGGCGGTATGGCATTCACATTCCTCAAGGCTCAAGGCAAGAAAGTCGGCACTTCTCTTGTAGAAGACGATCAGATCGATGTTGCCAAGAAGACTCTGGAAGCAGCTAAGGCTAAGAATGTTGAGTTCCTCTTACAGACTGATGTAGTTGTAGCAGGATCATTCTCAAATGATGTGCCGTTTAAGACAGTAGATGTAGACAACATCCCGGATGATATGATGGGTCTTGACATCGGCGAGAAGTCTATCAAACTGTTCAAAGACGCATTGCAGGGTGCTAAGACAGTATTCTGGAACGGACCTGTCGGCGTATTCGAGATGTCAAACTTCGCTAAAGGCACAATCGAGATTGCCAATACATTGGCTAATCTGTCAGGTGCAATCACTGTTATCGGCGGCGGTGACTCAGTATCTGCCGTAAACAAAGCAGGCGTTGCAGACAAGATGAGCCACATCTCCACAGGCGGCGGTGCTTCTATGGAACTCGTAGAAGGCAAAGTCCTGCCAGGTATCGCAGCACTTAACGACAAATAATGAAAGAACATCGGCGATTATTGCATCCGTGCATTGCCGATGTTATCCGCTTCCGTGCGGACAAAAAAAATATTTGACAAAAAAGCAAAAAAGCGATATAAACAAACTGTCAGGGCAATCCTGATGACATAACGAACAATTAACAAGCGTGTAGCTCAACAAGCATAAATCCGGCTGGTATTGAGTTGCACGCTTTTTTTTACACTTTATAAGGATGGTGATGACAATGAATGAGAGATCTGAGTTTTATCTCGGAGAGGAGAAGATCGGTGTACTCATGCGAAAATATTCCGTGCCGTGTATAATATCGCTGCTGGTAGGAGCATTGTATAATATCGTTGATCAGATATTTATCGCCAATGCCGATTATCTCGGTTCTAACGGTAATGCCGCTAATACTGTGGTATTTCCGATGACTGTGATCGCATTGGCGATTGCCGTGATGATAGGCGACGGCTGCTGTGCATTTGTCAGTCTCAGCCGCGGCAGACAAGAGACAGATAATGCCCGCACCAGTATCGGCAACTCCATATCAGCAGTAATATTAAGCAGTCTGCTGCTCGCTGCCGCTTATATGGTATTCAGCACTCATATCATAACTATGTTTGGCGGCACGGTCAGTGAACAGACATTTCGACAGTCATCGGAGTATTTTTTCTGGATAACTGTGGGCATACCGGTCTATATGTTCGGTCAGGCTATGAATCCCGTCATCCGTGCCGACGGCAATCCGCACTTTGCGATGATTAGCGTGCTGAGCGGAGCCGTAACCAATATTATCCTTGATCCTGTATTTATCTTCGTATGCAGATGGGGCATGGCAGGAGCCGCAGCCGCTACTGTGATCGGACAGACTGTCACCGCGTTGACAGCACTGTGGTATCTGATATTCAGGCAAAATGTCAAGCCGGCATGGAGCGACTTCCGTCCGCATTGGCATATTCTCGGACGAACACTGCTGCTCGGACTGACCAGTTTCCTGTCGCAGATCTCACTCGTGGCGGCAATGGCTGCTATCAATAACATGATCCGCAAATACGGAGCACTCGATCCTATATTCGGGCAGTCTGAGTATGCACAGATCCCGATGGCAGTCGTCGGCATCGTGATGAAGATCTTCCAGATAGTGATCTCGATCGTCGTAGGTATGGCTGCCGGCTGCATCCCGATTGTTGGTTTCAATATTGGAGCCGGACATAACCATCGTGTCAAACAATTATGGACAATACTCCTGATTGCCGAAGGACTTGTCGGACTGGCGGCTCTTATACCGATAGAACTCTGCCCTAAGCTGCTTATAGGCATATTCGGAGCAGCGAATGAGAGTGCATATTATACAGACTTTGCTGTCAGATCATTCCGTATATATCTGTGCATGATGGTGTTTGCATGTATCAATAAGGCGTGCTTTATATTCCTGCAGGCTATGGGCAAAGCCGTCGAATCAACAGTGCTGTCAATGGTCCGTGAGATAGTATTCGGTGTTGGCTTTGCCGTTGTTCTGCCGGTATTCTTTGGACTTGACGGCGTACTCTACTCGATGCCTGTGTCGGATATATTGACATTCGGTATAGCAGCAGTGCTGATATGCCGGACTTATAAACAGTTAGCGGGAAACAATACACAATGTAAAATATATAATTCATAATTGCGGATTATGTATTGTGCATTAAATAAGTCCGTGCCGCTCATGCCACTGCTTTAAGATCTCACGCTCTTCTTATATCCTGTCAGTTCCTGTCTGATCTTATTTTGATATGTTTCTATGCAGATCCTATACTCTCCGTCACGGCTTGCAGTCACAATGGTACATCTGCCCTGCAGGATCAAGTCAACATACGAAGCAACACAATTATGCATAGCATTGCCGATCTCACAAAGCTGATATGAGTTCTTCGGCAGACGGAATCGATACGGTCCGATGTCATCTTCCAGCAGCAGCTGCGGCACGGGTAGACATATTGCGGAAGAATTTATCGCGTATATCTTCGGATGCACCTTTGAGTGCTTTAGCTGCTTCTGTTGCATCGATCTCCCTCAGTACTTTCTGGATACACATATCTGAGAGTTGCGGAATATCTTCAAATTTCACGATATACGATCGTTTGAGTACTTTGCCTGCCTCACTGATGATCTTAGGATCTGTATTTTTATTGACAGACTCAGCTTTGTATCTCGATGCTACACTCTGCCGGATTGACTCAGGCAGCCGGTCAAGTACCCGCTCTGCCCTCTCCGATCCTATATACACAAGCAATTGAGCCAAAGTATCCTGATACCCGTCCGCAATATATTCAACAATAATATTCATTATCTTGTCATTAACATTATCAAGCTGCTGCCGTATATCTTGCCGAAACTTCTGTTCAACTTCTGATGTATTTTCTTCTATAATCTTCGTCGGTTGTTTAGCCATATATATGTTCCTGTTATAAAATATAACTTGCTGTTTACCACATAAACAGCAAGTTATGTATGTATCTTTTTCGCCATCTCCAGCGGCAACAGAGGTGTCTTATCTTTCTTCAGATATTCTGTCTCAACGCGGCGAAAGTCACTCTCTGTAACTTCCGAAGACGACAAGCGGAAATCCAGCCGATACTCACCGGAGACTGCAAGAGCAGAAACTTCGTCATGAGTAATATGTTTCATTCTGCAGAACGGACTATCCGACAAAGTAAATATATCTTCAGTGATCGCTGCTGCATAGCCCTGCATAAGAGGTGTAGTTCTCCAGCCGCCTATCTCACCGGCACTCTTATCCCGATATGTGATGCCTGCATCAAAGTGCTGTGCCGTATAGAAATAATCCTGTTTAGTCAGCCTGCTGCTCTCAAGATAACTGCCTGCAGAATACGAATAACCGTTATAGTAAGCAAAGTCAATCCCAACAGTCACAAGCGGGATCTCAGGGAAATACTCTCTGAAAAAATGAACCGCAGCCGCTCCGATATTGCCGCAGCCGGAGTCTATATTACGCAGTGTCCAGCCTGCTGCTTCCAAGATACGCCTGTAAGGATGTGAAGAAAACACAAGCGTCGTTGAAACATTATGAGTCCTAAGATATATCGGAGAGCAGAAATCTGCAAATACCCTCACCGGCTGCGGTGTATCACGCAGGCAAAAGAAATGCTGAGAACTTATAGTCTGTGCATCAAATGTCCATATACTGTCAGGCACTATCCCGTTGTGCATAAGTACCGCTGCAGCCGTATCAGCCGCCGCTATATAGAAGAGCTGCCTGTTATCTCGGATAAAGCCGGCATGCTGAGTCAGCGAATATCCGGCCCCTACAACAAGAATGATCCTGCTGCTAATAACGAGAGGACTCATATTATATCCGCCATCGAAACAACGCTGCAAATTTTTACGGATATTATTATGCCAGACAATGCCGAACTTACGGATAGTGGCAACTTCCGTTTTCGCAGATGCAGCTGCGGCTGCGGCTGCACGGCATACTCTGTCAGCAGCTTCTCTGTCATGAGCAAGGCAGTAACTGCTTACAGTGACAGCGACCTTCACCGACTGACGCTGTGTATAGAGTTGATAAAGCTGCTGATATAACTCTGACACATCGCAGAATATGATATTAGACAGATAAGAGCTCATATCCTGATGTGCTGCAGTGGCAGCAAACAAACTTATGTTAAGCGGCACTGCGATAATCTGCTTATCGCGGCACAATTGTGCCAAGTGATACCCCGCTCCGACACCGACTGCAATCACAGCATCGCAATCTGCCGCCACAGCTGCAAGCTGCCGCTCAGCTTCTTTAGTAACACTGTAAGTCGAGTGAAGCGGCACTCCGTTATAGACAGGGATGTCGAAACCGTCACGAGACTGTTTCCATTCGAGATCGGCAGGAGCAGTATTGCGTAACACACCGAGAAGTTTATCTGATATAAGTTTAGTATTCTGATTGAGGATGTGTGTCACAGCGTTGCCTTGTAATAGCCGGTACAGTTGATGATCTGCGTGCCGTGATATTCATGAATCTTTTGTGCATTGCGGTCGTAGAGATGGACATGCCCGTGCAGCATTAGCCGAGGCTTGAAAAGTCTTATAAACCAGCGAAATGCCTTAATCCCGACATGACAAGGATCAGTCAAATCTCCCAACCCGAATGGAGGAGCGTGAGTAACAAACACATCGATATACCGACCATAGCGAAGTTTGTTAAACAGCAGACGGGGAAACATCTTCAGCAGAGCTGCATAGACCTCCCACTGACGATACTGAAACACTCCGCCGTTATACCAGACAGACCCCTGAAATCCGCCAATCAGAATGCCGTTAGTGCGGTAAACCTTCAGATGAAGATTGTTAAAGCACTTAGGGGCTTTGAGTCTGACTGTTCCCATTGATGTCTTTTGGAGATTATTATCTTCTACATGATTGCCGGTCACAAAAAAAACAGGCTTGTTCAGTTCACTCATAATGAAATCGAGATAGCCGAATGTCAAGTCTCCGCAGCCGACTATTATATCTGCGTCTGCCATTCGATTCTTCAGCTGCTCAGAATATATCACCGGATCAATCCAATCCGCTACCGCCAGTATTTTCATTTACACCTGCTTTGATTTATGATGACCTGTCAGGACTTTAGCACATTCGGCACTGCACACATTCATATCAGCCGGCAGAGGTTCGTCCTCAGGTTCATAACCATTGTCAGCCTCATACCAGTTGCCGCACACGCAGCACTGTCTGAATGCAACACGACACTCAGGACTGCAGAATATCGTCTTGACATTCTCAGAGTCTCCTACCGTGAAATAATTGCCGCAGCATGGGCATCGTCTGTATTGTAGAATCGTATCACTCATAATATTATTATACATTAAATTCTTACAAATGTAAAAATAATTTTTCAGAAAAAAAGATAATGTTAAAATTATAACAATAATTGACTTTTGCCGCTTCAAAAACTTATAAAAAAATTCGATTTTTCTCAAAAAAATTAGATTTTGAATATTTTTCTTGACAAAATATTCTTTTTGTTGTTTATTATATGTTATCAATTAGTTCTTGAAAAATAAGCAAAAACAAGACTTTTCTGGCATAATCTGTATTTATTATCAAATTTTGAGGTTGTAAAAATATGAGTGACAGCAAAAAACATCTTCCAATTTCTGTTTTATTAATGGCTTTTATTGCTTTGGGCGTTATCACAAGCAGTGTTATCACAGGCTTTATCGCCATTAAGTTATTCCATAACGAACAGACTGAACAGGACGAAGCGGATCTGGTTCGTACTGCCGAAGGTGTCAATAACACACTTGAAGATTATCTGGAAACACTGACCGGATGTGCAACGATACTTGCAAGGCATCCTGATTTTATACGGCAGACTCTCAGCCTGCTTCGGGAAGATGAAGTTGATGCAGATCTGCTGGAAAATACATCCGAGACACTTGACATTGAGCTGATGGCGATAGTCGGTACGAATGCCAAGATCTTAAACGGCTACGGACTCTCCGATGGGATTGATGTATCGGATGTTGCCGCAGTCAGTCATACACTTCAGACACAGGAGTCTTTCCTGTCTTACGAAGACATCGGAGAAGCAACATTTGCAATGCTTGCCTCACAGCCTATATATAACGACAATAATATGATAGGTGTTCTGATTGTCGGATACGATCTGGCAGCTGACGACTTCATCTCAGGCATACATGCCAACTACAATGTTGACTGCACAATATTCCGAGAAACAACAAGAGTAGCAACAACACTGACAGGTATAGGCGGCAAAAGTCTTATCGGAACAAAACTTGACAATCAGGCGATAATCCGGCAGGTTCTTAATGACGGCGTTCAGTTTGTCGGCACGAATATGATAAACGGCAAAAAATACTCATCGATCTATTCACCGCTTAAGTCATCGGATGATTCGATCAGCGGAATGATATTCGTAGCCAAAGAGTTTATCCCGATCAGCCAAAACAGCACTGCTAAGGCGATAATGCTTGCCATACTTGTTCTGACGATTATATTCATTATCGGGGGATTTTTCATCACTAAGTGGATCTTGGGACGAGTGCATAATGTTACAAAATATCTTAAAGATATGGCAACCGGCGAAGCCAATCTTACAAGGCGGATTCAGTCAACTCGTAATGATGAGTTAGGATCACTTTTCGTTAGTTTCAATAATTTCTGTGAAAAACTCCGCAATATGATTAATCAGATTAAAACTTCCGAGACGGAGTTAAGATTCTCAGGCAAACAGATGAGTCACCATGCCGAAGGCACAGCGATGGAGATTGCTCAGATCATCGAGACGATCAGCACGATTCATCAGCAGATAGACGGACAGGCTACTGCCATTCATGATACGGCCGGTGCAGTCAATGAGATCTCTGCCAATATTGAATCATTAGAGAGGATGATCTCTTCTCAGAGCGGAAGTGTAGCTGATGCCAGCACAGCGGTCGAACAGATGATCGGCAACATACGCAGTGTCAACAACAGCGTTGAGACGATGGTTTCATCATTTGAAGAATTAGAACATAATGCTGCATTGGGTATATCTACACAGGAAGATGTCAATGAAAAAATTCGTCAGATAGAGTCACAGTCCGAGATGCTGCAGGAAGCTAATGCTACTATCAATAACATCGCTGACCAGACTAACCTCTTGGCTATGAATGCAGCGATCGAAGCAGCTCATGCAGGTGATGCCGGCAACGGATTCGCTATCGTTGCAGATGAGATCCGTAAACTGAGTGAAACATCAGCAGCACAATCACAAACTATCGGACAGCAGCTCAATAATATCAAAGCAAGCATCCACGATGTCGTTACTGCAAGTACAGAATCAGCTAATGTATTCTCTTCTGTAGCAGATAATATCAAGACAACGACTCAGCTCGTTATGGAGATCCGTGCTGCAATGGAAGAACAGAATACAGGCAATCATCAGATCAGCGAAGCACTCAAAGTTATGAATAACAGCACTTCAGAAGTAAGCAATGCCGCTCAAGAGATGACAGAAGGCAACAAAGCCATTCTGCAGAATATGCAAGACCTGCAAAACAGTACTTATCAGATAAAAGACAGTATGCAGGAAATGGGAATCGGTGCAGACAAGATTAACAAGTCAGGCATTGAACTGACTGATATTGCACGTCTCGTCGAAGAATCGATCAATAAGATCGGTGATCAGATTGACGCATTCACAGTATAATTTTTAAGGCACTATACGATTAGCATTATCAACAAAAAAGGCGATTGATCCATAGATCAATCGCCTTTTTTGTCACAGATATTTTGTTATTTGGTCAAATGTTTAAGTGACGCTTCATTGCCGGATACGCACAATTGTGTCAGCTGATCTTCGGGCATAGCAGACAGTGCATCGGCAGTCAGAATATTATGAGCGATGATATACTCTATCAAGCCGGCTGTGAAATTGTCACCTGCTCCGATTGTATTCTTAATCGGCTTGTCTGTATTCTGACACGGAGCATATCCCATCGACTCGGCAGTATAGGCTACCGCCCCTTTACTGCCAAGCGTAACCACGACAAGTTTAGCTCCATTCGACAGTATAGTCATAGCACCATCAAATACCGACATATTGGGATATATGTATCTCATATCTTCTTCGCTCATCTTCACAATATCAGCCATCGTGCACCACTTCTTCATCATCTCGACATCACTGTTCGGACGGCAGTTAGGATCATAGCTGATGAGTATCCCATTCTCACGGCAGAATGTTACAAACCGCATTATATTATCACGATTATGCGGCATTAGTGAGAATGTAGAACCGAAATGAAACAGCGATGAGCCGGATAAAACATTCGGATCGAAGTCATGACGCTCCTGTGCCTTGTAGAAGTCATACTTAGCATTGCCATGCTCATCAAGAATGGCAAATGCAAGCGAAGTCTTGGTCTTGTCCGACAGAAATATATTGTCAGTGCCAATCTTCAGACTGCGGCATACATTCAGCAGATAGCCACCCCAGTAGTCATCACCAATCTGCGAAATGAAGTTCACATCATAGCCGATCCCTGCAGCAGTCATAGCGGTGTTAAATATCGATCCTCCGGGCTGCGGACGGAAGCTGCCGCCGGCCTGCATTACTAAATCTACAAGTATATCTCCGAAAAATGAGATTTTGTTCATAATATAATCCTTATAAAATTTTAGCAATGATTTTATTTTCTACTTCATTTATAAGTTGCATAATCCTATTAGTGCCGCACTTACTCTGCAATGTTTGTAACTCTTTCAGTGCTTTCTCCATATTGTCATAATACGCCTGATTATGCTCGGTTGTTCTATGTCCGATAATCTTCAGCAGTCTGCGAATGTGATGTATTGTATCAATACTGTCCGACTCGAAACATGTCTGCAGCAACACATCATAGATATAGTCCGCCGCATGATCTGTCAGATGCACTCCGTCATCAGTATAATGAGCATAATCCCGCAGCTGATCGATCACTATCTCGAACGACGGGAAATACATCAGACAATGACCATCACATGCTGACAATGCTTCTGTCAGCCCGACTTTGAGCAGGGCCTTGCTGTAACTGTTTGTCAGCAAGTCAGGATTCTTATGACGCACAGGAGAAATCGTAAAAATAATCTTCGCATTCGGATTATACTGCCGAATCAGAGACACAATATCCTGTGTCGCCTGAGTAATCTCCTGTGCAGTCAGCATCCCGCGAGTGAAGTTCGTCTGCGGGATCTTGTGACAGTTCGCCATAATCCGCCCGTTGTATTCCCAGACGACAGCCGTGCCGTAAGTAATAAGGAACACGCTTGACTGACGCATTTGGGAACGGTAAGCCTCTAACGAATTGTTGGTGCTTTCTAATAATTTATTAGAATTACAACTGTCAAATATCGTGCTGTGATACGGTGTAAAATATATCCCGGCAAACTCCAGCACATCATTAGTGCCGAATTGCTTATCCGACAAACACCACTGCAAACAATCTAATATACTCACCGGATTGTAGATCGTGCCGAAAGGATTGACGATTGTATCCATACAGTCATCAGTCAGCCGCTTAGCCATCTCATCGGAGAAACACGACCCGACGAAGATAAACTTGTCATTCACAGTCAATGCCGGGCAGCCGTCAGGCTTAGAGAAATCTATCAGAGTGTGATTATTAGCGATGTCGGTCATAGTGGTATTATACAATGATAAATTCCCACTGTCAATCAAAAAAAGAGATTTTCGCAAGCGAAAATCTCTTCATTAATCAAATTTTATTTCTTCCTTGACTTCGTTCATCTTGTGATGTATAATATAGGTGAGGTATTATTATGATAATGAATGACCTAAATAAACAAGAACTTTCGGCAATTACAGAAAAGATTATTCAGACACTTCTTGTTCGTCAGATTTGGCTATTCGGTTCTTTTGCTTATGGTTCGCCGCGAAAGGATAGTGATTATGATATATATGTCGTGATTCCAGATAATACTCTTCGTCAGATTGAGGCTATGCAGCAAATAAGTTATGCAATTTGGTCTGTTCAGAAACGGCAAGTGGATATCCTTGTGCAGAGTCAATCACGATTTGATGAATTGAAAACACTGCCGACTATTGAGAATGAAGTCTATTCAAAAGGAGTACTGCTATATGAGTGCAGAGACGCTGTTTGAGAATTGGCTTGAATTTGCTAAGGATGATTTGGAGACGGCAGAAATTTTAACATCGCATTATCCTATAAAGGCAAATATAATTTGTTGGCATTGCCAGCAGTGTGTGGAGAAATCATTAAAGGCTGTCTTGGTGAAGCAGGAAACAATTCCTGAAAAGACTCATGATTTGAAACGGCTGTGTCAACTTTGCAGTGAGTATAACCCCGAATTTATGGAGTTTATGCAAAGTTGTGCGTATTTGTCAGTATATGCTGTAGTAGTTCGTTATCCAAATGAAATTGACTTGTCCGAAGAAGATGCTGCAACTGCAATTAAATATACGAAGGAAATTTATGAATATGTAGAGAAGATGTTGTATTCTTCGGAAGAAGAGATACCGAAAGAAGATATGAAAGAAATATAATATTTTGCGAAAAAAGAGGTGCTTTAGCACCTCTTTTTTCGCCTGTTTGTTAATACCCTGCATAGACAAACAAAGTACTGCCTGTGCGGAAACGAGTTTCGCTCAGTATTTCATATATTGCAGTAGTGTTGCTTAGACCAGAAAGTCCACTTGAAGCGTAATTGTATCGAATGATAAGCTGGTCATCTTCAATGTTGTAAGATCCCATTGCCATATCGCCATCGATATACAGCGAGAATGTTCCCGATTTGCCGATGGCTGATATAGTTGCATAAGTATTCTGAACACCAACAGCATTATATCTGCCTGATTTTATTGGTGATTTCAGAGCATTATACCAATCTTGAGCCGCCACACTTCCAACTGCCAAAACCGTTGCCAAAAACAAACCTACGATTAACTTCTTTTTCATAACTTTTAACCTCCTGTTTATGAAAAATAAATTTACAATATATTTTTCTTGTTTCGGATTATCTCCTTAATATCCCGCATATACAAATACAGTGCCGCCAGTACGGAAACGAGTTTCGCTGAGTATCTGATAGATTTCAGTGCTGCCTTTCTTGGAAGAAAAATCTCCGTTTGCAAACATATAATTTACAACTATTTGAGAACCGTCAATCTTATAATCTCCAGAAGCAGAACTGCCGCCTAAGAACATATTCAGAGTTCCTGACGAACCAAGTGGTGTTATTGTTGCATAGCAGTTTGGAATGCCGACTGCATCATATCGTCCGCCTTTAAGCGGAGACTTCATTGGATTGATATTATTATTCTGCGTTTGAGACGGAGCGGCGGCATTGGTGTTGGCACTGACTGTCGGACGAGATACGACTGTTCGGCGATAATTCTGATTTATAACTCCTTCTGGTGTAATATCGCAATAATAGTATTCACCGCCACCTGTACTTACAGAATCAGAGAAATGCAATATGTTCTCCGTATTCCTTTTAATTGATTCTTTTATCTTCTTCTTAGCAGTCGCTTCTTTCTCTGGTGTGTTCGGTCCGGCTTCCTGCAGAGATTGATTTATTAATTGTATTCGCTTTGACAGCTGCTTTTCGATTGACTTGAATGCTTTCTGTATAGCCGGATCTTCTTTACAATAATATCCGTAATATATTCCGGCTGAGCGTGTTATTGTATCGACACCTGTTATCTCCTTCAAAAACTCTCCGTTGGAGTTGAATAAATACAAATGAATACTGCAATAACATGTCTTTATATCCGTCGGAACTCCGAACAGCAGTGTAAGTCCAGCAAATAAACTGTGCAGCCATATTCCGCCCCAAAGATAACCTGTGTCTTCGGTTCGTATATCCCAAGTATAACAATAATATCCTGTTTCAGGTTCTGATGAGTCCATAATCGTATTTTTGACAGAATTTCTGAATCCATTAAAAGATTTAATTTCACTGTAATCGGACAGCCAAGACGGAATAGCAATGTCTTCCAATAAATCAACATAAGCCATATTAACTAATCTATAATCACCTTTTAGTTTTGGCAGTGATATTTCTTCATCCAATGATAACCAACTGACACAACTGCATAATGATACGATGAGAATGACAATCGTCAAATTTCTCAAACAAATTTTGAATTTTCCTTTCATTAATAAAATCCTCCTGTTAATAAAAAGAATTAAACATGTGTGCATAGGAATGCACAACTAATCACGGCTTGATGATGTTTCAAAAGCCGTTTACTAACTAAAATACCGATTTTTTGATTGAAATTATAAGAAAATTAAGAAAAAATGTTATTCGTTCTTATCATAAAGAACCTCCGTGGTTGGTAAAATTAATTACAAATCCCTGCATTACAAATGCACCAATAGGCTGAAGAATTCCCAAACCACGCAAATCCGTCAGCCCCACCTGCAATACAGGAATTGCCCAACGGAAATACCTTATGACAAAATGAGACTTTTGGTTTGGAAAATTTCAATATCGAGTAAAAGATTGGTGGCTTTTGCTCGATAACTTTGTAATCTATATAATCATAAACGATAATAATAAATTTGTCAAGAATAAAATACAGATAGATTTTTTTCTAAAAATCTATCTGTATTTTATTCTTTATATATTTCTTCTTGATTTAATTAACTTTAAATATATTGACTTCCTGCTGCAGCGAGTCAAGGTTGTCATGGTTTTGTGAACTGATGTTAAGACATGCCTGAACAGCTTTTGTAATCTCAGCTGAACCGGCAGCAATCTCATTCATCGAGTCTGTAATCTCACTTGAAGCATTGGCAAGAATGTGCATTTGCTCTCCGATTTGCTGACCTCCGCCTAACAGAATGTCGGCATTATTCTTAACGGTGTCTGTCGAAGAGTTAATGTCTCTAATGGACTGCAGCACTTGTGCGGAACCGGCATTCTGTTCGTCCATAGCATTCTTAATGACTGCTTCCTGCTGGCGAACTTGGTTGGTAAGATTGAAGATAACCTCAAACTGGTTTTGCACAGACTTTGTGTTGTCGGAAACTTTTGCGATAATCTGCTGAAGCTCACCAAGCTGCACTGAAATCTCCCTGCCTTGCTGGTTGGACTGTTCCGCGAGTTTTCGGATCTCATCGGCAACTACTGCGAAACCGCTGCCTGCTTCTCCGGCATGAGCTGCTTCTATAGCGGCATTCATAGCGAGAAGGTTTGTCTGGCTTGCGATAGACTGGATGATAGTCGAGGCTTCCATAAGTCCTGCTGATTTTTGCAGAATGGTAGCAGCCAATTCGACAGACTCATTTATTCTCTTACGGCCATTCTCAGACTCTGTACCAAGTTCATCGGCTGTCTTAGCATTATTCTCCAGAATGTCAGTAACTGAACGGATATTGGCAACCATCTCTTCAATGGCACTGGAAGATGTAGCAACTCCTTCAGCCTGCATTGAAACGCTTGCACTCAATTCATTGATATGCTGTATCATATTGCGAATTGTGCTGTCACTCTCATCAACTCCTGCTGCTTGTCTATTGACTCGCTCTTTGGCATTGTTGAGATTAGATATAATCTGTTCAATGGTCGTTGATGTCTCTGCCATATTTTTACCAAAATTATCCGCTGTCTGAAGTGCGGCTACAAGTACTTCTCTGATTTGATTAATCAAAGACTTAGTGCTTTTATGGAATGCGTTAAGGTCGTTCATCAGCAGACCGTATTCGTCACGGCTCACAATATCCATTAGATCGCCTGTGTAATCGTTTGCTGCGACTCTTTCGGTAAACTCCGAGATTATTTTAAGCCGTGCAGACATTCCTCTCAATTGAGCTGCCGTCTGTGCAATAACGGCAAGTGCAGCACCGATGGCAAACGGAGTAATATACCTTTGCAATAAGATTGCCATAGGCAGTTCTTTCAATGCCGCTGATAATGTCGGCGTAATTGTAATAAGTACTGTTCCCATTGCTCCAAATGCCGATCCCAGAATACTTCTTGCCGCAAGCGGAAGAGATTTATATTCGGCACTAAAAGGCACAACAAACAGAGTCATCTCAAATGTTCGCATAAATAAAACATAGAAAAGCAGACTAAACAAACTCATAAAACCAATACAGCCTGAAAATAATGCCCCGCCGGATATTGGCAGATTAACAAATTTGAATCCCGTGTAAACAACAGTCGGAAAAATAAAACCGTTAAGAACGGCTGTATACATTGTTATCGACTCAAATTTTTTTGCAGTCCTGTTTGTAGCGGCTACAGATTCGGGATTCGTGCTGTCATAAGCAAGAATCTTGCGGGTCTGAGTGAAATACCATGCAAAAATAAATACCGTAACAAGTGGTATACTGATAATGAAATGCGGAGAAAGACATGCTTTGATAATGTCGCTAAGTGCAAAGACTTTCATATATGTAAGTACAAACAAATCAGCGATAATCGGAATGTAATAAATTGCCAAATAAATGAGAAGGATTTTGGGTCCAAATCCTGTCAGTTTCTTTTTGTCTTTGTAGAAATCAAATTTTTCTTCCATAAATTGTTCTTTATAAAAATTTTCAGCCATATTTAACCTCTTTTACATATATAATGATTAAGATAATAATTATATTCCATTAAGAAGAAATGATTTACTCTATATAATATATCCTAACACAATATTTATAAAAAGTCTATAAAATTTATTTTGTATTTCTCAAAAAAACAATTTGCATTTACAAAAAAATATGCTAAAATATATCATTCCACAGGAGAACAGCAGTGACGAATAACAATATACGAAATTTCAGCATAATCGCTCATATTGACCACGGCAAGTCTACGCTTGCAGACAGGCTGATTGAGCATTGTCAGATTATATCGCAGCGAGAATACAAAGATCAGATTCTCGACAGTTTGGACATTGAGCGGGAGCGTGGCATCACTATCAAGAGCAACGCTGTCCATCTGCCGTATAAGGCCAAAGACGGCAATCTTTACCAGCTTAATCTCATCGACACTCCGGGGCATGTTGACTTCACTTACGAAGTATCTCGGTCGCTGCAGGCGTGCGAAGGTGCGTTGCTGTTAGTCGATGCTACGCAGGGCGTAGAAGCTCAGACACTTGCCAACCTCTATCTGGCAGTGGAGCTTAATCTGGAGATCATTATCGTCATTAACAAGATCGACCTGCCGTCGGCTGATATAGAAGGTGTCAAGAAACAGATAGAGACTGAACTCGGTCTTGATGCAAGCGAAGCGATCTGTGCATCGGGCAAGGCAGGTCTTGGTATAGAGGACATATTTGAAGCGATCGTCAAGAAGATCCCGCCGCCGCAGTCAGAGCCGGATAAACCGCTTAAAGCACTTATATTCGACAGTAACTATGACGAATACCGCGGCGTAGTTATGCACACTCGTATCTTTGAGGGCAGTCTCAAAGCCGGAGATGAGATAGTATTTATGCAGTCCGGCTCGAAATACCTCGTCGAAGAGGTGGGCAACTTCAAGCTAAAGCTCGACAAGAAGCCGTCACTTGTTGCCGGAGAAGTCGGCTACATTATAGCAGGCATTAAGAACATAAGCGATGTCAACATAGGTGACACTGTAACGACGACCGCCAATCCTGCCAAAGAGCCGCTGCCTGGATTCAAGGAGATTAAGCCGGTAGTGTTCTCTTCGATATATCCGGTTGCAAGCGACGACTATCAGGATCTCTCCGATGCGTTAGAGAAACTCAAACTCAACGATGCGTCGCTTATCTATACTAAGGACTTCTCTTCGGCGTTGGGATTTGGATTCCGCTGCGGTTTCCTCGGTCTGCTGCATCTCGAAGTTGTGCAGGAGCGGCTGGAGCGTGAGTTCGATGTATCGCTTATCCTTACCGCTCCGTCTGTTCAGTATAACATTCATCTGAAAAACGGAGAGACAATGCTTCTGGATAATCCGCTTAACTATCCTGATGAGACTTGCATCGACTATATAGAAGAGCCGTATATCAAGGCAACAATTATCCTGCCGCAGGAGTATCTGGGGCCCATTATGAATCTCTGCACCGAGAAACGCGGTATGCAGACTGACTTCCGCTATCTTGACGAGAAGCGTGTTGAGCTTGTATATGACCTGCCGCTTGCTGAGATCATATATGACTTCTATGATAAGCTCAAGTCCTGCAGCAAAGGCTATGCTTCGTTCGACTATGAGATCACAGATATGAAAGTAACAGATCTTGTCAAAGTCGATATTCTTGTATCGGGTAAGCCTGTCGATGCGTTATCATTCCTCGTGCATAAGGACTCAGCCCGCAATCGCGGCAAGAAGATCTGTGAGCGTCTGCTGGACTATATCCCGCGTCAGCAGTTTAAGATACCGATACAGGCTGCTATCGGCAATGACATTATCGCTCGTGAGAATATCAACCCGTATCGAAAAGATGTCATCGCCAAATGTTACGGCGGTGATATTACCCGTAAGCGAAAACTGTTGGAGAAACAGAAAGAAGGTAAGAAACGGATGAAGATGGTCGGTAATGTTGAGATACCGCAGTCTGCATTCCTCGCTGTGCTTAAAAGTGATGATGACAAGTAAAAAAAAATCGCCGAATGGCGATTTTTTTTTACTTGTCCTGCACAGACTTACGCAATGTTACGATCTTCAGCAGAAGCGTATCGAGTCTCTTCTTTATCCGCTTGGCATCTTTATCCTGATAATCAAATGCATCCCGTTCTATGATGCCCAATTCATTCTTGGCAAGTATCGCCAAATTCTGTACTTCCTGCTGAACAGATATGGCTTCATTAACAGCCAGATTGTTCAACTCATCTTGTGTAAAAATGTCTTTGTCACTCATTTATTGCTCCTTTGATATAGATATTCGTTATTATTTTATAAAATCCTCATTCGGGACAAAATATTTCAGTTTAAATATCGGATTAACTGCCTGATATATATAATCAAAAAGTTCTATCGGGAACTTATTATTTTGTTTTTTATATTGGAAGGTAGACTCTTTTTGCGTCTCAAAGACATTGAAGAAAAACGAACTGATATTTCCCTTATCTTCATAAGTCTTCTCATAAGCAAGCAGCTGCACATCGTGATTGCTGTCTTTTGAGCCGGTTTTATAATCAATGATCTCAAACAGACTCTCACTCTCTGCACAGACATCAGCACGAGCATCAAGTATAAATGATGTATCATTCGGAATATCAGATACCAACGGCTCATTTTTATCTTCATTATATGCTTCTATGCGAGTATTAATATCTCTGCCGCTTATTTTGCTCTTCGTATTGGATGCAGGATCACTGCCATACTCTGTTTCAGGGATTAGCTGCACTTCCTGATCTCCGAAGTCAGACCGCAGTTTATCAAGCAGCCCGTTCAGCTGCTTCACTGCATATCGGAAAATAAAATCATCCAAATATTCTTTAGTCCAATCATCGGGAACTTTATACAGATAAGCATTACGCTTCGGCTGATACATCTTACTGATGATCTGTTTCGATACATCTTCGATATGTGAACTGTCGAAATGACTGTCATTCAGACTGTATCGCTCTTTGCCGATTTCATTTGTTATCGTATATATAATATCACGATACAGATCGTGGATCATATTGCCAAGCATTCTTTCGCATATTTTTGGGATTCGCTGCTGCTCAAAGAATTTCGCTCCGATTACATCGTCGATATAATATCTCGTGTAGTGATTCTTACCGATCTGTTTTGCAAGCACATTCTGCGTTGTGCGGGGCTGATTCTTATCTTCAAAAGTCTTAGATGTAAGCAGAGCCTTTAACCGGGATGCACTTAAACGGAACTCGCCATGATCAAGATCTTTGTCTGCATCAAATGCGAATAACAAATCGTCTATATACTCATTCATCGATAATGACTCAGTATGACCAAGCACATTACTCATAAGAGCGTTATAACCGTCATTAAACTCAATGTCAGCATAACTGCATTCTATGCCATTGCTTCTGCAGTACAGTTTAATCTCATCTATGAATCCACTGCCAAATATATCTTTAGCTTCATTCTCGATGAATATAACAGCCACATCATTATATCGCCGCAGCAAATCTGTCAGCAACAGTCTCTGACGGCTGACAGCATCATCTGCATTCGGCAGTCCGAGCAGATTCCTCTGCTTCTCAGAGAAAAAGTTTTCGGAGAATGACACAGCCGGGAAGATTTTTTCATTCATATTCAATAGGATAAGTTTGCCTGATGATGTCCATTCATATTTGTCAGCCGATGTCCATATCAGATTGGTCTTGACATCGTTTGTATTATCTGACAGTTGGATCTTCTGATCTTTCAGATAATCTGTAAGTATCTTAAGCAGATTGATGCCGACCTGTGGAACGCCGTCACGCACAGGGAATACTCTGTCCCAATGAGTAACGATCCCCATCCTCTCCAGAGATACTGTGTCTTCTACCGCAGTAAAGAATGTCTCAAATACTTTGAAATACTCATCATAGAAAAACCTGCTCCGCTCATCATCTGCTGCAATATCGCTGTAGAGGAATTGCTTCAACTCTGCTACCGATGTAAGAGTCAATATCCTGTTGATATGAGTGTTAAGCAGTTCCACACGCTGAGCGATCTGACTATACTTTGCAGCTATATCCGGCTGGTTAATGTTATCGGACAGATAAAATCTGCTCTCGAAGTCTAATATACTGTTGTCAATATCATAATATATATATTCGTTCTTTATCTTATCATCGATAAAGTTGCGGAAGTCTGCCAACAGCCGGCGGTCTTCATCAGTTTCTGCGAAATATAACCCGATAAAACTGTCATTCCATATCGCATCACGGTATGTATTAATATCGCAAAGCCTAACCGATGCACTTTTATTGAATACAATGCTGTCAAGCAGCTTATACATTGTATCGAGCCACACATAGAGCCGACAGTTGAAATAAGGCATCTGCCTTACTAAGCCGAAACAATCACTAAGCATATAACTAAACGCATCGTGACTTGTATCGAGATCGATGACAGTTGTCTGTTCGGAGTCACCGCTTTCGGCAATGAGTGATACTGCTTTGTAACACACCTCTGCCGGAGATGCAGCACGCACAAATGTGAACTGCTTATTCTTCGGATCTCCTGCGAGACGCTCCAATGACACCTCACTGTATCTCAGCAGCCATTTATCCTTATCAATGAGATTCTCGGGAACAGTAAGCACATATTCTACTGTTTTACTGCATTTATCGAAACTCGTAAGCAGCTGATATGCCATACTCAGCATATATCCTGTCAGCGGAGTTTCACCCCAGCAATCAAGGAAAACAACGCGATTATAAGCTCCGATCAGAGTCAGTATATTGCCAATGTAAGTATCGACAGCTGTTTTAGTCCGCACAAATATCTTGTCTGTCAAACCGTGATCATACAGAAATGTCCTCAGTGCTTCATATATCTCGCAAAATGTCTTCCATGTGGTGTGCTGCTGTTTAGTATCGCCTATTACCGACTCTATCTCCGACAGATCAAGCATATTTTCATTGATCTCATTCCACAATGCGTAGAACTGACCGGCGATATGCACAGAATTGAGACATCCCGTGATATTAAGAGTAATAGTCCAGTCATTAGTCCGCGGCTGATAATGCGTGTATCTCTTCTTCGGTCCGTTCTCCAATATCGTCTGATAGAATGCAAATACCCTCTTATCTTCGGCGATGAGCTTCAAGTGCTTCGCATTATGCTCTGCCGACAGAAAGATACACTCTCCCAACTCATCAGCAGTGATGATCTTTATATTATTGACTAATATCTGTGCCGAATATTGTTTCGCTAGCCGCTTGCTGCACTGTTCATCACGGACAATGATGACGGTATTTTGTGCAGTGCCAAATAATCTTTTTTCTTTATCATTATCAGTTGTTTCGTTATTTCTCATATTCATCCTCACTCATAGCTTATCGTCAGTTCCATCGTTATCGCTTCTATATGATTGTCTTTCAGTTCGATGAGCTTCTCATTCGCTGCCTTCTGTGAGAAAGGCCCCATCAGGATGCGGTAAAACTTCTGATCTGACTTAGACGATACTGTCTCCGACAGGAATAAGCCTTTTATCCCTTTCCTGCCGCATTCTTCGATATACTCACTGGCATATTTCGGGTCACTGTAGTATCCGAGCTGGAGATATGTTCCGGACTTCAATGTGCCTGAGTCAATGGAAGTATTGCCCGATCTGTCAACGAACTCGTCATTGGACAGATGGAAGTCCTCACGCAGCCGGGCCAGTGTCCTCTGGCGGATCTTTTGGTTATCTTCCATATTGAGCTCTATCTCGATGAATCCTTCATCAGCCGCTGTGTCTTTATAATCAGCAAGGAGCTTTGGTGCTTCGATGATCTGCGGAGAGTCGGGATACATGTCTTCCAGCATTGACTGTATTCGCTTGGCATAAGATATATTGCCGGCATGGATATGTATCGATATAAGCTCCAGCAGCGATGATGCCGCAGCAGAACACATCGGGAAACTGCCTGCACATATCAGGAAATACTCCTCCGCATCGTCGAAACACTTCTGTTTGACGGCGGCAACTCCGAGCAGGAAATATGTCCGTCCAATATCCTCATAGTCTTCTATCTCTTCCAGCAAATGATACAGATTAACTATCGCTTTATCGAAATGATACAGTTCTATCTCGATCTCGGTTGCTTCAAGCAGAGACTTCTGCCAATACGGAGTGCCTTTGCAGCGATAGCTTAGCTCGTAGAACTCCGTCAATGCCTCGTCATAGTGACCTTTGAGCTTATACAGACTTGCCAGCTCATATCGTGCAAGGAAGCGGTAACGCGACTTGGGGCATTTCTCGATGAATGTCTTATACTCTGCTGTCGCCTGAGCAAAGTCTTCCGTGATCCGGGCAATCCGCAGCCGGATCTTATCTTCTTGGAAACTCTCATCGCCGGCATTGGCAGAGTTCAGATATTGTCTGTATGCCTTAATAGCCTCACTGTACTTGTGCTTATTGTCAAGTGCTACTGCTCTGGCATAAAGATCAGAACTCTTACTCTGTGAGAATGATACGAACAGCGAAGTAAAAATAAGAATAACAAGGATAATGGATTTCTTCATATACTCATCCTTGACGGCAGAAGTTCAGCATGACATTACTCATAAAACTCTTCAATCAGTTCTAAGAGTTTCTGCTGTATATCAGGATCTTTTTCATTGATGATGATCTTATCCTTAACTATCCGCACCCGCTGGAACTGCACAATCTTACCTATATCGGTGAAATATTTCTGACGCATATCGGTTATGATCTTCTCAGCCTCACGGTATGTCTTGTTATATATCTTGTAATACAGTTCATCACGCATCCCCTTGATCTTGATCGCTTTCAATTCATCAGAGACGGTTTTATCCCGCTTTAGTTTATTCAGCACCGGGATAATGAGTTTGAGCTTAGATCCGGCACGCTTAGTCTGCTCTTCGGTAAAGTATTCAAAGACAGATATATAATAATAAGCGTTATTTTCACTCATCTTGATAGCCAGAGTAACATAAGTCTTGAAGTCATGATAGCCTTTCTGCTCATAGAGACGGTTATCGGCGATGTATTTGAGACGCTGACCGATCAGGTATGTCACTTCACTCCAGCGAAGTTTCAGCCTATCTATCTCCTGCTCAATCTCGTCAAGACTCTGCGGCATATTCGCCGAGGTTATATCCGAGCAGGCATCATCATGAGACTCTGCTGTTACTGAGTACTCAGGCTCATGTATGAGTGCTCTGCCGACATTATATATATCAGACAATGGCATACCGCTGTCATCATCCGGAGTTCCATTGTAATCAGTCATATCTAAGATGTCACTGCCAACATAATCAGACTGTGTACAATCATCGGTGATGACCGCAGTATCATCCGACGCATCAGCCTGCATCGGTTCAGTATGCTCATCTTTATAATCGACACGATCATCTGTTATGTCAGCATAATCATCATTATTCAGAAGACCATACTGTTCTTCTTCATTGACATCGCTATCCGTATCTGTCGGCAGATTGAAGTCGATCAGCCCCTTCTTATCGTCATCTGCGTCACCGCACAGTGGCACAAAACTGTCGTCGTCATTCTCAATCCTGTCAATCTCTGTGAATAAATCAATCCGGTCGGCGACTCCCGCCCCATAATTATTAAAATCTATGCTCATAGCACCCCTCCGCTCTCATTATATAAAAAATTATTGCACTTGGCAAGGATAATTTAACAAGAAATGAATTTTTTTAAAAAAATTACTTGACTATTTGGAGAATAATTATTAAATTATATTTATTGAAAAATATCACATATTTTGATAATATTTTTTAGTCAATCTTAATTTTTTAAGGGGATATATATGACAGTGAAACCATTAGGAGAACGAGTCCTTATCGAAGTAAAAGGCTCTGAAGAGAAGACAGCCGGAGGTCTTGTAATACCTACCGCAGCACAAGAAAAAACAATGGAAGGCACGATTATCGCAGTCGGCGATGCAGACACAATCAAACTCAAAGTCGGCGACAAAGTAATCTACGATAAATACGCTGGAACACAGATTAAGATCGAAGGCAAAGATCACATCCTGATCAAAGCCGAAGAGGTTTTGGCTGTTATCAGTTGAAATTTTACCAATATTTAACCAACTTATTAAAGATCCGAAACAATCTCTTGATTTTTTCGGATTTTTTTTGTATATTACACTATCTATAATTACAGGAGTTTCTATGAAGAAATTTATTTTACCTTTTGTTGTTATCATGGCTATGATGCTTTCAAGTTGTGGAATCACAAATTTGGCATTTCGTTACCAAGAGATGAAAGAGAATGAGGCCAAGGCTAAAGCTTCTACCAAAACCACCGTGCCTCCTACCATTGACGGACCTAACATCCTAAACATCTGCTACAATGCAGATTATCCGGACGATTGTCTGATGGATATATACCGGGACAACACAACCGATAAAAATCGTGCAGTTGTGATGATCCATGGCGGTGTATGGCTTAACAACACAGACAAATCAAGTATAAAACAGGACAAGGACTTTTTCCTTAGCATTAAAAATGACAAAGAAGGAGCTATGCATAAAGGGTTCCATGTCGTCAATATCGAATATCGGCGAATCGCCGTCGGGCAATCGACACATACATTCAGAGATATGATCGACGACATCAGGACTGCCATCCAGTACATCCAAGACCATGCTGACGAATATAATATTCTATCTGATCTGATTGTAACCTACGGTTACTCGTCAGGTGCTCATTTGGCAGAGTTATATTCGTATAAATGGCAGGAAGAAACAGGTATGTCACCCGTGTCATTCTCTCCGATAAAAGTTGGTTTATGCATTGCGAAATCCGGTATTTCTGATTTTGCAAATGAGAAATTCCTCGATTGTGATGTGTTCGGTTTTACCAGTGATACATCACTGCGTGAAAGCATTAAAAAACTCTGCCAAGATAATGGAATAGCTTCTTCCGAGCAGGAAGTTGCACCATATATCAGAAGCTACCTTTACAAAACACTTTTGGGCATTAATAGCAATGAGAATGATGTTAAAAGAATCGCTGCTGATTCAAATAATCAGGATAAGATTAATAAAGCATCTCCGCTGTATTATGTGAAACAAATAAACCAAAAGGATCTGCCTCTGCAAGCAAGAGTTAGCTCTGTTACTGAAGCAATTCTCCTCCATGGAGGACAAGATACTTTTGCTCCCATCAGCATGGCAGAAGATCTTAACACAGCATTAGGGACAGGTTTTTGCAAATTGTTTACCATGCCAAACGCAGGACACGAACTTAAACATGAAGATGCATCCGACGATGCCGTATACGAAGAGTTTGAAGATTATGTTACAGAAAAACTCATAGAGATTACGAATGACACATCGGTACATTTGAGTGCAACACATCCTGATATAAAATTTGATTGATTGGTTATAAAAAAATGTCTGCTTTTGGCAGACATTTTTTTATATCTAAAATTTATATTGATTTTTTAGTTTTTTATTGTATAATATCTATGATATAGGAGTTCTATTATGAAAAAATTTATTTTACCTTTTATCTTAATTACGGTTATGATGCTTGCAAGTTGTCGGACTGAGCCGGTAAATACTACTACTCGCACTGAAGGACTAAACTTTTTATATTACAGATACAACGATACATATCCTGACGAATGTGTATTGGATGTTTACAGAAAAGACGATACGGTCAAACGTGCCGTAATTATGATCTATGGCAGTGCATGGATGGGTATAAGAGGAGTGGTAGATCGAGACAGCATAGTAAATGACAAGGACTTATTCCTTAACAACGGCTATCATGTCGTCAATATGGATCACCGAAGAATCAAGATCAAAGATATTCAGCCGACATATATTGATATGATTAATGATGTTAAAGACGCAATCCAATACATCAAAGATAATGCCGATCTATTTAAGATTGATACATCCAACATCATACTGTACGGCTACTCGTCAGGTGCACATGTGGCTGAGTTATATTCATATAGCGTCTCAGACTCTCCTATACCTGTTCGTCTATGCATAGCAAAAGCCGGTGTGTCTGATTTTACAAATCATAAATTTCGTGAATGTGATCCATTCGGCTTTACAAGTGATGAAAAACTACGTACAGATGTTATAAGACTTATTAAAGCATTTTCTTGCTCTAAGGAAATTAGAGATAAATTTATTGAGGCGGGAAGTAAGGAGGAAAAAGCCAAAATACTTGACTCAATACCCGATTCTGAAGTTGCTGACCCATTCCGAGTCGCACTCGTCAAAACACTGTTGGGCATAGAGTCTGATGAGACTGATGATATTAATGTAATCGCAGATTCTACTGATGATGAAATCCAACGCAAGATTAAAGATGTTTCTCCGCTGTATCATGTGAAAAACAAAACAATTCAAATAGGCGACAAACCGCTTTACACAATCTTGCTGCATGGAGAGAAAGACACTCTTGTCGATTGCAGTATGTCAAAAGATCTACATAAAGAATTAGAAGGATCCAGTCAATTATTTCTTATGCCAAACGCCGGACACGACCTTCTTCATAACGATCCGTCAGACGATACTGTATATAAAGAATTTGAAAAACATATAGTCAATATGCTTGATACAATTAAGACTGAACCAATACATCTTACTGCAACACATTATTGATTAAACTTATTAAAAAATGTCTGCATTTGGCAGACATTTTTTAATTTTTTATTATTTCCAAAAATTTTCTTTGATTTTCTGAATTTTTTATTGTATAATATATTATCTATAAATACAGGAGTTTAACATGAAGAAATTTATTTTACCTTTTATCGTTGTTATGGCGATGATGCTTGTCGGCTGTCCGACAGAGACAAATAACACCGACAATGCACCTGCTCAGCCTAACACTGATCCTACTACTGACGGGATGACTTATTGGAAAAACTACTCATATAATCAGGATCATACAGAAGATGTTCTGGACATATACAGATCTGCCGATGAGGTCAGACCGGCAGTGATGCTGATCCACGGCGGTGCTTGGATTACCGTTCCGGGATTTGAGCAGCAGCTTGGACGAGCCGGTATGGAGTCGTTCAAAGACCTGTTCCTTGAGAATGGCTATCATGTTGTCAATATCGACTATCGTCTGATCAAGTTTATGGGACCTGACGGCACAGACTATACAGACATGCTTGATGATGTTAAATCTGCCGTGCAGTATATATATGATCATGCTTCAGAATATAAGATCGATACATCCAAGATTGTAATGTACGGCTACTCGGCAGGTGCACATTTGGCAGAGTTGTATTCGTATAAGGTCACAGACTCTCCGATACCCGTTGCACTTTGCGTAGGACGGGCAGGACCTGCCAACTTTTGGAATGAAAAGTTCCGAACATGTGACGTCTTCGGAGGTTTCTCCGGTGCAGCAGGTATGTCATCAGAACAGCTTGCTGCAGCTATGAAAATCGGGTTATCACTTTTGCTTAAGGACATGAGTATAAACGGTATTGAGACCGCTGAACTTGCGTCTGTCATCAGAGTCCACCTCATCAAAAACCTGCTTGGCATAACGGAACAGACAGAGGATGTGACAAGTGATATTAACGCAATCGTAAACAATCCAAACTTTAAGTCAATCATCGATGATGTATCTCCTATTACCCATGTGACAACATCTTCACCACGAACGATCCTGCTGCACGGCAAGGAAGATACGCTTGTAGACTACTCTATAGCACAAGACCTTGCAGCAGAGCTCCAGAAATATAATGTTACTTATGACTTTATCACATTAGATCACTCAGGTCACAGCCTTGACAATACTGATGATACAGCCCAAATTAAACAGTTTGAAGACAAGGTTCTTGAGGTAATCTCAAACCTGTAACAAACAGCCTATAAAAAAATGTCTGCCTGTGGCAGACATTTTTTTTCGCACTTGTGCATTATGAATTATGAATTATGAATTATCTCTTGCTTCCGCCGCTGACATTTTTCAGTATATCAGAGTCATATTTATAGATGTTGTGCTTCTTATCCTGATTGTCTTTGATCGCTTCATTAATGCTTATATCGATCAGTTCTGCGAATTTAATGCCAACTGCTTCCCACAGGTAGAATGCCCATGAACCTGGGATAGTATTCACCTCATTGACATAGACATTAGTCCTCTCACTGTCAAGGATATAGTCAATGCGGATAACGCCTTTGCAGTCAACTGCCCGGTAAATTTTCTTGGAGAACTCCCGTATCTGCTGAGCCAGCTCAGGACTAATCTCTGCCGGGATTTTGCGGCCCATATTGGACATACCGCCTTTCTGACCGCCTGCAGTCTTACTGCCGCCTGTCTTGCCGCTGTTATGGAGATATTTATCCGAGAAACTTAAGAACTTCTCCCAGCGGACAGGCTCTTCAAGTTCAGAGATAAGGATCTCACCGTCACGCTTCATTGCCGAACTGTTTACTTCGACAGGATTCTCGATACCTTTCTCTACAAGGATGCGTTTATCATAGCGTATAGCCACTTCCACAGCATCGATAAGTTCTTCTTCATTTGTAGCCATTGATATACCGATAGATGAGCCGAGATTAGCCGGTTTAACGATGATCGGATAGTCAAGTGTGTATTTGATCTTATTGATCCACTCCTGCTTATCACGGATCCATTCGTCACGGCTGAACCACAGATAAGTCAGTGTAGGCAGTCCCATTCCTGACAGTATCTTCTTCATCACGATCTTATCCATACCTGTCGAAGAACTGATAATGCCGCAGCTTGTATACGGGATATTCATAATATCGAGCATACCCTGCAGCTTGCCGTCCTCACCGTAGTTGCCGTGACATGCCAAACAGATACAGTCAAGTCCGTTCAGCACATTCTTCTTATCAGACTTATCCAAAGAAGGATAGAATTCCTTGATCTTCGCTCCGAAGCCTTTAGTCAGTCGGCTTACATTCTTGTCAAACTCCTGATAGATATGTACATCTTTCAGACCTTCTCCGGTGTACCAGCGCCCTTCCTTATCCACATAGATAATCGTGACATTATATTTTTCTTTATCGATATTCTCATATATCTGCAGACCGGTTATAATCGATACTTCGTGTTCTACAGAAATCCCACCGAATAGGATACCAATGTTTTTTTTCATATCAGGCTCCTTCACCTTTATCATAGTTCTTTTTTTATCGGAGTAATGATTGGTATAATCACATGCCCCGGACACTTAGTAGCCGCAAGGCTTAAGTCTGTCTCTGATTCATAGTTAATCTTCGACAGGAAATTATCAACACATATCCGGTTAGCATCACCGCTTAACCGTTCACATGCCTTACACCCAAGGCATCCTTTGCCGCATATCTCGCGGACAACTTTGGCATTGTCATGACTGTTGCATGCGATGTAATATCCGCCGTCGATCGGCACCATCTCAATAACGCGTGCCGGACAAACTGTCATGCACTTCTTACAGCCGATACAAATATTCGAGTCTACATAGAGCCTATTCAGCTCATCTCGCTTGATTGCCCCTGTCGGACAAATCTTGGCACAGTTGCCATAGCCGACACAGCCGTATTTACACTCTTTATTGCCTTGATACATACTGTAGACGGCAAAACAGTCATCCTCACCGTTGAATGCGTACTGTAACTTATTGGGATCTCTGACACCCATACATTTGATCTTAGCAACATACCGCTTCTTGGCATCGGCAGTTCTGCCGACAATATTGCCAATCTTAGTTATCATATCCTGATTAGCTGCGGAACAAAGATTAGTCTCAACTCCGTCTTTGACAATAGCATCAGCATATCCTGCACATCCCGGATAACCGCATGCTCCGCAGTTGGCACCGGGCAGTATCGCCAATATCTGTTCTGTTTTCGGATCTGTCTCAACAGCCATCACACGAGCCAACCAAGCCAAACCAAAACCAAGCAAACAGCCGATTGCACTCATTATGATAATGCCCATAAAAAAACCAAGTATCATTTTATATTATACTTCCTTACTTTATCTGAATAAATCCAATATTCCCTTATCTGCCGCCAAGAATGCAAGAGCCATAAGTCCGGCTGATATAAATGCTATCGGCACACCCTTAAACGGTTTAGGCACATCTGCAAGATCGAGTTTCTCTCTGATTGTAGACATCAGAAACAATGCCAAAAGGAAACTCACCCCGCCTGAGAACCCGTGCACCGTAGACTGTATAAAATTATATCCGCGGTCAACATTCAGCACTGCAACGCCAAGCACAGCACAGTTCGTCGTGATAAGAGGCAGATAGATACCAAGAGCATTATACAGCACGGGGATATTCTTCTTTAGAAATATCTCAACCAACTGCACAAGTGCAGCGATAATGAGTATAAATGCTATCGTCTCCAAAAACTCAATGTGCAATGGCACAAGCATGTAAGTATAGATAAAGTATGTAACCATACTTGCCAGCGTCATAACGAATATTACAGCCAGTCCCATACCCAGCACAGAGTCAAGTTTTTTGCTCACGCCGATAAACGGACAGAGTCCCAGAAATTGCGACAGCACGAAGTTATTGATGAATATCGTTCCGATTGAAATGGCTATCAGTTCACCCATTGATGCCCTCCGCCGCAGCTTTATGACCGCTGCCTGACTTATTTTTCTTTGACTGTCTGATTATATCTTTCACAGCATTGATTGCAGCAAGTATCAGTCCGAATACAAACAACGCTCCGGCAGGCAGCCCAAGTATCTTAATGCCGCCGAATACTTCTGCTCCGCGGATAACCAAAGTATCACCTCCGCCTATGAATGACAACATCCCGGCACCATAGTCTGAGAAATCATACCCTAATGAAGATAATCCCTCTCTGATAAATGCCAGCAGAAGCATCGACATTGTGAATCCCAATCCCATACCGAGTGCATCCATCAGTGACGGCAGCACATCATTCTTACCGGCGAATGCCTCAGCTCTGCCGAGTATGATACAGTTGACTACTATCAGCGGTATGAATATACCGAGTGACTTAGCTAACGCACTGATGTAAGCATTAAGGATCATCTCAACGATCGTAACGAAACTTGCTACTATAACGATATATGCCGGGATACGCACTTTATCGGGGATAAAGCCTTTGAGAGCAGAGATAATGCAGTTGGAACATATCAGCACGAATGTGGTAGATATGCCCATGCCGATAGCATTGGAGACTTTATTAGTCACCGCCAATGTAGAACAGAGTCCCAACAGCAGAACGAGACTCGGATTTTCTTTAAATAACCCTTTCGTAAACTCATGCAGCAATCTGCCGTCAGACTGTACTTTTGCTGTCTTAGCCGGGATTTTATTTTTATTCTGCTTGTCTTTAATGCTCATTCTGATACCTCCTGTTCGTCAGATGTCGCATCAGTGACATTAGATTTGGTCAGTTCACTTTTCAGCAGGGATGCGGCTCTTACAATACCGCTGCTCACACCATTGAATGTAATCGTTGCACCTGTAACGGTGTCAATGTCACTCTGTGCAAGCATTGACTTCTTCGTCGGTATAGGTCTTGCACTGCTGCCTGTTCCGATAAATTTCGTCATATATTCATCACGCTCTGCTTCCTTGCCCACTCCCGGAGTCTCCGAGTTAGTAAGGAGTTTAGCATTCTTAACGATCAGATCTGTGTCAAATCCAACCATTACTTTCATCGCTCCGCCGTAACCGTTTGTCATAATCGACACAGTCCAGCCGATTACTTCATTCTGACTGTCAGTAACGATAAAATAGTATTCATCGTCAGCATGAACACTCGGATCAGCAAAATAACTTTTTTCAAATTTTGCTCCGTCAGCGATAAGATAGCGATTAGTCATATCCTCAGTTTTGCGGTTATTCTTATCTATGCTGCCTTGCGTCAGCAGATGAACAATACTAAGCAGCAGCACTGCAGTGAAACATATCAGCGTCAGTTTAGCTGCTATAAGCAGATCGCCTTTCAGAGCATTAAGATCAGGTTTCAGATTGATTTTATTCATGCTGCACTCCCTTTATCTTTGTCTTTGGGAGCTTTAGGCGGCTTTGTATAACCCATCGGCACAACTCTGACAAATCTGTCTATAGTCGGACTCATCATATTCATAAACAGTATAGACAGACTCACACCTTCCGGCAGTCCGCCGCACATCCTGATAAGCATCGTCAGCAATCCGCATCCTATGCCAAATATAACTCTGCCTTTGCGTGTAACAGGAGTAGTCACCATATCAGTCGCCATAAATAACGCTCCGAGCATTACACCGCCTGTAAGCAGATGGAACAGCGGATCTCCGTGGAAAAATCCCAATCCAAATCTTCGCCCGTCAAATACCCATGCCAGCAGCACAACTGTCAGCAGATAAGACAGTGGAATATCAGCGATGATAATCTTGCGATAGATAAGATATAATCCTGCAAGCACAATGAGGAATATCGAAACTTCACCGATACATCCGCCTTTGAGACCAAAGAACAGATCAAAGTAAGTTGCTTTCGTTCGGAATACATCATTAGGCATAGTCTGCAGTATCTGCAGCGGACCGTAGAAGAACTTATTCCAGCCGGTCAGATTGCCGACTGTAGCAGACAAATCAACTCCACCGTCAAGCAGCACCGATTTCACTGCACCGAGCGGTGTAGCCGTCGTTACAACATCAGGACTAATATCGGTAAAAGGTCTGCTGAGCGGAGCCTGCCATGTTGTCATCTGTTTAGTCCATGACATCAGAGCAAATACACGCCCTGCAATAGCAGGATTAGCCCAGTTCTGTCCTAATCCGCCAAATGCCTGTTTTACAAGTCCAATGGCAAATATCGTCGATATAATCGGAATGTAAAGAGGAATTGACGGCGGCATATTCATACCAATCAGCAGTCCTGTAAGGAATGCTGACCCGTCAAATGCAGTCATCACGCTTCGCCGACGCAGTGCCAGACATATCATCTCTGCCACGATCGCAGTCACAACAGAAGTCAGCACTACAACAAGAGAATACAAGCCATAAAGATATATGCCAAATGCAGCAATCGGGATGAGGAACATACCGACAGTCCACATTATCTTCACTGTAGTATCATCATTGAGAATGTGAGGCGACGACGAGACAGTCATCATAGGCTTAGCCATGATAGTGTCTGCGATATTTTTCTCGGCTGCATCCTGTTGATTTGACATAACAAATATTCCTAAATTATTGTTTTTCAGTGTCTATTATCGAAAAAAATTATGTATTTGTCAAGAATTTTTGATATTTTATTTTTTCTTCTTTGCCCGTCTTATAGCATCGAAGTCGATATTTTCATAGAACTTTTTCGGTGCATCAGACTCTTCTTCTGCAGGTCTTGACTTGCGGGATCTGCGAGCCGGCTTATCCGATGAAGATTTATCCTGTCTGTCAGATCGCTTCTTGCGGGGAGATTTATCTGCTGATGCACTGTCACCCTTATATTTATCGGCATTTGGTCTGTTATGCCCAACATTCTTAGATAAGACGATCTCTCCGCTGTCAGTCTGCCTGCCTCTGACAGGACGAGTCTCTACCGCACTGCTGCTTATCTTGCGGTATGCATGCTCCGCAGCATTCTTCTCTGCTTCTTTTTTCGATGCACCGACACCTTCTCCGAGCAACCGTCCCTCAATGCTCACACTGACTTGGAATCTCTTCTGATGCTCAGGTCCTGTTTCATCAAGCAACTTATATGACGGACAGTCATTATATGTTTTTTGACAATACTCCTGCAGCAGAGTTTTGTAGTCTTTTTCGTGGCGGCTCTCGATCACAAGATTGATCTCCGCAGCTATGAACCGCAGAACGAAATTCCTCACACGAGACATATTCTGACAGTCAAGATAATATGCTCCGATCACAGCCTCAAATATATCTGCCAATATAGCCTTGCGGTCACGCCCTCCGCTGCGCTCCTCTCCTTTACCGATGAGTATATACTCTCCGTAATGCAGTGAATGAGCAATCTTAGACAGTGTATCCTCGCTTACTACAACGGCTTTTATCTGTGAGTATCGCCCTTCATCAAGATCGGGATAATTGCGATACAGATACTCCGAAGTAATAAACCCAAGCAAAGAATCACCCAAAAACTCAAGCCGTTCATAGTTGCCGATCTGGATCCGCTGCTCATTGCCATAAGAACGATGAGTAACCGCTCTGTCGAGCAGAGATATGTTTTTGAAATTGATCCTAAGTATTTTCTGAAATGTTTTAAGCTGCTGCTTGCGTGTATTGCTTATTATTGTCATAAGAAGGGGATTATATCAGATATTCGTCTGATGTTTAGGCGAATATCTGATATAACAATTATTTGACATGCTCGTCTATATAACGAACTGCGTCTCCAACGGTTGTGATCTTCTCTGCTTCCTCGTCAGGAATTGAAATCGAGAAGTTCTCTTCGAGCTGCATAATCAACTCAACAGTGTCAAGTGAATCCGCTCCCAAATCCTCGATAAACTTCGCAGACTCTGTTACCTTTGATTCATCTACTGAAAGTTTCTCAGCAATTATTTTCTTTACATCCTCAAAAGTGTTTGCCATTAAAGCCCCCCTAATAATAGAATTAATTAAGTTTATATCATTCTTTAAAATTTGTCAAGTGTTTTTTACTTCTTATATAAAGAAATAAGAAACCGCAGCGATAACATCCGGAAAAAAGTTATCGCTGCGGCATTGCGTAACCGCATATAACTTAAAGGAGCAAAACTTTTATTTCACAAATATTGTCACACCTGTTCCTTCGCAGGTCGTGCTGCCGCCCGATACTGCACCGGTTTTATTTATAGCCATTGTACCTTTGTCAGATACAGTGATATTGCTGCCGGGGTTAATTACGGCAGTAATCGTTTTGTTCGCATTGCTCGGTGATGACGATGAGTTTCTTACAGTGTAATAAATTACATTACCGCTGATTGATGTCTCACCTACACCGTTTCTGTTTCGCAGACCGTCATTTGCCTTGCGGAATGCTATCATATCTTTATGATATTTGAAACAGCTGCTGTTTGCTGCTTTGAGTGCCCAGTTAATCTGATTCATCTCCTGCCCCCACATATAACTGTTGTGAGCCTCACTTGCAAATGTACCGACTTTCTTTGTTCTAAGGAACTCATCACCGGCATGGATAAACGGTATTCCCTGTGCCGTAAGCAGAATACCGTGACCAAACTTAACAATCGCATCGGCATAACTTGTAAAGTTAGTCCCGGCAGCGGCGATCTTATCATAGAAACACAAGTTATCATGTGCCATGAGATAGTTGACAGCCTGCTCAGGATTAGCAGTGAAATATCGCGTCCAAACACCTTCGGTATCGCTGCCTATACCTGTGCCTGACCCTTTCAGTCCGACTGTAGTATTCCACAATGTACCGCTGCCATCTTTATCGGTTCGCCCGCTGAATATGTATCCCAGTGTATTGCCGTCATCACTTGAACCTTTGAGTGTCTCCCGCCACTTACCCGCAAAGCAGCCGATGTGTGCATTGGCAAGTCCGGGTATTGCCGAGGCATAGCCATAAGATGTTGAATTATTATTGTTACACTGCCACGGCTCACCCTGCATTAAGAGATTTCTGCCCTTTGTCTCAGGATTTGTATTATTGAGATAATTGCCCCAATCATACAATGCCGACGCTGTAAATATTGCCATAAGGTCAAATCTGAATCCATCCACATTATAAACCTCTGCCCAATATTCCAGACTGTCCCGTACCATACGGCTAACCATCGCATTGCTTACATCGACACTGTTTCCACAGCCGGATAAGTCTTTAGCCGTATAATATTTCTTTGTAATATTATCAAACATCTCATTGGCAAATGTATGATTATAAACTACATCCATTACTACACGAATACCGGCTTTATGGAACTCATTAATCATATTCTTCACTTCTCGGATACGCTCTACATAGTCACCGGGACATGTCGAATATCTATCCTCAGGAACATTGTAGTTCACAGGATCATAACCCCAGTTATATATCTCACCTGTTCGCTGTACATACTTCGTAGCAAAGTCATACATCGGCATAATCTGCACATGTGTAATGCCAAGTTCTTTCAAGTGATCAAGACCTGTCTTTGTTGAGCCGTATTTTGTTCCGGCCTCTACCATTCCCGGATATTTACCTGCATAAGCAGCAGTACCGCCCCAAGTCGAACTGGAAGTAAAGTCTCCGATATGGACCTCATAAACAATACTGTCACATCTGTTTGCCAATGCAGGCCGCTCTGCCCAACCGCCTGTCGGCTCAATACTCTCGGCATCAATAACGATACCTTCACTGCAGCCTGCCCAAGATGAACCTACAGGTCCGCCTGTATAGAACGCTGTATTATTGCAGATTACATTAGTTTTCTGCTGATTGCCGTCATACTTAACCATCTTGCCATAAGGATCTCGGACTGCCTTACCACCGATCTTGAACTGATACTCAGCCAAGTGCAGATCGCCCGGCACAGTTACACCATAGATATTGGATGTATCAGAGTAGCCGCCGTCAACCGTGAATCCTGTCGTACAGGTATAAGTCTTTGCCGTGCCATTCTTAGGCGTTACGGTTACTGTTACATTAGATGAGTCAGGCGACCATATACTGAATGCTGTCGCACTGCTTGTATAATATGCACCGAGCCGTATCGGAGTAGCAGGCTTATCAATCTTTGTATAAGTTGCTGTCTCTGCAACAGTCAGATTGCCGTCTGTTCCATATACCCGCACAGTTACGCTCTGACCAACTGACAATGTGCTGCCAACAGTGATAGTCGTGCTGCCGCTGAAAGACTTAGCCGTCGATGAAGATGCAGGATCCGAACCGTCTGTTGTGTATTTAGCAGCCGAGCAGTATCTCGATGTAATCGATACAGACTGACTTGCACCGCTGAATGAAACATTGCCGGCAGGTGTTATTGTTACAACAGGATCCGTAGAGAACGGATTAGATGCTGCCCATTCTTTCGTTCCGATATTAAACCATGCCTCGTGTACTCCGGCAGGGTATACAACACCAGGCAGCTGATCTGCAGGATAGCGGTTGTCGTTGCTGCCGCCATAGAATATAACTCGGGTATCTCCGGCAGCAACCCAACTTTCAGCCATATCATAATAATATGTATCGCTGCCCTTAACCATTGTTTTCCCCGGCCAGTCAACTTTTTTAGTCTCATCACTGCCACTGTAATAATAAGCACTGTGCGAAGACCAGTTATCACCGTATACATGTACACGATAACCGGTAAACGGTATCGTCGTAGTAGTTGATGTAGTCGAAGTAGATGAAGTTGTTGTCGATGATGTAGTAGTCGAACTCGTTGATGTAGTAGTCGGAGTCGGCTTTGTGTAATGAGCGGTCACTTTTGTGATTAAGTCAGCATCGACAGTCTGAGTCAGGCTGCCAAGTTCATTATACTTTGTTCCGCTTACACTGTATATGGTAAACTTCCATTCACCGGCAGCCAATCCTTCAAATACCGCTTTCTCACCGAAGTGATTCAACTCGACAGACTGAGTATCGAAAGACTGCTTCTCAGCAGTTACATAGATCTTATCATAACTTGCTTCATTATCTGAATACTCGGATATATCTACCGTAATATTGCCACTGTTTTTCAGTGCAAATATCTCACATGTATATTTGTCGGCATTCAGAGATACTTCTGTCTTGCCCCGATACAGTCTATTATTCAGCGAGTCGAACGCTTCCAATATGAATGTCCAATCACCTTTATCAAAATCATATACAATAGACGATTCCGTACTGTCCGGCACATTTACAGTTTGACCGGCTTTATTAGTCGCTGTAAGTCTGTATAATGCAGGTGTCCAGCCTCGTCCGTTTATCGCTGCAATGACAGTAACATTGCATATATTGTTGTCGTTAGTCCACATATCCTGATCCGCGATCAGTATATTCTCATTAGAGCAGCTAACAATACCTATTATCAGTATCATTATAACCGCCAAAATATTTAACTTTTTCATCAGGAACTCCTTACTTCATTTTGATATTTATATGCAATTTCTATGCCGAGACAAGTTTCTTCTTTTTTTCTTTTTATATTGAATAATATTATAATTATTCTAAATTTTATTGATTTCTGATTTTCAGAATTTAATAATTATTCAGTTTTTACAAAAAAAATATTTCTGTTTGACTTGATCGGACCAATGTCGTATAATCGCATATAAGGAGTCATTATGAACAATACAATATCGGTATCATATAACGGAAAAACTATGACTGTCGAAAGGAACACTCCTGTCGGCACAATTATGCCTAATGACGATAAAACCATCGCTGCTCTCGTAAACAACGAAGCAGTGCCGCTGTCTTACCCGCTGCTGACCGACTGCACTGCAGCTCCTCTTACGGCAGCAAGCCAGCTCGGTATGAATGTCTATCGCCGCAGTCTCGTATTCTTACTGGCGAAAGTCATATCCGAGCTATTCCCCGACAGGCACCTTCATATACGGCATTCTCTCGGACCGGGCTATTACTTTGATCTTGACGGAGATACACTTACACAGGATGATATAGACAAGATCAAGACTGCAATGCGTCAGCTCGTAGATGCAGATAAACCGATAGACCGCGGATATGCTTCATACTGCGATGCGATACAGCAGTTATCGGATACAGGACGAACAGATAAGATTAAGCTGTTATTGGGACTTAACCCACCGAGAGTCACAGTCTACAGCTGCGATGACTATATCGAGATATACGAAGGACCGCTTGCTCCGAGAACAGGACTGCTCGGTATATTTGATATTATCCTGTATAAAGGCGGACTGATCATGCAGTTCCCTAAGAAGTCAGATCTGAGCAAGCCTGCAGATTTTACTCCGCAGGACAATATATTTGCGGTGCATCACAAGTCCATATTATACTCGGAGAAGATCGGGGCATCGACGATCGGTGATCTTAATGAGATCATTATGAAAGGTCAGTTAGATGAGTTTATCCAACTCTCAGAAAATCTCCAGCAGCGCAATATTATTGAATTAGCCGATGCTGTCGTAAACAGACCGAATGCAAGGCTCATAACTATAGCCGGTCCGTCATCGTCAGGCAAGACTACATTCAGCAAAAAACTCTCGCTGCAGCTTAAGACTCTCGGTCTGACACCTGTTACCATCTCTGTAGATGACTATTTCATTGACAGAGCCAAAACTCCACGCGGAGCAGACGGACAGCCTGACTATGAATGTCTCGAAGCACTCAATATCGACGCACTCAATCAAAATCTTCTTGATCTCATTAATGGCAGACAGACGCATCTGCTGCACTATGACTTCATGACAGGACTGTCATCAGTGCGTCCCGAAGCAGTACAACTTAGATCGGATGAGATACTCGTTATCGAAGGGATTCACTGTCTCAATGACGCTCTTACTCCGGCTATCAGTGCCGATAAGAAGTTTAAGATATACATATCCGCTCTGACTCCGATCAATATCGACAACAATAACCGCCTGTCAACCACAGATAACCGTCTGCTGCGGCGTATGATCAGAGACAGCAAATATCGCGGACATTCTGCGAAAACTACACTGTCGATGTGGCCTAATGTCCGTGCCGGCGAAGAGAAGCATATATTCCCATATCAAAATACAGCTGACGGATACTTCAACTCGGCACTCAATTACGAGATGGCCATACTCAAACCTTATGCAGAACCGCTGCTCCGTCAGATCAAGCCGTCTGATGCAGAATACGCCGAAGCAATCCGCCTGCTTCGCCTGCTCAGTTACTTCCTTGCATCAGATGATGATGCGGTCCCAACCAATTCTCTTATACGGGAGTTTATAGGCGGCAGTTTCTTTAAGTATTAATTTGACTGCAACAAAAAAATCACACGGCTTTTATTTCCGTGTGATTTTTTTGCTGCACAGTTTTATACCGTGAACAAATCGACCTGATCTCCGATAGTTTTGATAGACTGATCAACCTGATGTGCAGTCTTAAACAACCCTTCTCCTGTCTTATTAATCCTGTCTGCACCTGATTTGAGTTCCGTCATACATGCATTCATCTCCACAGAACCGGACTGCAGATTATGCACATTGAGCAGTATCTCCTTGTTGCCTTCCATCATCTCTTTGGACGCATTACGCACCTCTAATGTGCTGTTGTTCATAACACCAAGGACTTCGCTTATCTGCTTATTACCGATGTTTTGTTCTTCCATCGCCGCTTTTATCTGCATAACGAGCATATTCGTTCGCTTGATATTCTCTGATACTGCGGAGAATACCATACTCGACTCTCCTGATGCATTAACCACATCTACAATACTTGCTTTTATAAGATTGAGCTGCTGCCCGATCGTCTTGGACTGAGCAGAAGAAGTCTCACTTAACTTACGGATCTCATCGGCAACTACTGCGAAGCCCTTGCCTGCATCTCCTGCATGAGCCGCTTCAATCGCAGCATTCATAGCCAACAGGTTTGTTTTATCGGCGATGTTAGTTATGGTAGCATTAGCCTCCTGCAACATCTGCGACTGCGTTTCTATCTGATGGATCTTCTCGTTGACATCTTCCTGAGATTTGATTCCCTGCTCTGCATTGGTCTCCAACTCTACAAACGCACCTGCCATGCTTTCTACATTCTGATTAACGCTGTTAATATTGCCTATCATCTGCTCGACTGCTGCACTGGCCTGTGCAACTCCGGCACTCTGATTTTCTATCATACTCTCCAGCGAATCAATGTTGGATGCTATCTCATCAACTGCACCGGCAGTATCGGAAACACTCAGGTTCTGCTTATCGATCTGAGCATGTATTGCATGAATATCATCAAGCATCTGAGTAATCTGCTCCGAAGTCTGTTTAGCACTGTCAAACATTGTCTGCCCTGACTTATTCAGTTCGGATTTGGACTGCTCTATCTGCTTTATGATATTGTGCATCTTCGTTATGAATGCGTTAAAGCTGTCTACAAGATCTCCTATCTCATCACGTCTCTTACGCCTGATACGCTTGGTCAGATCAGCCTCTCCGGTAGCTAACTCTTTCAGGAATACTGTTACATAAGAGATCCGCTTCATCAGCCAGCGTGTAAACACAAGCATACCTATGAAGAATGGGAATGACATTAAGAATGCGACCATAACTACAGTGAGAGCTGTTTTATATTTTATCTTCGCCAGCATGTCAAGGCTCTTAGCAACGAATATCATACCTGTGATAGTGCCGTCTTCACTTTTAAGAGGAGCATACACGGTATTATAAGTTACATTGGCAATTATATTGCGACCGTTATACTGCATGCCCTGATTGAGCACGCCGTCTATTATCTGCTTATTATCCAGCACAGTTCCGACAAGGCTGCGTCCGTCCTGACTGATCAGTGTTGTCGCCATTCTTGTATTCCCGCGAAATACCGTACACTCGACATTATAGCTCTGACTGATAACCGGCAGGAAATCCGCATCTGTCAGATCATATCCGACTGCAACCACACCAAGCATTGTCTGATCTTCCATCACAGGCTGTGTGACAAGCATCGCATACTGCACATCAGCGATTGATTCATAAGCGTAAGTTTGAGTGTGTTTAGCCAGTGCATGTTTGACTGCAGACACTACAGAGACATCTTTACCGGCAGGGATATTATATCCGCACAATACTCTGCCGCTTATATCGATAACTGCCATACAGTCCAATTTCTGTATCTTAGCTTTCTCAGCTGCAGCAGCATTAATCCTCTGACTGCTATTATCGGATCCGTTTCTCAGGCATTCTTTGACATTATCATCTTCAGCGAGCATACTGCCACAGATTGCCAATGTATCTTTACGCTCATCAAGCGTTCTGCGGACACCTGCTATAGTATGATTTAGGTTCACTGCGTCATTATCAATCATTCTGTGATTGTATATAGATATAGCGATCATGCCTACTCCGTAAGCACAAAACGCTATCGCTATAACCATCAGCTGCACAAGGATCACTGTAATCGAAATAAAACTGCGTTTTTCATTCATTGCCATTTTCCTATATAATTATAAGTATCACTACTATATATTATACGATATATTTAAAGAATAACAATAAAATATCTTGCAAAAACAAAAAAAATTAAAAATTTATTAATTTTTTCTCATTTTTTTGATCTACAGTTCTTTATCGCTGCAGAATATCCTGCATCACAGTGATATTCCTCGTGATGCCGTGCTTATCGGCTACATCGCCAAACTTATATATATAAGAGCATTTGTCTGCGAAAATGTCAGCAGCACACGCGATACTGTCTCCGAGGAAGATTGAGTTGCGTGAGAAGTGTTTGGCTTCACTTATATCGGCATCAGGATGTAATGACATAAAACTCTGCTCCAGCACGGACTGTCCGCCGGTCAGGATCCTTGCGGCTTCATTCATACCCACACCTACGAAGTTGCGGTGATGAGCCATATCCATGAATGGCACACAGCTGCCCAGCAAAGCAGATACACGCAGCGACAGTCCGTCCCCGTCGCTTTCCCCGACACTGCGAAATCCGCTGACAAGAGCGATAAGGAACTCCAGTGCAGGCCTAGGATCACATTTATCGGCAACAATGTAACATCCGTCTCCTGTCGGCACAAACTGATTGATGTTTATCTTGGATCTGAATGTTATACTGCTGCTGATAATATGCGAGATCAGATATTGCTGAAATACATATATCGTATATACCTGTTCCCGTGTAGTACTTTTGGAGAATCCCACAATGTCGATGAGGATTATAAGTTTCTCCTGCTCAGGAATATCAGACATTATATTGGGGATGAATTTTGCAAACCGGCTTATACTGTTCTTTCGGAATTTATCAAAATGTGACATCCAGCCTGACTCTTCTTTTTCAGACCGGATTGGTGTCATATCAGTCATAGATTATCCCATTTTACAAACCTGCAGCCGAAGTCTCGCCTGCAGATTTGTCAAAATCTCATTTATATTTTTTGAATTTCTCCAGCAGCTCATCCTGAGTTCCCGGATGGATCGTTAGAATGTCGAAACCGTCTTCCGTAACGGCTACAGTATTCTCCCAATGACATGAATACTTATAATCCGGAGTAACGACTGTCCAGCCGTCATCAAGAGTTATGTCGCCGTCTTTGCCGAGATTAATCATCGGCTCAATAGCGATAACCATCCCGGCACGGAGTTTCTTGCGGCCGTCTTTGCAGCGGAAGTTGGAGATCTGAGGATCTTCATGATTCTTATAGCCGACACCGTGACCGCAGTAGTCATAGACTAACCCGTAGCCGTATTTGCGAGCCATATCTTCGATTACACCGCCGACATCGTTAATCGTATTATTTGGTGCGACCTGCATAATTGCTTTATAAAGCATAGCCTCTGTTCGCTCCAACAGTTTCTTGTGAGCATCACTGATCTTGCCAACAGGGTATGTTCTGGCGGAGTCAGAGATGAAACCATGCAGCAGTACGCCGACATCTATCGTAAATATATCTCCGTTTTTGAGTTTGCGCTTGCTCGGTATGCCGTGGATAATCTCCTCATTGATGCTGGCACAAATCGAACCGGGGAATCCCTCGTAATTCTTGAATGACGGCTTAGCACCGTGCTTCAGAATGAAGTCCTCGGCAATCTTATCCAATTCCAGCGTTGTAATACCTTCCTGTATATACTGCTTCATATAATCAAACAGTTCGGCACTTATCGCTCCGGCCGCTCTTATCTTCTCAATCTCATCTTTGGTCTTAATCGTTATCATGATACGCCTCAAAAAATATTCATTTATTTTTATTTTGTCTTGTTATCTATGGTCTGCAGTTATATTTTTTTGTTACATTATTATAACATATTTTATATAAGTAAGCAACTTTTAATAAAAAAACTAATGAATTTATATGAAATCCTAAAAAAATATCGGGATGCTTTGGCAATCCCAATATTTTTTTATAAGCCTAATATATCGATAAGTTTTTTATCTTTCTTCATATACCATTTATAAGTCTCGATGCCTTGCAGTTTAGCTGCCGCTTCTTCATCAAGGATAACAGTCGCATCAGCGTGGAGCTGGAGAGCTGTAGCACTGATCATAGAGGTAACAGGTCCTTCAATAGTTTTAGCGATAATATCAGCTTTCTCAGAACCGGTCGCCAGCAGGAGAAGTTTGCCTGCTTCGAGGATTGTGCCGACACCCATCGTAACTGCTTCCATCGGCATATCGGCTGGATTAGCAAACAATGGCGAGTTCTGCTCATAGGTTGTTTGTGTAAGAGTAACTGCTCGTGTCCGCGATGCGAATGACGAGAGCGGCTCATTGAATCCTATATGTCCAGTGCGACCTATACCAAGCAGCTGAAGGTCTACTCCGCCTGCATCTTCCATTTCATATTCGTAGACAGCGGCTGCCGCATCGACATCATCGGCTGCCCCGTCAGGCACATGAGTATTACGCTTGTCGATATTAATCTTGTCAAACAGATGATAGTTCATATAGTAGTGATATGAGTTCACATCGTCAGGTTTGAGACCGATATACTCATCAAGGTTGAATGATTTAACCAATGAGAAATCTACCTTACCGGCTTTATTCATCTCGGCAAGTTTTGCATAGACTGCTTCCATTGTTCGTCCTGTCGCAAGACCGAGTTTGTAAGCAGGTTTATTGTTGATTTCATTGGCGATTATCTTTGCCGTGATTTGTGCGGCTTTATCTGCCGTTGGCATGATGATTATTTGCATATTATGTCTCCCAAAAATTTTTCTTAATATATACTTTTTTTTTAGAAAAAAATCAATAAAAAAATATGCTGTTCCAAAAAAATTTAAAAAAATACTTGACTAATTTTATAAAAAATGTAAAAATACTTAGAACATTAGGAGGCGTTACCATGAAAAAAATGCACAAAACACAGAGAGAGATCCTCTCTATCATTAAAGAGTATGGCAGCGAGCCTTGGACAATCCGTGATCTGCAGGAACGGCTCAATATTTCGTCTCCAAGTCTTATTTTTCATCACCTGCAGATGCTTACACGCAAAGGATATATTCGCCGTGATCCGGAGTGTCACACATCATACCAACTGCTTAGTGAAGTCAATGACTCCATCATATATCTCGATACCTACGGTATGGCGAAGTGCGGACCTGACGGACACATACTTTCCGGAGAGCCTGTAGATAAGATACCTATCTCACGTAAACTTCTGACATTCAATGTTCAGGACGCATTTATGATGACTGCAGAAGGTGATTCAATGGAACCGCGCATTTATGAGGGCGACTATGTGATCGTTATGAAGAGTAATACTGCCGACAGCGGACAGATGATTGTCTGCAACTACAACGGCAAGACACTGATTAAGATATTCAAGAAGATTAACGATATGATTACTCTCAATTCTCTGAATATCGAATATTACCCGATTATGGTCAAACCGAGTGATGAACTATACATCGAAGGTATTGTAAAAGGTATTGTTTCTTATTCGGTAAAATAATTTTACAAATTAATGTTGATTTTCCGAAATATTTTGTTATAATACAGTCATTAGGAGTGCAGACATGGAATCACAGACTATATCACTTGTGACTTTTAAGATTTCCAACGAGACTTATGCGATTGACATAATGGAAGTAAATGAGATTGTGAAACTCACCGAGATTACTCCCATTCCGAATGCACCTGATTTCGTTGACGGTATCATTACTCTTCGAGGACAGATCATCCCGATTGTTGATTTGAACAAGCGATTTAGCTTCGCTCCGAGAGTATACACAGAAGAAGATGAGCTGTTTAGGGCGATAGTTATCATAAGAGTACAGGATATGACGATCGGTATCCTCATCGATCAGGTCAATCGTGTTATCCCTGTCAATCGTGACCAGATACAGCCTCCTCCTCAGATGATCTCAGGTATCGGAGCAGAGTTTATCAGCGGCGTAGTCAAGCAAAATGATAATCTCTTCGTCATCCTCGACATTCAGAAACTGTTCAGCAAGAAAGAGCTGATGCAGTTATCCGGTAATTTCTGATAATCTGCAATGAATGAAGGAACATAATGGCAACACAACAATTTCTACCGGTATATCGGCCTACTATTAAGCGAAAAGACTTGGAATATGTCCTCAATACGATGGTCGCTGATCAGGTCAGTTACGGTGAGTATGCAAAAAACTTTGAACGGAAACTTTTTGAGCGAACAGGCAGCTATAATGTCGTCGCCGTTAATTCATTCTTTAATGCACTTAATCTTATATTTGAAACACTGAATATAGGAGAAGGCGATGAAGTGATTATGCCGTCATGGATTCCCCAGATATATCTCAATGCAGTTATGCTCCGCAAAGCAAAAGCAATCCTTGTTGATCTCGAAGAAGGTTCACTGCGCCCCAATGAAGAGCAGGTCCGTCAGGCAGTATCACCTAATACTAAACTGCTCGTGCTGTATTATTGGTTTGGATATACTTACGATCCGACACCTTATTCATCTTATGTGCCCAATATACTGGAAGATGTGACTACTGTTATCGGAGCGAAAGCGGTAGGCGAGACTGTCGGTACTAAGAATCTTTTCGCAGTTGCGGACTTCAGTTATCGCAGTCTGATCACTACCGGCGAGGGAGCAGCTGTTTTCTGCAACAGCCGCAAAGCGTATCACCTGCTCCGATCTCTCATCGATGATGATACATATAATCTCGAATATACTCCCCGCATGTCATGCCTTATGCCTGATCTCAATGCGGCGATGGGGCTCAGTCAGATTGAGTCGCTTAATCATAAACTCAAACTTCGCGATGCTATAGGACATCTCTATGAGCAGGCACTGCAGCAGAGCCGCAACAGTTTCATACCAACAGATGACAAGTGCGACAGATACTATGCTGATTTCCCGATTATACTCAAGTCATCACTAAAAGATACAGTTGCATATCTGAAGAAAAACAAGATCGAAGCAGTGCGGCCTTTCAGCTATCCGCTGCATCAATATCTTAATCTGCCCAAAGAGGATTTCCCTGCGACAGAGCATTTCTATCTTAAGACTATATTGATACCTAATTATTCATCGCTGTCCAAAGCAGATGTTACACATGTAACTCGGATCATCACTACAATGTGAGTAAAGCGTATATTTGTGATTGATCATCCTAACCCTGATACCAATCTTGAGGCAGCATAACAGGTTTATTGACAGACTTATACCAATAGTCAGGTTGCACCTTATGCTCTGATGATACATAGACAGATGCAGTGCGGATCTTATCAGTATCAATATTATTGCGCAGCATATATTTCAGTTTAGCCACAGTCTGATCGAGCAGCTTGCCGTCTCCGCAGTCAGTAGTAAGCAGCAGCACTTTGTCGTCATAGTTAATATGCTCAGCAATATATCTGCTGCCGTAGATAATATACCGTCCTGTCATATCGGTTTTGGCAGTATTGATAGATATATGATCGGGTGTTTTACCGTTCGGATCGTTAGTCTTTATCTTGTATTTGAAATATTCATGCACCGGCAAGCCGACACTCACTCCCATAGGCCAGACAGCTATAAGGAAATCAGGCACAAATCCGTCATTATATATATTAGCAGCCAAACGCAGCGAGTCAAGCAGCAGTTCATTGGCATCAAGCCGCAGATAAGGCTCTGAACTCACAGATTCTCTGTGCGGATACATCTCATCATGATGAAGAATGTCATAGATCTCTGATGATTTCCTTCGCAGTGCAGGTATCCCGCGGTCATCGGCATCGATCAGTTCTGATATTTCATGAGGATATGAGAGCCACACTCCATCCGGAACATCGTAGAGATATATAAGATTGTGATTAACAGGGCGGCTGATGACTTTCTTATGGATACAGGCAACAGTTATCTGTTTCGGAGCATTGAGTCTCGATCTGCGGCGGATCTCATTAACAACCGTATCAATAGTCCTGCCGGAGTCAAATATATCATCTATAATAAGGAGTCTGTCCTCTGCTGACAGTATGTCTATAAGATGCTCGATACCTTTTATCTCGACTTCCCCGTGAGACTCTATACCCTTATAACTGGCTGTCGCTACGGTAGTGTGATTGATAAAATGCCCACGCATCCTGAAATACTGATGAATCCCATAACCGATAACCGTTCCGCCGCGCCACAGGCTTACAGCATGAGTAGGGATAAATCCGGACTCATATATCTTCTTGCCAAGCAGAAACGAATCGGTTAATATCTCCTGTGAATCAATGTATTTATACTCCATATTTAGTTCACAGAGATAGGAGCCATAATGTAGATGAAGTCAAGATCATTTTCCTGTTTAACCGTGATCGGTCTGCCCGGATCTTTGAAATACATTACAACATTAGGTGTTGTTGTGACATTAAGCACATCCATCAAGTGCTTGATTCGCACTCCGATGTCCATATCTGGACCATTGTATTCGATATCCATCTCTTCCTGACCTGAACCTATTGCCTGATTTTCTGTATATACGGCCAAGCGGTTCGCCATGAACGACAGCACAACTTTGCTCACTACTTTGTCACCCATAACTGCTACCCGGTCTATGATCTCCAAGAACAACTTACGGTCAAGCACTACAGAGCCGACAAACTCAGTCGGGATAATCTTCTCATAAGCAGGGAACGATCCTTCCAACAGGTTAGATATGAACAGATATGACCCCATCTTTATGCAGAGATTCTGAGTATTCAATGCGATCTGAACATCTCCGTCTTCACCTGAGAGTTTCAGTATCTCGTTGAGAACTTTAGTCGGCACGATGACGCAGCAGTCTTCCACACCTTCCAATTCCACATCTTTCTTGATGAATGCAAACCGGCGAACATCAGTTGCAACCATTTTAATAGTATTGCCTTTCTTCTCAAAAAGCACTCCGCTGATAGGCTTGCTTGATGTATCAGTCGCTACGGAGAAGATCGTCTTGCGAATCATTTCGGATATTATCTTAATCGGAACAGAGAAGAAGTTCATCCCTTCAGGGATCTCCACTACAGGGAAATCCTTACCGTTTATACCTCTGTGCTTATATTCACTGTTGCGCTTGTTTTTCTGTTTAACTATGACAATGTTGTTTTCATCGGACGAGATCTCTATCTCTGTATCGTTGAACTTACGGATAAGGACAAACAGGTTGCTGCAGAATACCGCAACAGAACCCGGCTCTATAACTTCCACAGGAACATCTGCAACAAACTTCAGCGTTGTCTCAGTTGCTTTGATATTAAGCATACCATTCTCAGCAGTGAGCAGCACATTGGACTGCACAGACAGTGTATTTTTATTGGAGATTACATTCTCTGCGATACTTAATGCCTTAAGCAGCGGTTCTTTAGAACAGATAATTTTCATGAGAGCGTCCTTATTAGTCATTATTTAAGCAAACTATTGCCTAATGATACTTATATCATATTTTTATTCATTTGACAATGAATTTTTTCAAATTTATTTCAGCACAACATCAGTGTATGTCCATTTTGAGCCATACAGGATATTGATAGGAACATCCACCATATAGTATGCTCCGCAGTCATAGAATGGCACTGACACGGAATGCCTGCTGTCCTTATCAATAACAGCAGCACTCGTAATGCGACTTATCACATTCTTATCTATAAGCAGCTTATACTTAGCGATAGACAGCACTGTCACAGCAATATCCAACGGGTCATCCACCTCAGTCTGCCCGATCTCCTCTCCGATTATCAGCGGGAACTTCAGCCCTCGGCGATCCCTGTACGGCAGGAAATCCGCCAAGTCACTTGTTACATCCTCATCGCTGCTGCAGTCGAACCGCAGGAAGAAACCAACCTCATTGCCTGTATCAATGCGGTTAAATACTATATTATGTGATTCATTCTGAATGTCTTTCTCTATCCTGTCCAATTCCTCTGTAAGAGACTCTTCATCCGAGTCTGCCAGATACAGCATATTGCGGTCGAAGCCACATTTCACACTGATATTATACCGCCCATCGGTCAAACTGACAGACTGCGTTATGTCGAAACATGATGTAAACATTATCGGCAGTATCGTTATTATGAAGAAAAGTCTAATTATTTGTTTCCAAGATTTCATTGTTATAAATCCTTTTCAATTATTATAACAAAAAAATCAGAAATTTCAACAGAAATTTCTGATTTTATAAATTTTTTCTGATTACATAATCATCTTATTGCCTTGTCTGTCTCTGCCCTGGATTATATCGGACTCCGGCAGAGAAATGATAGCTTAGACCGATGCTGTTGCATACCTGCGGAGTGTATGTCTTCGGTGTGTCAGGCGGAGGATCGCCGCCGTCCCACTGATTTTCATGGATAAGCCAATTCAACTGACAAAACAAGTCTATCTCATGACGATATACGATGCGGTCTTTCGGGATCTCCCAACCCCAGTTAAATGTCAGATCTGTCTCAAATGATGGTATTTCATGTATGAGCAATTGGATATTCGGCGAAGCATTGAATGTGCCTCCCCAATAAAAGTTATATTTCAGCCCCGACTTACTGCCAATCAGTGCCAAACCTGCATTTGGATTAATATAGAAAGGCAAATCATATCCTCCCAACGGAATTGGGATACCGCCTTTATACGGATAGCTTGTCGATATGCCGAAAGCACATCCGACTAACGGCAGCAGAGAAAATGCGTAAGCATTCTTATCATAAGTATTGACTTTCACAGCGAAGTCTATCTCATTCTGAAAGCTAAACCCCTGACCGTAAGGCGGTGCATACATACCTGTGAAGTCATTGTGCACTTTCAGCTGCACTTCTGTCTTTTCACCTACTCCAAATCGCTGCTGGAACTCCACATTGATATTCGGAGCAAGCCCTGACGGATATATGATCCCGCCAACGATAGCTACACCTCCGCCAGCAGCAGACTCAAACATCCCTTTACCCAACACCTTACCGTCCTGATTAAGCTGCATTGTCCTGCAGCTGCTTAGGATAGCGACTGTAGCAATAATGAGTGTCGTTTTCAAAGTTGTGCTCATCTTCATACCTTATGACTCCTTGGTTAATGCTCACTCTCCTATTCGCTTCTCTATATACATAGAAGAAGCCTGCGGCAGATTCTTATACCAAAAATAATCTTCTACTATTCCGCAGATTAAACCGATAGTAACACTTACCATTAATAATATTAAAAAAATTATCATGCTTCGAGGTTTCATCCGGCATTAACTCCTTATATCTTCGTCTCATTACCCATAAAAAAATAAATTTCTCTTTTCTATTTTGGAAAATTGTGTTCTTTGTTATTGCCTGCGGCACTCTGACAACCCGATTATGATCTATTGTCTAACCTGTCTTTTCCCCGGATTATAACGGACTCCGGCAGAGAAGTGATAGCCTAACCCAAAGTTGATAAACGGCACACCCTGCCAATTAATCTGACAAAACAGGTCAATCTCATGTCGATATATAATCCTGTCTTTCGGGATCTCCCAGCCCCAGTTGAAAGTCAGATCCGTCTCAACAGCAGGAATACCAAATATTATATGCGGAATACTTGGTGACAGATTAAAAGTTCCTCCCCAATAGAAGTTTTTCTTTAGCCCCGATTTGCTGCCGATAAGAGCAATACCCGTATTCGGACAGACATAGCATGGAACACTATGTTCTCCCATCGGTATCGAAAGAAAACACTTCGGTGGAACTCCGATATTCGACATACCAAATGTAACACCGCCAAACGGCAATACCGAAAAAGCATAACCGTTTTTGTCATAAGTGTTGATCTTCACTGCGAAGTCTATCTCATTCTGCTGAGAAAAACCGAATGCAACCCAAAAACCGCCGGATGCCGCAAAATCATTGTGAACTTTCAGCTGCACCTCTGTCTTTTCGCCAATACCAAACCGCTGCTGAAACTCTGCATTCAGGTTTGCCGCTATTACAGTCGATGACATTGCTCCGCCTACTATAGCCACTCCACCGCCGGCAGATGACTCATATACACCCTTGCCTAAGACTTTGCCATCCTGGTTAAGCTGCATCGTTCGGCAGCTGCATAGCATCACTGCACACACTGTACTCATCATTATTATTGCTGTTTTTCGTTTCATATAATAAAACATTCCTTATTTCTTCGTACAATTCTGTCCTTCTACATAATACGGCCAAAATCCGCCAATACCGTTGCATAGAGTTTCGCTGCCAAACTTAGTTTGAACTCTTCTGCCGCTGACAGGGGTATCTTACACCACTTCACGCCGCATGTCAAACAGAAAAAAGTATTAATACTCAAGAAAATGGTATTAATACTTTTGGGCAGAAGTATTAATACTCTTCAGCATAGTATTAATACTCATAGGTAGCGTGCAGTAATTACGGAGACACTATATACAGTCATTGTGTTCGGAGAAGAAAAAATGTGATATTACGATAAAATTCTCTGAATTTTATTGATCCGACTCATCGGACTGCCGGTAATTGCTGATTTTTTTATGGAACTCTTCACGGCTGTGGACACCAAAATGAGAATAGATCTGTGACATATATGATTTGACCGTATTGACAGACAGATTGGTTATGAATGCGATATTTTTCGCCGTTCGATTCTCATCTTCGGCCATAAGATCAAATACTGTCTTTAGTGTTCCTTTCCATTCTTCTTTATACTCTGACTCTGCCATAACATGTCCGGACTTCATCTGTTTATC
>JAFYAI010000145.1 GCA_017540815.1 Spirochaetales bacterium
AACTTGAAGAAGCTAAAGAATATCTTACGGAGCAGTATTTATCTAAGATCACATCTGTAACATGCAGTGATGACAAATATACTTTGGTGAGTGACGGGAGTTTTACTCTGTCTGATCTGCTCGATAAAGCAAGCGAATGGTTTGGTGACATTAATTATATCGACAAAGAAAACGAGAATGGACTTGTGTCTGTTGATGCTGCATTTACTTACGGCATTATTGGTATGTTGTATTCACAGGGGAAGTTTAAATATAGTATAACGGTTTTTTGGGATATTTAAGCAGATGAAGAAATTAGTTGCTTTATTTTTCGCATTGTTAGTCGCTGTATCATTATTCGGACAGAATAAGGCATCAGACGGACGGCAGTACAGCGGACGCTCAGGACATCATTTCATTACATTCCATGACAGTATGCTGATTATAGGAGGCAACTATGGCTATGTCAGCACTAATACTCAGTATCATAACGATGTATGGATAAGTAAGAATGGCTTGACTTGGGAGCGTATAGCTGTGAATATCGTTGATCCGCCGCGATCGAACTTTGCTATTGCCGTGTTTGATGACAGAATATGGCTGACAGGCGGATATTGCAGCAGCAATGATGAGTATCTCAACGATATATGGTATTCGGAAGACGGACGGAAGTGGATACAGGCTGTGCCGAGCAGTGATTATCCGCCGAGAGCGAAGGCTTCGCTTGTCGTTAAGGATGACAGAATGTTTTTGATCGGCGGTGTCGATGAGCAAACTTTGTTTGAGGATGTTTACTACTCTGACAATGCCATTGATTGGGAGCAGCTGTCCGACGGCAATGATATTGCATCTGCTGTGCAGCGTAAAGCGGTAGTATTCAACAATGATATATATCTGTTTTGTCCTGAGCACGGCATACTTACATCTGCAGACGGTGAGTCTTGGGAGCAGGCTGATATGCCGGACTTCATCAAGACGCGCAAAGATTATGCAGTTGCCGTGATGAACGACAAACTGTATCTGTCCGGCGGTGAAAAGATTTTTAAGAATCCTAATTTTAACGATGCACTTAATGACTTGTGGGTAACTGACGATGGCGTTAACTGGGAAAAGCTCGAACCTGACAACAGAGTCCTCGACCTCAATCTGCCTGAGTACCGCCGGATGCCTAAACGCTCACGACATTCGATGACAGCATTTGCTAATCGGTTATATATTACAGGCGGTTATATACGGACAGGCGGGTATGATGATCACTATGATGATACTTGGATGACTAAAGACGGCAGTGTGTGGGTTAAGATGCACTAAAAATGAGGTAAAAATGCTGTTTTGCGATGCAAAATAGCATTTTTTTTATTGTAAATTTTATATTATTATATTATTATATAGATGGAGTATATTATGAAAAAAACATTTTGTATAATAATAATGATAATCGCAGCTTTATCCGGATATGCCGAAGCACGGAATGCGTTGCTCATTGCTAACGGTAAATATACAAACTTCGCAGGACTGAAAAATCCTATTCCGGAAGCGAATGATCTTGCTAAGTCTCTAAAGTCACTTGGATTCAATGTAACGGTTAAGACGGACTTGAGCCGCGAAGAAATGGCTGATGCATTGTATGATTTTCAGCAAAAAGTTGAGGAAGAGGGTGGCATTGCATTCTTCCATTACGGCGGTCATGCGGTTCAGGTTAAAGGTATTAATTATCTTATCCCTGCAAATGCTGATATTCCTGATGAGCGGCGTGTCGATACTCGGTGTCTTAATCTCGATGAAGTTATGTTCAGTATGAGCGGCGATACGAATATCGTTATCCTCGATGCGTGCCGCAACAATCCTCTGCCTGCTGTAAGCGGACGAAGTGCAAGCCGAGGACTTGTGCCGATTGCCAATAAGCCGAAGAATTCTATAATCGTTTATTCGGCACAAGCCGGATCTACCGCACAAGATGGAGTATTCACGCCGCTGCTTACGCAGAAAATATTAGAGCAGAAGTCATTTACTCAGATACTTAGAGACATTCGTGTCGCTGTTAAAGAACAGACTGATAATCAGCAAAATCCCGGTTCTTACGATGATTCTGATACTGAGATATTCCTTGCAGGCAGACCGGTACCGATGTTTGATAATACGATGGCATCCTCTAACATTCAGTCTCAGCCACTGCCAAACGCTCCTAAGAAAGACTGGTATAATGGACAATATGATAAGCATAAATATCTTTATGGAAGTCTTGTCGGAGTTGGTACAGCGTTTGGCTGCGGTGCTGCAGCGTTGATTCCTGTTGGTGCTGTGAATTTAGTTGATTGTGCGAATATTCATTTGCAGCAGGGTATTATGATTAGCTCTATATTACTTGGTGTCGGCGGTGCTCTTGCTGCGATTGCTCTTGCCATGCTGCCTTCAGTCAGTGTCGTGTGGTATAAAGATGCGAATCTTAATGTCGGCATAAGCGGTCAGATTAAAAATTATCAAGCAATGCGTATGTCGAAAAATCAGAGAATGTTAGTCGCTTTGTCGGTTACGACAATTACCGCAGGTTATGACTGTGAGAATGAGCAGCTCACTCTTGGAATGGGGCTTAAGTTGTGAGTAAAGCGTAATTCATAATGTATAATGTATAATGTATAATTAGGATATAAATATGAAGAAAAATATTCTTTTAATAATACTTATTTTTGTTATGACTGGCTGTGTCTCTGAAGGACTTCGCCAGACTTACGGCGATGAGTGGATGGAAGCCAACTCCGATTGGAGAGCGGAGAAGAAGGGGGATAATGAGAATACAAATATCAATGTTACTGCTCAGATTTGGAAACAATCTGTTGAGATAGACAATATAAGTTATGATTGGCAAGGCAGTCCTGATAGTCCGTCATTCGGTATTATTCTTATGACTCCCGATGCTGCTGAATTATTTCGAACGGGTCAAGTAACAAATCCAGAGAAATTGCCGGTCGGATCGCCGTGTTTTCGCATTCAGATAGAAGGCAGCTTGACTTTTTCTACGAAAGATTGGGTATTCAAGCAAAAAACAGTTTTTGGGGTGTATGATAAGAATGTTAAGCAGTATGTCGATGGTCTTGCTGTCGAGTTTGATGGTACAGGCTGGGTAACATTGTATTTGGATAAAAGAAGACTAAATCCTGATCAAATTAAGGTGTTGGGATATGATGCTCCGAGTGGTAAAGGGCGGTTTAAAGATTTTTCATTTTCTCTGGAGAATACAATCCCATGCACAGCCTCATTAGTGCCTTCTAATCCGCATTATACAAAACTTGGTGAAACTTCGTGGGCGACAGATTTTATTCTTATGAATGAAGCTGATTCATTCCCTGATAATGTTACAAAACCAGAGCTTGGAGCAGCATACTCATGTACTGATATTAATTATGTGATTGGCTCTGTAAGTAGTACTGATACAGCAGATGCAACATCAGATAATTTGATTAACGGAATGTATAGTTTTACCGCTTCTAAGACAGGTGAACAGTGGTTTAAGTTTATTATTGCAGGCAACGGTTATGATTATCAGATTGGGGCTGTGAATGATATTGTTCAGTCTTTGGATGCGGATATTCCTTTGGAAAATGGCACTGATACGAATAAAGTTAAATTTAATGCAGAAGCAGGATCAACATATCAAATTACATATAATCCAAATGTTCCTTCTTGTAAAATAAACAAGATTACTGAATAATAAAAAAGGCTTTGCTTAGCAAAGCCTTTTTTATTATTCTTCAAATTTCCCATTCTTATATACAATCTCTCCATTCAGTATAACAGTATCGATACTAATGTTGGTCTTCAGATTTTCATACGGTGTGAAGTCTGCCTTAGTATATGTGTTAGCTGCTTTGACAACATGCGGTTCAGGCTTGATGATAGTTATATCGGCGTAGTTGCCTTTCTTGATCTTGCCGCGTTTCTTGATACCGAAGATCTTATAGCCTGATGTGAGACATTTGAGGACACGCATGAGGCTGATGATATTGCGCTCTACAAGGTTGTGCAGTGCATAGAATGAAGTCTCCAATCCTGGGAATCCCGATGGCGGATTGTCTGACTGTTTCTCGGAGAGCAGGTGAGGGGCATGATCAGATCCGACTATCTTTATCTTGCCTTTGTTAAACTTCTCCCGCAGATATGCTGCGTCAGTCTCCGTCCGAATGGGCGGATTGACCTTGTAGATATTGTCTGCGATAATATTGGACAGGCTAAAGAACAGATGGTGCGGTGATACTTCCGTCGTAATGGTGTAACCTTGTTCTCGGTATTTTTTGATCTGCCGCATCGTGTCTTTCGCCGAAATATGGCAGATATATATCTTTGCTTTGTCTTTAATCGGAGCGGCAGCCCTAATAATGCGGTGAAGACCTTCGACTTCCGCCGATACAGGCCGAATGTTGTTATGATCAAGAACTGTCTGATATGGAATATGTGCAGTCTTATCAAGTGTCCGCTGGTCTTCACAGTGGAAGAGGACTCTCTCTCCTGTTTTGAGTGCTTCATAAATGCTGTTATCGTCTTTGATCAGCAGATCTCCGGTCGAAGACCCAATGAAACACTTGATCCCAAGAACCGGAATGCCATGCCGCCGAGCCTTATTGATGATCTTGCGAATATCGTGAGCATTATCATCGGTGAGTCCGACATACAAACCGTAGTTGATCGGATAACTCTTCGGCAGAGTGGATTTGAGCTTGAGTATGTCGAAGTTGGTCGCTGCCGGACTGTTGTTAGGCATATCTCCGATAAATGTAAAACCGCCGGCGATAGCCGCTTTGCATCCTGACTGCCAGTCTTCTTTATGCGACGCTCCCGGACAGCGGAAGTGAACATGCGGATCGAAGAATCCGTAGCTAACAATGCACGAACTTGCATCTATAATAGAATATCCGGCTTTGAGCCATGTCTCGGCTGGGATATTCTCCATAATGACCGATGTTATTTTATTTTTCTTGATCAGGATAGTGCCCTTAGCAAAGCCCTTGCCTGTGAATATCATACCATTGCATATCGCTTTCTTCGGATTGTTCATGTTGTTTTCCTGTATGTCACCCCGAATTTTTATCAGGTTCTCTTTAAAATAATATGAGATGCTGAAATAAATCCGGCATGACTACTCATGTTGTTTACTTTCTATATATTCCCTGACTTTACAAATCAAGTCTTTATCATTAACATCAAACCACTGCACATCGTCAATACTGCGAAACCATGTAAGCTGTCGTTTGGCATAATGACGAGTGTTCTGT
>JAFYAI010000146.1 GCA_017540815.1 Spirochaetales bacterium
TTACATTTTTTAAGCGACATCTGGATCTGAGTGATACTGAGTATGGGGAGGATAGAGATGAGAATAATAAGAAATTGGCAGAGTCGGTAGAACGGGTAAGAGCGACCGTAAGGGTAATAGCGGGACGGCTGGAGAGGTTCCGCAATACACCTAAAATTTCACGCACAATTGTGCGTGAAATTTTAGACAGAGTCCGGGCAACCAGAGCCTGTCTCTACCCGCCAACCCAAATTTTCCTCGAAAAAATGGTAGTTTGACAGTAATTTCACATTATCCAAAAATAAATTTGACATTTACAGAAAAATTTCATATATTTAGCATTATAATTAAGGAGCATTCTATGCTTTTATCAAAGTATTTTTTCAAAACTATCAAAGAAGTTCCGGGCGATGCGGAGCTTAAAAGTCATAAATTATTAATTCGTGGTGGCTATATCAAGCAGGTTTCTGCCGGTATCTTTACTTATCTGCCGATTGCTCACCGTGTCATTCGTAAGATTGAGAACATTCTTCGTGAAGAGATGGACGGTGTTGGCGGATTTGAGGTTAATATGCCTGTTGTTATGCCTGCGACGCTGTGGAGCGAGTCTGGCCGCTATGAGAGTATTGGTGATGAGATGTTGAGATTTACGGATCGTGCTGACCGCCGTATGCTGCTTGGTATGACTCATGAAGAGGCTGTAACAGACCTTGCAAGATATGTTGTTAATTCTTACAAGCAGCTTCCGTTTATGTTGTATCAAATCCAAACTAAATTCCGTGATGAGCCTCGTGTTCGAGGAGGTCTTATACGAGTTCGTGAGTTTGTAATGAAAGATGCGTATTCATTCCATACAAGTCAGGAAGATCTTAATCAGTATTATGACAAGGTGCATAAAGCGTATGAGCGGATTTATGCTCGGTGTGGTTTGCCTGCTATTAGTGTTGCTTCTGATGTCGGTATGATTGGTGGTACTGGTGCTCATGAGTTTATGGCTGTAACCGAGAGCGGTGAAGATACACTGATTCTTTGTTCTAAGTGTGATTATAAAGCAAATAAAGAAGTTGCCAAGGCTAAGCGAGAGTATATAAAGGAAGAAATGCTTCCTTTGGAAGAAGTTTATACTCCGAATACTAAGACGATTGACAGTCTTGCCAAATTCTTGGGGCAGTCACCTAAGCAGACCGCTAAAGCTGTTATGTATCAGATAGATGGCAAAGTTGTAATGTGTGTGATTCGCGGTGACTTGGAGATTAACGAGACAAAACTTAAGAATTATCTGAAAGTTAAGGCTTTGGAGTTTGCAAGTGATGAGCAGTTGTCAGCTGTCGGTATTGTGAAAGGCTTTGCCAGTCCGTACGGATTGAAGAATGTGCGTGTGATTGTCGATGAGTCTGTTGCCCAGTCTTCTAATCTGACAGGCGGAGCAAATAAGGCTGATACTCATATTAAGAATCTTAACTTCGGCCGAGATTATACAACCGATGAGATTATCGATATGTCGAATGTTGAAGAAGGTGAGTGCTGTCCGATTTGCGGCGGTAAACTCAATGTTACCAGAGGAATAGAAGTCGGTAATATTTTCAAACTTGGCACTAAATATTCATCTTCGATGAAAGCTAAATTCCTTGATGAAAACAGCAAAGAGCATGATATTGTGATGGGCTGCTACGGCATTGGTGTTGGGCGGCTTATGGCGAGTGTTGTAGAGTGCACTGCTACTGATAAACGCATTATTTGGCCTCGCTCGATAGCACCGTTTGTTGTTGAGATCGTAGGTATTCACAAGGACGCTGATACTCAGATTATCGCAGAATGTCAGAAACTTCACGAGGCTCTTAATAATGTCGGAGTTGATGTTATCTATGATGATCGAAATGTCTCTGCCGGAATCAAACTCAATGATGCAGATCTTATCGGCAGTCCGGTCAGAGTGACGATTGGAGCTCGATCCATCGCTAACGGCGGTGCCGAAGTATCGCTTGACGGCGGAGAAAGCACAATTGTGCCGCTTGATTCGGTTATGACATATCTTAAAGATAATAAAGTTTACTGATAAGGCGGATTACGGAGTTAATATATGAAGATAATAGGCACAGGATCGTATCTGCCGCAGCGCATTATGACTAATCATGATTTGGAAGCGATTGTCGATACTTCCGATGAGTGGATTGTTAAGCGAACAGGTATTCGTGAGCGGCATATAGCATCGAAGAATGAGTCTACATCAGATTTGGCTTATGCAGCAGCGAAGAATGCTCTTGCTATGGCAGGTATTTCTCCTACCGATATTGATATGCTGATCGTTGCGACTTCTACACCTGATTATCCTATTCCGGCAGTCGCTCCTATTGTTGCCAGTAAGCTGGGCTGCGGTCAGATTGCAGCATTTGATATTAACAGTGTTTGTTCCGGTTTTAGTGTCGCTATTCTGAATGCGTACGGAATGTTAAGGACTGGTTTGTATCGCACTGTGCTTGTTATAGGTGCTGATACATATTCGAGAATATTGAATTGGACAGATAGAACGAGTTGCTGTATCTTCGGAGACGGTGCTGGTGCTGCGATTCTGCAGTTTGATGGACGGAATAATATTATTTCACATAAGTTTGGCACTGATGGTGCAAGATCAAACCTTATCTGCATTCCGGCAGGTGGAGCAAAAAATCCTATTCACAGTCTTGATCCCAATGGTCCCAATAATGACTTGTTCTTCCAAATGGACGGACGCAGTGTATATGAGTTTTCTATCGATGTTGTGCCGAAAACTATTGTTCAGCTTATTGAAGATGCCAAGATACAGCCGTCTGATATTTCTGCTGTCCTATTGCATCAGGCGAATATCCGCATAATTGATGCGATAGCCAAATATCTTGATATTCCGCGTGAACGGTATCTGTCCAATGTGGATCGTGTCGGCAATACTTCGTCAGCATCACTGCCGATACTGCTTGATGAGGCTGTACGCGGAGACAAGATTCACAAAGGCGATAAAGTGATGGTTATCGGTTTCGGCGGCGGATTGAGTTGGTGCGGATATGTAATGGAGTGGTAACGGTTTATGGAACAGCTGCCGAAGCCGGATATTATTATTGATTATCATTTCTCCGAGAGCAATCTGAACCCAATGCTTGTGGCGACTGTTAGACCGGAGTCAAATGAGATCGCTTATGAAAAAGCCATTCTGCAGGGACTGAAAGACTACGCTGATGTTGTGTATCTTGCTAATCTTAATGGTCGTATTCTTGTTCAGAATTGTGTCCTGTTTGATCATTATTCTTCGCAGTTTAAGTTTTCGATTTTCGGCAGGCATGCGATCGAGCAGTATCCAGAGATGGTTGAGAAATTTGAGCGGTTTTTCGGAGTTGAGTTTGATAAAGCACCTATTCTTGGTTCTTTTGATGCTGTTATCAGACTGAATAAAACACCTGAGCAGCTTTTCGATACCATTGTCGATAATAAAGATTTCCTGATGATGTATGGGCAGTCGATCAAACTGATTGACGGTTTTTATGTTGTTAATTCCAATATTCCACGGATTATCAAGCATTTCGGCAATGAGAATATTAATATGTTCGTTGTGGCTGCTCGTGCTAAGTCTGACAGTCTTGATTTCGACGGTATTACCAAGTCTATCTTTACATATATGAAGACTTCTGCCAATATCCCGCTGATTGATGAGCAGCTGCTGCAGGGACTGAATTGGGAGAAACGGATTAAGCGGACTTTTCATCTGTCATCAGGTTATGTCTATGGAATGTTTGATATGCTTGATTATCTGTTCCATCCTGACAATGCTCGTGTGAAATTTTGTGAGACTCCGCTTGGGTATATCCTTTCCGAGAAATATAAACTGACAGAGCAGCATCTGACCAATCTTAAGAATTCCCCGATTGTCTATCTGTGTAACGACGGTCGTCGTGAACTTGTCAATATTATTAATTATACTTCTAAGAAGTCAATGTCAGAATGTATAGACATTATAGGGCACATTGATTGGGATGATGAGCATCTGCATATTTAACGAGGCTAAAAAAATCACGCTGGACAGCGTGATTTTTTTAGCCTCGTATATTAATTTTCTGCTTAAACATAAAATTCAGCGTTATATCCGCACCTGCCCAAGTAAATGTCTCTTCTTCAAAGTAGAACTGCCAAGTCAAATTTTTATATCGCCAGATAAATCCTGCTATTATATTCGTCTGCGGATATGAGAAGAATGCCTCATTGCTGTATTCTGCAAATCTCGGATGGATATAAGCGTGATCACCTTCGTTTATGCCGGAGATAGCAGGAGTTTTGAAGCTAAACTGACCGAGAATGGAGAAACATTTCAGGGGATGGACTTCCAAAGTGATTATCATATTGAACATCGGGTAGGGTGTCTGCTCAATCGGCAGCATTGAGTCGAATGGCAGCACAAACGAAGCTTGAGAATATATCGATACCCAGCGGCACGGCGTGCAGTCCACAAGAATACCGGTCGCAATGTCAGGATAGCCTGAGCCGGATAGTTTGGACAGCTGACCGGTTGGTATCTTGAATGCACCGAGTGCGGCGAGTGTTACATATTTCTGCTTATAGAATGTCCATTTTACCCATAAGTCTATATCTCCGAATGAAACATTGGCTTCGTCAAGATATAGCCGCAGTCCGTTTTTGTTTTGGATATTGATCTTGAGCATGTTGCGGTGGTAGTATTCTCGACCGCCATTGGGGAATCCGAATGTCCCGTGGAAAGTCTCGATTATCGCATCGATGAATCCTCCGCAGTATGAGATGAGTCTCATATCCAGTCCGATCTCTACGCATTTCTTGATACTGACTGATACGCCTAACTCACTGTTGTAGCTCTCATAGTCTATTGCACAAGTCTCGCTTCCCAGATGATCCTGCCCTCTTACAAAGCCTTGAGGAACTGTTGTAGGGTAGGTGATGAAGTCCTGCACAATGTATGTCGAAAGGTGATAACTCACAGAGAGATTGTCATTATTCGCTGCACGCATCGCCGGAGTATTGTAGTATATCAGATACGGTATATACATATTCTTGCCGTAGAGCGGTCCTTTAGCATAGTCATCTGTCCGCAGTGCTGCATTTATACTCACAGTGAGCATTGTCAATATCATTATTATATATATTTTCTTCATAGAATGTCTCACTAACTTTTAGTTTATGATATTTTTAGGCGTATCACCGCTCCAACGGAAAATATATTCTGCCCGTCTTCATTTTTATAGAAGTCCAATATCGGTATAAAGTCTTTCTTCTCCATGATTTTCAGATAATCAAACAGCGAGAAGAACATCCACCCAAGTCCGATAGCTGCGTAGGCGAGCAGAACTGCTGTAGCTGCATACAATCCTGTTTGGATTGCATACAGTTCTTTGCCTTCGTCAGTATCATTGAACGGAGTCGTGGCATTTGTTGCTCTGTATGCACTGTTTGCCGCACTGTATCGATAGAAATACTCATAAGCGAATACGAGACTCGGTATAGCCGCGACGAGCGAGAATGTGAAATTCCAAAATGATACATAATACAATGTTCTTTTCAGTTTGAACTGGTTGTCAAGATTTTTTGATTTCAAGTGGAATACGACATTAGTCTCTTCATTAGTTACTTCTTTGATCGTCAGGTTGTATCTGATGCTTTCGTAGAGTTCGTTTTTTACAGAGATCATATATTCACCGGGCTGCAGAGCGATCTTCAGCGGAGTGACACCACGATAAACCGAATTGATGAATATCTTAGATCCAAGCGGTTCTATGTAGAAGTTCACCGTCTGCAGTGGTTTGAGTTTGCCTATCTCTGCTTTGATCGATTTATGCTCATAGTCGGAGAGTGTTATATTCATCTTTGCGTCTTCATGATCGGACTTGCTGACTGTAAGAATGTAGCTGCCAGGCACAATGAAGTCAGTGTGAGTCGCCTGTTTGCCGAGGTATTTGTTGCCCAGGAAAATACTTGACTCTTCATCCTCGGTCTGCACATCGAGTGATGCGTATCTGATATTGAAGATCTTGGGCGATTGATTGATGAACTCTTCCCGCAGAGTCTCTGTCAGATGCTCGCTGTCGCTTACCACTTGAAACTCCGCAATATCAGCGTCGATCAGTCTGGAATACACCCGCATATTGATGATATACATCTGATCTATCGACTCTATATCGCCGTGAAACAGATAGTCCAATGATCCTCTTGTCGTTTTGGCTGTGTCACATATATCTTTGAGCTCTTTGAGTGATCGTGTTATCGTATCTCCGATAACTGGAGTGTAGTATGGATTTTCATAATTCTCGAACCACAGACGGCAGATGTTGGACAGGTTTGTGTCGTTTTTGAACTTGTTATATACCTCTGTAACAAACCTGTTCTCGATACGCCGCTGGCTTGAGGTGAACATCAGTGCCTGCTCCGAAAGATACAGATCATTGTCGATTTTGGATTTGTCATTGTTTGGATTATTTTTATAATTATAGAAGCGGATTGCTTTGAGTATCGCCGCTTTTTTTGTGAATTTCATCGTTGGTATCTCGCCGAGGATATTCCTCAGTGATGCTATCGCATTATCTGCATCGATAGGGTTTACGGCATTGATATTGCCGATGTATTGCAAGTTCAGGATACCTATATTACACACGAACAGACTATCAAGATTAGCGGCAGTTTTTTCGTCTCTGTATCCGAAAAAACTGCTGTCTCCGTATAGTCTGTTTATGCTTAGTACTATGAATGCAATTATAATGTAATGAGTTTTTTTCATGCGGGAAAAAACTCCGATATTACGACATATTTAGTGCCTTCTTTATCGCTCCGACAATTCTCTCCGGCTTAAACGGCTTAACGATAAAATCCTTCGCTCCGAGCTGAATCGACTGTATGATTAACTTTTGCTGACCCAATGCAGAACACATAATGACTTTCGCTGCACTGTCGAATTTCATTATCTCCTGCAGTGCTTGGATACCATCCATTCTTGGCATAGTAATATCCATCAGCACGATGTCGGGCTTCAATCGCTTATACTGCTCCACAGCCTCTATACCGTTGGAAGCCTCTCCTGCGACCTCAAATCCCGTCTTCTCCAATGTGTCTTTAATAATCAGCTTAATGAAAGCCAAGTCATCAACTATTAATACTCTTGCTGGCATAATCTATCCCATATTTAGAATTATTTTTATTTTAATACTTATAGTGAAATTTTGCAAGTAAAATTTCAAAATAAATATTTTTTTTCATAATATTGCATTATTTTACTTTTTCGTAAGGACTTTTAAATTCTGCTCCAAAAATTCTGTGATGTTTCCGTCCATTACACCTTGAATGTTGCCGACTTCGCACTTCGTGCGGTGGTCTTTTACCATTGTATATGGCTGGAATACATAACTTCGTATCTGGCTTCCCCATGCACTGTCTTTTTTCTCAGGATTGTCCTTCTCTTTCTCCTCATCCTGAATTTTTTTATAATAGTCATACAGCTTTGATTTTAACATTTTCATCGCTATATTCTTATTTTTCAGCTGAAATCTCTCCGTTTGACATGCCACGATAATGCCTGTTGGTATATGAGTAATACGAACGGCAGTCTCAACTTTATTGACATTCTGTCCGCCTGCACCGCTGGAGCGATATGTATCGATCTTGAGGTCGGCAGGATTGATGTCGAATTCTATCGTATCATCGATATCCGGCGTGACATACACTGATGCAAACGATGTATGGCGGCGTGCGTTGGAGTCGAACGGCGATATTCGCACAAGTCGGTGGATACCCGACTCGAATTTCAGATAGCCGTAAGCATAATCTCCGCTAATCAACATCGTCACATTCTTAATGCCTGCACCGTCGCCGTCGAGCCAATCCAATATCTCAACTTTATACCCATTCTGAGCAGCCCAGCGGTCATACATTCGATAGAGCATGCTTGCCCAATCGCACGCCTCTGTGCCACCTTCACCGGGATGGATATTGACGATAGCGTTGCAGCGGTCATTCTCATCACTGAGCAGCACGAGCAGTTTGAGTTCCTCAAACTTCTTAGACAGGTTCTTAAGCATATCGGCAATCTCTGACTCGTAAGCGGCACTGTCGCTGCTGCCTGCATTCTCTTCTTCAACGGCGATGTCGTATAGATCTTTCAGGTCATCGACATCATGCGTCATCTGCTCCCACGGAGCAGTGAGTTTCTTCAGGTCGCTGATCTTCTTCAGCGTAGCATTAGCTGACTTTTGGTCATCCCAAAAGTTATCTGCCTTAGACTGCTCTTCCAAGTCTGCGATCTCCTTCTGCAGATCCGGCATCTTCATAATGTCGAGATACTGATAGCACTTATCCCGTAAATCTGTTATTTCTTGTTTATAATCTGTTACCATATTTGTATTGTCGAAATTTATAGTCTTAAAATTTAAGTTTTTTTCAGACAGTTTGTATAAAATACAAACTGTCTGAAAGTTATTAAAGTTATGAGATCATGCCCCATTTCCCGTTGCCTTCTTTGAAGAGAAGTGCCGGTTTATCCGTGTTTGCATAGACAAACAGTTTGAAGTGGTGATCAGAGTCATAGATGCTCTTCTGTGCTTCAAACAGATTTTTCTTCGTAAGCGGTATCTCGTAGAGTTCTTTGCCGACAGACGCATTGTCTGCATCCATCTCAAGGTTGCAGATCTTGTATGTTGTGTCGTCTTTCTTCATTATAATATAGTAAATATCATTGTCGATCTTGCGGATGAATGCCGGAGACGGTTTCTCGTTGGCATCTTCGTCAAACATGTTGAATCCGAAGAATTCAAAGTCGGTCTCTTTCATCTGTAAGAATGCGTCAGTCAGTGCTGTGGCCTTAGGTGACAGATCAATGATATTTGTCGGCTCCGGAGTGTCAGTGTCATGCTCGTTGAAGAACTGAACAAAGTCCTCATGAGTCTGGCCCTGTTTGTCATGCTCTTGGAATTTGCCCTTCTCGCGGTTGATCTTGACATCCATCTTGTGAACGACTTTATCGATGGCGTTGTACATCTTTTCATCGGTAGCCTCAAATCGCATCGTGCCGATTTTCTTCAATGTAAGAGTAACATTTACCTTATTGATATAATTTTTTTCCTTGTCGAGATGGAAACTTATCTCTGTGATTTGAGTTTTGAAGTAGTTTAATTTCTCAATGCGTTTTGCAATGTAGGCCCGAACTCTGTCAGAGACAACGAAGTTCTTGGAACCTTGGATTTGTAAATAATTTGTCATACTAACCTCCATATCAGACAAATAATATTTTAAATTTTATCATAAATTCCGCAGTGTAGAAGAGCCAATATCCATCTGATGACGATATTTATTGACAGTTCGCCGCGAAATATTAATATTCTTGTTTTTCAATGCGTCAGCTATCGCCTGATCGCTTATCTTCCCTGTTTTATCAGCTTCTATTATCTCTTTGATCAGATGCCGCACATATTCTGCCGATTTGCCGCTGTCATCCGCTTTGCTTGCCGTATTCGAGAAGAAATACTTTATCTGCTTAAGTCCCCATTCTGTCTGCATATATTTCGACGAAGCTAATCTCGATACAGTAGACTCTGCCAATCCGATCAATTCAGCGGCCTGTGCCATCGTAAAAGGTTTGAGATATTTCGGACCGAGATAGAAAAATTCTTTCTGCTCGTTTACGATCGCCACTGCAAGTTTATATAACGAGACATTGCGGTACTGTATGCTCTTGATGAACTGCTTAGCCTTGCCGATCTTGTCCCGGACATACTTCTGTTCATCATTGAGCCGGGCGTGTTTTTTGAGATTCTGCGTCATCCTCTCATAAGCCTTATTGACGATAAGCGGCGGTATCATATTATCGTTAATCGTAACGACCAGTTCGCCGTCCTCGCGTATCACATATACATCCGGCGTGATATACTGAGTCTCTTCCGAGTCGTAGAGCCTGCCGGGATACGGATTGAACTGACCGATATATGTAAGAATGCGTTTAAGCTGGTTAGGATTGACTCCCAACTCGCGTGCCATCGCCGTGTCTTTGCGGTTGATCATCAGATCGAAGTAGTCCTTGACAAGTATATAAGCATCTCGGTTGAATTTCTTCTGCGGAGACGACTCTATCTGGAACAGTATCGCTTCTCGGACATCGAAGCTGGCAACTCCCGGCGGATCAAACATCTGTATGCGGTCGAGAATGTCTGCCGCCGTTTTCTGCTGCTCTTTCGGAAAAATATCTGCTATGCGATATGGGAAGAATCCGTCTGCATTGATATTGGTGATGATCGTCTGACCTATCTCATACTCCTGCTCTGTCAGATCGAGAACGCCCAACTGATCCATCAGATGTTCCGTCAGAGTGACTTTAGATGAGATCGCTCCTTCGAGGAATCGATTGTGTGTGTCTGACTCATCGGTATCGGCATTCACACCTGTATCGACATCGGCACTGCTCGTGTCAGCGAAGAAATCCTGTTCTCCGAAGAAAACATCTTCTATATTATCTATATCCTGATCTGTTTCGCTGCTTCTGTTCTCCGTCTCGTCGATCTCAAGGATCGGGTTGTTTTCGAGTTCCTCATCAATCTTGGCTGCCAAATCCGTCAGCGGCAGCTGGAGAATCTCCAGCGACTGCAGCAGATCCTGAGAAAGCGTCAGCTTTTGTGTAAGTTTTAAATTTAGATTTTGGTTAAGTTCCAAGATTGCCTCGTTTAGTTCTTTTATTTCTCTTGTATAATTGTAATGTATTTTTGACCGATAGGCAAGTCTTTTTTTCTGAAAAATAAAATTTGGGAATTTTTCCACAAAAAGATTATCGGGCTTGCCCGATAATCTTTTTGTATTAGATTTCTCCGTTCCGCTGACGCTCCAGTCGAAATGACATTTTTTTTCGTGAAAATCGTTAGATTTTCACAAATCCGTGTGACGATTTTCATTCTTTTAATGACAAGAATTATTAAATTTTGCTTTAAAAAAATGAAAAAATATGTTACTATATTGATTATGAATAAACGCAAGCAACAAGATAAAATTTTATTTCGATATGTGATATATACCGTTTACGGTTGGTTTCTCTTTTTTACGCTGATCACAGCTGTATTCCTGATCTTCATTGTTACACTGCCGTTCATGCTGCTCTTCGACAAGGATCGTGTTTTCTTCTCGTATCTTGTCAAATGGTTTGCACAGATGTTTTTTTTCTTCTATTATACAGAATGGCTAACTTATGAGGGTAACGGTCTTAAACCGCCTAAGAAGGGCGAGAAGCGGATCTATGTCATCAATCACGCATCTCAGTTTGATGTCGTGCTGATGTATATGCTGCCCGGACCGATTAAGTTCCTCTTCAAGAAGAAGTGGGCGAAGAAACCGCTCATCGGTTGGGTTGCCCGTCTCGGCAAGAATCTTATCGTCGATGAAGAGATGACTGCCGCTGAGCTGCTGCTTGTATTCCGCGGTGCAGAACATTATCTTGAGAATAAAATCCCGTTTGTGATCTATCCGGAGGGCACTCGAAGTCACAGCGGCAAGATTGAGAAATTTGCTCTCGGTTCGTTTAAACTCGCTCTTGAGAACGGAGCGGACATCGTGCCGGTTGTATTCGATTCGTGGAATGCGATCCGTCCGGGCGGATTATGGATACGAGACCAATATACGCGAGTCAGAGTGCTTGATACGATCAAATATGAGGATTTCGATCATCTGAACTTCGGCAAGGTCTCACATATCGTTCGTATGAAGATGATACAGGGCTTACTTGATCTGCGCGATGACCGCCGCCTCAAAGAGAAGAACTACTACCGCAAGATTCCGAAATTCGAGGCAGTGGATGATGAGATGCGGGCAGAAGTCAAAGAAATGGAAGAATACTGCAAGAAGAAAAATATATATCTAAAATCCGAAATGCCGCAGGCATAAGGATTAGAACAAAAAAACGGCGAAAGCCGTTTTTTTATTACTGCTTTAATGAGGTGTTGATATGAGAGAAGTGTGCTATCGCTGCCGAAGACCGAAGTCATCGTGTCTGTGCGGTTATACAAAGGAGATCGATACCGGTGTGAAATTCGTTTTGCTGATGCACACTAAAGAGGCGAAGAAGCAGCGAACAGGAACAGGACGCATCACCAAACTCTGCCTGGCTGACTCCGAGCTACTTGTCGGTATCGACTTTACTAAGAATGAGCGGCTGCACGATCTGCTGAATGATAAGCATTATTATCCGATGATGCTTTATCCCGGTGAGAATGCTCTTACAGTGCAGTCTGAGCATTTTGTTCGGAATATCGAAGACAAAACACTTTTGATACTCGTTATCGACGGGACTTGGGCTTGTGCTAAGAGCCTTATCAATAAAAATCAGTTCCTCCTTGAACTGCCGAGGATCTCATTCTGCGGATCGTATCAGTCGATATATACATTCAAGAAAGAGCCTAAGCCTGATTATATCTCCACGATCGAGTCGTGTTTCTACCTTATAAAAGAGCTGCAGACAGCCGGCGTGGTCAGTCCTGATGCAGATCCGTCGCCAATGATGAATGCGTTTAAGCAGCTCGTTACATTCCAACTCACAGCTGAGAATGAGAGAATACTCGGCTTGCGTAAAGGTGTCCATGCACATGATGACAAATGTACGAGACTAAAAGACATCCCAAAGTTTTAAAGCCGGACAATCACAAAAAAATCACAAAAAAACCTGTTTTTCGCCCGACATAATGTCGGGTGTGTCGCCGAATTATAATTCGGCGGCGAACCTTGAAAAAACATAAAAAAGTCTTTGACTTTTTTATGTTTTTTGTTATAATATATTTAGAGATTATTATTCAACCAAACATTAGGAGCGGAGTATGGATACGCAGGTAAGAGAGATTCACGAGAGAGTAGAGCAGCAGATGCCTACGATAGAGCGTGTAATTGGTGAAATACGGAAGAGAGTAGTTGGCCAGGAAGAGATGATTAATGGTTTGCTGATTGGTCTGTTGACGAGGGGACACATTCTTATCGAAGGTGTGCCTGGACTGGCTAAGACGCTGACTATCAATACTTTCGCCGAAGTGTTGGATCTTGATTTCAAGCGAATTCAGTTCACGCCGGATTTGCTGCCGTCTGATATTACAGGTACGCAGATATTCAATCAAAAGACTGGTGTATTCGAGCCTAAGAAAGGGCCAATCTTCTCTAACTTCATCCTTGCAGATGAGATTAACCGTGCTCCTGCGAAGGTGCAGGCTGCACTGCTTGAAGCGATGCAGGAGAAGCAGGTTACAATTGGTGATACGACTTGGACTCTGCCTGAGCCGTTCTTGGTTATGGCTACGCAGAATCCTGTCGAGCAGGAAGGAACATACAATCTGCCTGAGGCACAGGTCGATCGATTTATGCTTAAGATTAAGATCTCGTATCCTAAGAAGGATGAGGAGAAGATTATCCTTGACAGGATGATTAATCAGACTAAGATCGATGTGAGCCGTATCCTTGATAAGCAGCAGATTGTGGATCTGATTAAACTTACCGATGAGATATACATTAGCGATAGAGTTAAGGCTTATATCGTTGATATTGTTCATTCGACTCGTGAGCCGGAAGAATACAATCTTAAGATTAAGAACTTTATCGATTTCGGAGCATCTCCGCGTGCAAGTATATTCCTGGCTCGTGCAGCGAAAGGTCATGCTCTGCTGTCCGGACGGGGATTCGTTACTGCTGATGATATTAAGTCCGTCAGCTTTGATGTTCTTCGTCACCGCATTATGCTCAGTTATGAGGCTGAGGCAGAGGGAGTGACGAGTGAGGACATTATCACACAGATATTCAATACGATACTTGTGCCGTAAGGTAAGAATGTGCAAGGCGGCATAAGCAATGAGCAAAGTCAAGAATAAGACTGACAAAAATAAGAAAGACATTCTCAGTCAGGAAACTTCACCGGAGATGGAGCTGTTCAAGAAGATCAAGAAGATCGAGATCCGCTCCCGCATAATGGCGAATGAGTCGCTTGCCGGTGGGTATAGTTCCGTTTTCCGCGGATATGGTATGGAGTTCCAGGAAGTGCGTGAGTATGCGATCGGGGATGACTTTCGCCGTATCGATTGGAATGTCACCGCTCGGCACAATAATCTGTTCGTCAAGACATTTATCGAGGAGCGTCAGCTCAATGTTATGCTGCTTATCGATGTGTCGGGATCGATGAACTACGGTTCGTGCGAAGCTACGAAGAAGACGAGAATGATCGAGGCTGCAGCGACTGTTGCGATGACAGCTATGGCTAATCAGGATAAGATCGGAGCGGTGTTCTTCACAGATCAGGTCGAGGAGTATATAAGTCCGTCTAAGAATAAGAATACGATACTTCGTCTTATTCGGGATCTGATAAATATTAAGCCGCAGCACAGCGGAACTGATATTAACACTGCGATTGATTATGCGATTAAGAATATGAAACGTCGCGGAGTGATATTCATACTGTCGGATTATTTCGGTGACATAGACTATAAGAAACTCTTCATCGCCGCTCATAAGCACGATATTATACCGGTGATAATCGGCGATGAGGTGGAGCAGTATCCGCTGAATGTCGGACTTGTCGATATGGTCGATAATGAGACCGGTGCGATGCAGCTGGTAGATACAGGATCATCATCATATATTGATTTCGTCAGACGGCGGCGGATGAAACTGGATGACTTCAATGCGGAACTTAAAAAACTTAACATTGAACCGCTGCAGCTCAGCACGAAAGAGGAGATCGATAAGCCGCTCTTGCGATATTTCGAGAAACGGCGGCGTAAAATTCGATAATATAACAGACAATTATGACAGCAAGAAAGCATTTTTTTATAAAGATATTTTTGATTTTGGCAGTGACATTCTGCGTAAACCTGCATTCTTACGGACAGGACGATGGTGAGACTGAGCCGTCAGAAGCGGCTGAGAATGTTGTAACTACAGCTATCTCTCTTGAGACTTTCAAGATTGGGAAGAAGGTCACTCTGACTACGAAGATCACCAATCTGCCGGATATGAAAGTACTGTGGCAGGATGTGTCCAAGTCGGATAATAAGTTTGACATTATATCGACGCGTGACTACTATGAGAAGAAGTCTACTCTTGTGTTGGAGATAGTATTTACAAGTTTCGACGCAGGCATTTATGAAGATGTGCATTTCACGATACCGCTCAAAGACGGGCAGAGTGAGATGACTTATCTGGAGACGAAGAAATATCATCTCGAAGTGACGGAGGAGATCACCGAAAGTGACCTCAACACTATGATGAGTCAGATACAGTCCGCTCAGGACTTGGATAAGATAGAACTGCGTCCTGGAAGTGACCGCGAGGGTGCGAAGTGTATGGAGCAGGCTCATTTCGGATTTAACTTCAAGCCGTATATTAAGGTCATCCTGTTTATCGTGATGATTATCTTAATCTGCGGTATAGCATTCTATCTGCTGTGGACATATCTGATGAAGAAAAAGCCTTCACAGGAAGAGGAAGAAAAGATTCCTCCGTTTGATAAGTTTGTGCTTGATATGGAGACTACGGAGTTTGTCGCGGATGATGAGCGTATCGAGGCTGAGCGAAAATTGTCAGTGCTGACTTCCGCTCTGAAAAATCTCATCACCGGAGAATGCCGCATTCGGATCGTCGGAGACACGACACGAGAGCTTCTGTCTGCACTGAA
>JAFYAI010000147.1 GCA_017540815.1 Spirochaetales bacterium
ATGAAAAAAATAAAAAAAAATAATTCTTTAAACAGGAACATAATCATTATAAAATTAAACTTGAAAAAACAAAAACAATCTGATAAAATAAGGAAAATATAATAAATGAGTTTAATCATAATAAATGTCAAAATTTAATGAAACGCATAATACAAGTCTCAAAAAAAATTTCGCATTAAGTACAGCATATCAAATATTGCTCATAATTGCTCCATTTATAACCGCTCCTTATGTATCTCGTGTTATTGGGGCAGACGGCATAGGCATACACAGTTTCACTGATTCCATATTAGCATATTTCACGATGTTCGCAGCTTTGGGAACAAATTCTTATGCATCCAGAGAGATGTCACGCAATCGCGACGACCGAGCAATTATGAGTAAGATTTTTTGGGAAATAATGATTGTGCGTGTTATTACAACAGGAATATGCCTTGTTGCATGGGTATTCTTTATATTACTTACACCGACTTATAAAATTTTTTATCTTATTTTAACCATTCCACTTTTCGCTACAATTTTCGACATATCATGGCTTTATACAGGACTTGAGCAATTCTCTCACACTGTTTATCGAAATGCTTTTTTTAGAATACTTGGCATTGTGCTAATATTCATATTCATCAGGAAGAAAGAAGATCTAATATGGTATTACATTATTACAGCCGGAATTATACTGCCATCCAACCTGACTCTGTGGATTCCACTGCATAAATTCGTAGATAAACCGAATTTTCACAATATTCATTTGAGGCAACATTTCAAAGAAACAATGATTTATTTCGTTCCGAGCATCGCAACATCAATTTATACAGTACTTGATAAAACGCTTATCGGAGTTATAACTCATTCCGCAGCAGAGAATGGCTATTACGAACAAGCAACGAAGATTATCAACATGACGAAAGCTGTTACATTTTCTGCTCTGAATGGAATTATGGTTGCCAGAATGTCGTATTTGTATAAAGAAGGGGAAATAATAGAATTAAAAAACAGATTAAGTCAATCTATTAATTATGTTTTATTTTCAGGAATTGGATGTTGTTTCGGCATTATTGCAGTTGCACATAGATTTGTTCCTGTTTTCTTTGGTAAAGATTATGATCAAGTTATTCCAATTATGCAGTTATTAAGTCCTGTAATTATATTTGTTGGTATAAGTAATTGTTTAGGAATGCAATACTACAACCCTGCAAGACTACGCAAACAAACTAATATTAATATAATTACCGGAGCAATTATAAACCTGATATGCAATATTATCTTTATACCAAAATTTCATGCGATAGGTGCAGTGATAGGCACTCTAATCGCAGAATGTATTATTGCGTTTATGTATGTTTCATTTTGTGATAAAATGTTGTCATTTTCGACAATAATTCGATTCGCTTGGAAAAAAATTATTGCAGGAACATCATTCCTTATCATTTTGTCAAAACTCGATGTGATTTTTCAAAATGACATAACTGCATTGATTATAGAAATTCCTATAGGAATACTTATATACTTTATCGTTTTGTTTATTCTGCAAGATAAAATATTCAAATTGATAAAAGATTTAATCTCTCCAAAAAAACAAATCATAAACAAATCAACACAAAAAATACATATCAGTTTTGATGATGTGATTAATATATTTGAAGATATTACTATCAACTCAAAGAAATATCATTCTGCTTTCGATAATCCGTTTTTATCATATCTAAAACATCTTCATAACAATTACAATGCAAAATTTACTCTTTATTGCTATTATAAAAACAACAAATTCTCTCTTTCTTATTGTACAGATTTATTTGCAAATGATTTTCAATCCAATTATTCTTGGCTAAAATTCGGGTTTCATGCTACCGATGCCTCAACTACTAATATCACTCCAAATATCTACAAATCATTTCTAAATGAAATTATACGAATTACAGGAGGCACATCTACACTAAGCAACACAATACGACTTCATGAATTCAAAGCAACTATCGATGAAATAAAATTTATTAAAGAGAATCACTCATTATTAACTTTACTTACAGCAGACAATCTCAACATTCACCCTACATCTTACTATTTAACACAATCTCAATGTGATATGCTTCAAAACCATAAAGTTTTTTTCGACAATATTAATGGAATAAATTTTATTCCTACAAGTTTTAGATTTGATGATTATAAAAATTTTAACAGTTTATACAAACAGCATTCTAATGATCCAACTATTGTTATTTTTAGTCATGAATGGCTTTTTTCTACTATACCTTTACGAAAAAATATGATAAAATATCTACAGGCTGTCGCCAAACAGAATACAATTAAGAGGAATATCAGAAAAGTTATTTCTGATAAATATACAGATTGTGAATTTATTAATTGAGGGAAACATGAGCGATTCAATAAAAAGATTTATTACTTGCCACATTCCTGTTTTTATATGTAATTTCAAATGTCATTACTGTTATATAAGTCAACTAAAGGTTGATCATTCGCAAGGCATTAAACCATTTTATGCCAATCCGAAACAAATAGCAAATGATTTATCTGTCGAAAGACTCGGCGGTATATGCTACTTCAACCTATGTGCAGACGGCGAAACTCTAATGCATCCAGATATAGTTAATTTGGTCTATTCATTAACAAAAGCAGGCCATTATTCAGATATTATCACTAACGGCATTCTTACAGAAAAATTACTTGATATTACAAAACAATTAAATGACGAGCAAAAATCAAGACTTTTTATCAAATTCAGTTTTCATTGGCTGGAATTACAAAGACTTAATCTCATGCAAAAATTTGTAGATAATGTGAATATAATTAAAAATGCGAAAATATCTTACTCTATTGAAATAACACCAAGTGATGAACTGATACCTTATATAGATGAAATCAAATCATTTTCACTAAAAGAATTCGGTGCATTGCCGCATATTACAGTGGCAAGAAATGAAGCAACAGAAGATATTGAATTACTAAGTAAATATTCCAAAGAAGATTACAAAAAAATATGGCAAGTATTTGACAGTCCTCTCTTTAATTTCAAAATCTCTTTATTTAATGAACGCAGGAAAGAATTCTGCTATGCAGGAGTTCAGTCTCTTGAAATCAATCTAAAAACAGGAGATTATTATCAATGTTATCGCGGAGACAAACTCGGTAATTTGATAGATTATAAGAAACCAATTAAATTCAGAGCTATTGGTAAGTGTCGTTTACCTCATTGTTTTAACGGTCATGCTTTTTTAGCATTTGGGAATATTAGAGAATTAAACACACCTACATACGCAGATGAAAGAAACAGGGAATGTATTAATGGCGACAATTGGCTACAGCCACAAGTCATGAATTTCTTTCAAACAAAGACATCTGATTTTGATAAAGACTTTTCATTTGCAAAAAAAGCATTAATATACATACATAATTTTTCAAGGAAAATATTAATGAAGATTAAACCGAGAATACGGAGAAAAAAATGAGTAAAATTAGAAATATATTAAAAAAATCATCGCTGCTAAAGAAAATAGTATTCGCTTGGCGAAGCTATAAAAAAACATATCAAACAAACAAATTGGCAAAACAATGGATTAGTCATTTTGATAAAAATAGAAATAAAATCTTATTGGCTCTCACTCCTGAATATGGGAATATAGGAGATCAACTGATTGCTTTTGCTACGACACAATTTTTATCTGATTACTTTCCCAAAAAACAAATTGATGAACTACCTATGAAATTAGTTACAGAAAAAAGTATAAAATATTTAAATACTTCTTTATATTCAACTGTAATTATTTCTGGAGGAGGCTATTTCGGTTCTTTATGGTTTGATTTTGAGAAAAAATCCAGATTAATCATAGATTATTATAAAAATACAAATATAGTTGTATTTCCACAAACAATTTATTATGATGATAATTCTTTATATGAACAAAAACAGGCAATTAAATTATATTCTCAATGTTCATCACTTGAATTATTTATCAGAGATAATAGTTATTCGACTTTCATAAGAAATGTTTCTGATTCTATGAAAACACATATTTATAATATACCAGACATGGCAATGTATTTGGAGTTTTCTCATTCTGAACAAAAAAGAACCAATATTACGATATGCCTAAGAAAAGACAAAGAATCCACTAATTCAAATGAATTTATTCAAGAATTATGTAAGACTGATACATTAAAAACACAAAATATAAATTATACTGATACAATAGTTCCTTATGAAATATATCCTCAAAATCGAGAATGTGAGATAATGAAAAAGGTTCAAGAATTTCAAGAATCTAAGCTTGTAATAGCAGATAGATTACATGCTATGATTTTATGCTTAATAACAGGCACTCCATGTATAGCATTAAATAATATAAGTAAAAAAGTTGAAGGAGTATGGAAATTATGGCTACAGGATTATCCGTATATAGTATTTGTAAATCAAGTTGACGAAATTACTGAAAATCTTATAAAAAAAATGCTAAATACAACACAAAATCAATATAATAACTCTCAATATAAAGAATATTGGGATCTGCTTGCCTCAAAAATCAATTAGGAATAAGTGATGATAAAACCGTTAATCTCTATTATAATACCTATATATGATGTAGAAAGATTTCTTGACAGATGTATACAGTCCGTTTTGAAACAGACATATACAAATATAGAAATAATTCTTGTTGATGACGGAAGCCATGATAACTGTCCTCAAATGTGTGACAAATATGCACTAAATGACAAAAGGATTAAAGTAATTCACAAAAAAAATGGCGGATTGTCATCTGCAAGAAATGCGGGATTAAAAATTGCAACCGGAGAGTGGATTGGTTTCGTAGATAGTGATGATTGGATTGAGCCAAATACTTATGAAGAAGCAATAACAGCCGCTCTTGAAAATACTGTCGATGTTGTGCAATGGAATCTTATTCCATTTGATGATACTCATGAAAAACAAATCCAATACCTGTATGAAAGTGGCATATATAAAATTAAAGAATTAAATACAATGCATTGGATTCTCAATACTGCATACACCAAATTATACGCTAAGCATTTATTTGATGAATATCAATTCCAATATCCTGATGGAGTCTCAATTATCGAAGATATTTGTGTGAGTTATCGCGTTTTTTGTAAGATTTCAAAGTTATATTTCATCAACAAAACTTTTTATCATTATTATCATCGTACAGACTCGATTCTGCACACAATCAAAGAAAATGAAATCGATAAAGCTGTCTTTGCGATGAATGAACTATCTGATTATCTTAGACAAAACAAAGCTCAATGTAATTTATTTGACAGTTTAGCAGAACGAAAAAAAGAATTAAAATCTCGATATATTCTTAATTTGGACAATCCGAACCTGTCTAAATGGCGAAAAACATTCCCGGAACTAAATAGTTTCTATTTTAAAACAACAAAAATGGGCAAGGTCATTATGTTTCATCTTGATTGGCTTGCAAAATGGAAAATAAAATATAACAAAAAGCATAATAAATAAAAAAGGAATCGTATGTCTCACTACGACTATCTAATTGTTGGCTCAGGATTATACGGAGCAACATTTGCATATTTGGCACATTCTCACGGCAAGCGATGTCTCGTTATCGATAAGCGTCATCATCTCGGCGGAAACATTCACTGTGAGAATATCAACGGTATCAATGTTCATAAATACGGAGCTCATATTTTCCATACTTCTGACAAAAGAATATGGGATTTCGTCAATGGTTTTGTGCCATTCAATCGCTATACCAACTCGCCGATAGCCAACTATCACGGCAAGTTGTATAATCTGCCATTCAATATGAATACATTTTATCAAATGTGGGGCGTAACAACACCTGATGAAGCAAAAAACATCATAGATAAGCAAATACAAGAATCAGGAATAACAACTCCTAACAATCTGGAAGAACAAGCAATATCACTTGTCGGTCGTGACATTTATGAAAAGCTCATTAAGGAATATACCGAAAAACAATGGGGGCGAAAATGCCCTGACCTTCCGACATTCATTATTCGTCGGCTGCCGGTAAGATTCACATTCGATAACAATTATTTTAACGATACTTATCAAGGCATCCCAATTGGAGGGTATAACCGTCTTATCGATGGACTGCTTAATGGAATTGACACACTAACCGATACAGATTTTTTTACAGATCGTAAAAAATGGGAACAAATCGCAGATATAATTATCTTCACCGGTAAAATTGATGAATTCTATGATTATCGTTTCGGCAAACTGAATTACAGAACTGTGAGATTCGAGACAGAATGTCTCAATACGCAGAATTATCAAGGCAATGCTGTGGTGAATTACACTTCGCATGAGCAACCATACACTCGCATTATTGAGCACAAGCATTTCGAGCCTGAGAATCCGGCATACATGAATAAACAAACTATTATCAGCAAAGAATATTCTGTCGAATGGCAGAACGGCATGGAACCGTTCTATCCAATTAATAATGAGTCAAATACATCAATCTATACACAATATAAATTATTAGCCGATAACGAACAGCATATTATATTCGGTGGTCGGCTTGCAGAATACAAATACTATGATATGGATGATGTGATTGCTAAAGCGATGAATGATTGGAGTAAATTTAATGGGAACAACTGATATAACAGAAAAAAATGCAAATGTCATAAATCTTCCTAATCGTATTGAATGGATTGACATTGCAAAAGGCATTGGTATAATCTGTGTAATAATCGGACACATGGGAATATATTCCGTTAATCGAGTTGTATTCTCATTCCATATGCCTTTATTCTTTATTATTAGCGGATATGTCTTTCATATAGATAACCGCTCTTTTACAAATACTTTAAAAAGAAATTACAATAGCCTAATTAAACCTTATATTGCAACATGTATAGCGATTACATTATTATCAATCATGCTGAACACAATAACTTTTCATTTTTATAAAATCTTGCCAGACACATACAATTGGTTTATTCGATCATTATACGGCAGCGGAACAAATGCAAATAAAACTTTGTTCAACATAGGACAAATCGGAGCAATATGGTTTCTGCTATGCTTATTTTGGGTAAGAAATTTTTATACACTCATTTCAAAAATTCAATCTATATTTATCTGGATTATCATAGTATTTCTATTTTTTATTGGATACCATTCTGTTAAATATATTTACATTATGTGGAGTATTCAATCTGCAATGACAGCTATTTTATTTTACCATATCGGATATAAGATAAAACAATACAATCTATTAAACATAAAGCCTATAATCACAACCTTAATTTGTTTGTTAATATGGGGACTTTGTTTATATTTCAATAAAGATATAATGAGTATAGTCAGAAACAAATATCCTGATATTTCTCTAAATATTTTGGGAGCTATAACAGGCACTATTGTAATTATTAATTTCTCAAAACTTCTGACAAAATTTAAAATCAGTAAAATTTTAACTTATTTCGGAGAAAATAGTCTAATTATCCTATGTTTTCATCTCATTGAGTTAAACCTGTTACCGTGGCAGTCTGTATTAACCAAACTCGGTATAAACAATGCTTATATTTGTTATATTATTATATTTATATGCAAAATCGTCTGGTGTATATGCGGTGTACATTGCTGTAATAATACAAAATTGGGAAGATGGATTTTCCAAAAAAAAGTCAAGTCTGCAATTATCAGAACTGTCTCAAAATAATTACAGACATAATAACAATCACTCGACAGAACATACAAGGCGGAATCCGAAACCTCTGTTGTTATCGTAAACCTTACCTGTAAATCTATGAGATACGGCACAACTGCGAGCAGAACTATCCCAACCTCCGCCTTTTACAACACATGTATCACCTATTGAATATCCTAATGGATTAAAAACAACTCCATTACTAGCAAAATTACTATCATTGATTGTAACATTATTATGATACTTATCCCAACATAATTCCCATAAATTACCAGACATGTCATACAGTCCAAGACTATTTGGAATTTTATCACCAACAGAATGTCTCGGAGAAGAAGAAGTACTGCCATACCAACCAACTGTTGATAAATTATTATCCAAAATTAATTTATACACATTTTGACCTTCTCCGTAATCAGGATCACTTTCTGTTGTATTACGATAAATTGGTTTCAATGACTGTATTCCAGGGAAAGCATATTTCCACTCATCCACACTTGGATTACCTCCTCGTGCGGCAAATTCCCATTCAGCTTCAGTCGGCATACGATACCCATTCTTAGTAATATCACAAGTAGTAGTATTCCATGTTGTATTATTGCTTGTCGGTATGCTATCGTACTCCAACCCACCCCAATCAGTTATTCCACTAACATTATAACAAGGTATCCGTCCCATAAGGAGAGATAATTTATTGCAAAAAGTAATCGCATCATACCACGACACATAATAAGCAGGATAAGCGTCTCCACTTCCGTAATTATAATTTCTATTGGAATTCATTACAGTCTCATAGAATTGTTGTGTCACCTGATATTTTGACATACTATATGGACTGATTTTCACTGTTCTGCCGCTTATAAACACTCCTTTATCATCGTCAAGTGCACTACTTTCAAGATAACTACTCCAATTATCATCACTACCGATAACTGTAACTGTTTTATCTGTGACTTGCACAAATGAAGTTAATGAGTTTTTTACGCCATTTATTACAAAATCTCCGTTCACATCAATATAATTATTATTTGCCTTCCATATTGCAAACAATGTAATACAACCGTTCTCTGTAACCAAATTCATTACGCTCTGACCATCGATATAACCTTCTCCTGTTCCATATTGGTTACAACACCAACGAACAAAGGTCCATCCTGTTTTGCTAAAACTATTTCTCGCCAATGCCGTAGGTATACCACAGGATAAATTCTGATCAGACATAGTTCCGCTTCCGCCATTCGCATCAAATTTCACTGTATATTTTCGCTCCGTCCACTCCGCCGTAAATGTTTTATTCTCATCACCAAATATGATTGGTACTTCTTCATCCCAAGCGTTAAATGCGTAACCCATTCTCGTCGGATTGGCAGGAACGGCAGTTTCCGCTCCGAACAGTCCAACTGCTGTTTTTATATTTGTTTCATCGCCCCACTTGCCGCCGTTTGCATTGAATGTATATACAGTAACTTTGCGGTCATAGTAAACACTAACTACTGTTGAGCCGTCAGCAGAGATCTTTTGCTGCACGATTGTGCATGGAGTGAAACCAGTAACTTCATCAGCCGTAACATCCGTTTCTGATTCGGTTAATCCTTGTTTCGTCAAGTCTGCATACTCAACCAGATTTTGTTCATAACCATAGCCGTTTACATTTTGGAAGTATCGTTTGACTGTATAAGTCACTTCGGCAAGAGTCCACTTCGCCCATAGCGTTACATCAGTCGTCTTTGCTCCGGCACTCCAATTTGTTATCAGATTTCCGTCAGCTGATGAATCATACCAGCCGCCAAATGTCCAGCCGGAGATGCTGACATTCGTCAGCATGACAGATTCCGATTCTTTGAATGAAGTCGGATTAACCGAGTTATCCGCATCCATAGTATTCTGATATATAATGCGGTGAGCGTCTTTGTCTATCCACTGTGCGTAGAGAGTCACAATTGTGCCGTCTTCTTCTGACAAGTTCTTCACGCTCGCTCCGTCGGCATAGCTTACTCCGTCAGTACCATCTGCTTTACTGTTCCAGCAGTTGAATTTTTTGCCGATCGGCGGCACAATTGTGCAAGTCGACAAAACAACCGTTTGTCCGACATCTGCCGTTATGTCAGCCATTGTTCCTGTTCCGTTATTCTTGTCAAATCGTATCGTATAAACCTTCGCAGCCGGAGTAATCGGCTCAATTGGATCTGTTGGCTCTGTTTCATTTGCAGTCCACTTCGCCCAAACAGTTACATCGGCAGTTTTTGCTCCTGCCACCCAGCCATCTGTGCTTGTATCAGCGATATTGTCTGTCACTTCATACCAGCCATCAAATGTAAAGTCATCTGTCGTGACATCTTTCAGCACAATTGTGTCAGTCTCCAAGAATGATGTCGGATTAGGTGAATTATCCGCATTCTTGATATTCAGATAATGGATCTTATGCTCTGTAGGCTTAGACTTATCTGTTTGATCATCAGATGATACATCTTTTATATCAGATGGTGTATCCGCCGTATCAACATTTGTCGTTATCCGCTCAATTTCGCCGAACGGATTATTGAAATTCACCTGAGAGCATCCAACACACATCAATAGTCCAATAACTGCCAGCACAATTGTGCCATAATTCATTTTTTTCATTCTTTATCCTCCAATATTCGTATCTCTACCCTACGATTTGCCTTATTAATCCCTGCTGTTTTGACATTCTCACCGCCATACGCCGCAACTTCCAGACGGAATACATCCACACCATGCAGAACAAGATAATTCACGACTTTATTAACTCTCTTTTTGCTTGTTTTGATTTCCATTTTCTTATTGCCGACATTGTTCGTATAACCGCATATATTAATCCGCATAAGCTCATTCTCATCAAGCTGTCGGACAACCTCGTCAAGAATAGTCTCACTGCCTTCAAGCATCTGATCAGTATTAGGTGCGAAGAGAATGTCACTGAATGAAACAACCTTTGCACCGGTCGTCGTCTCCAAATGATCAATGAGTTCCTGATATGCCGCTTTCGTTGTCTCATCCATATCCGCTACAGCCAGCGAATTAGAACCCGTTTTCGGTTGCTGTGGCGGTTGTTCTTCCGTTTGGTCTTTATTCTCATTATCCGTAAGAATGTCATTCTGAGATTTATCGTCGGTTTCATCGACCAATTTATCCGCATCAGTTAATTGCTCATCGCTCATTGCACATTGCTCATTGTTTTCCTGTTTTTTCGTCTTATGCCCTACAAACAGATCAAGAGAAACTCCCAAAGACAAGACGAACTGAGCCATATCTGAGCGGACAATCTCATTCTCATAACCTGTATAACGAATACCGGTCTCAAGATATAGCGACAGCCACTGAATATAAGGATGAACATTAATTCGTCCGCCACCGTAGACAATCGGTAAAAGTGTATTGGCGATACCGAGATCAGCCTGAATAGGTATAGCGAAGTCGATATAACGGAACTTAGGAATGTAGAATCTCGGCTCAAACAACAGCGACGGACCGACGGCAGTCTGCTTAACATAACCGTCAGATGCTCTGCCATAACTGGAGAATGACAAACTAACTCCTGCTCCATAATATAGACCTACCCATTCGGTAAGCCGAGCAGCACCGATTATTAACCAGCGGAATGACAACTCAGCACCGCTAAGGCTTTCTGACAGATCTGCTCCGACTGTATAATAATCCACATCAAACCGCAGTCCGACAAGCCACTTCTCATTAAATCTAACGCCGAATCCGACACCGCCGCCAAAATCAAATGCAGAATAATCCTTAGTTATAATCAGCGGTGCGACATTAAATTCCGCAATAATATTGTAATCGATAATAAGACTTTCAGACACATTAGCACTGACATCCGTCGTCAAATCATTCAAACAATCCGCTGTTAAATCATTTGCGTCTAAATTCAGCTGAATACAACTAATTAATGCTAAAATTAATATTATTTTATGAAAATTGAAGGAATTTTGCGGTTTTTCTTGACTTTTATTGAAAAATTTAGTATAATTTTTCTGCTTTCTGCTGTCTGCTTTCTGCTTTCAATAAGATAAGATTAAGATTATGATTCGATAACATAATACTCTCCTATTATAGATTATAATGTGAAATATTAAATTTTGCAAGAAAAAAATATCAAAGTATGATTTTTCTAAAGAAAATGTTTCATTATTATACAGATACTATAATTTATAACACATTTTAAATTCAATTTTTTATTTATTGACCAAATTACATTTTTACGATATAATATAGCATCATTATTCTGTGGAGTCAATATGTCAGACAAACTTCTTACAATAGTTATTCCCTCTTACAATATGCAGGATTATCTGCCGAAGTGTCTTGACAGCTTGCTCATCTCTGAAAAATGCTTCAATAAACTCGACATTCTTGTTATCAATGACGGCAGTAAAGACAAAACTAGCGAGATTGCTCATCAATACGAAAACAAATATCCTAATGTTTTCCGAGTTATTGATAAAGAAAATGGCAATTACGGATCATGCGTAAACCGCGGATTAGCAGAAGCAAAAGGAGAATATATAAAAATCCTCGATGCAGACGACAGTTTTAATACTGAGAATTTTGAGAAGTTTGTTCAATATATACAAGAATCCCGCAATAATGAAGAGAATGTAGATTGTTTTATTAATGATTATCTAATGGTAAACGAAAATGATAAAATAGTATTCTTCCCTAAATATCCATTAAAAGAAAAGAAGCTATTCTCCATCAATGATTTCCCTCAAAAAGCATTGTCACAACACAGAATGCAAGCAGTCACCTATAAGGTTGAGATTCTAAAAAAAATGAATTATTCACAGATTGAAGGAATATCGTACACTGATTCTCAATGGGTTTATCAACCAATGCTTCATATAAATTCTATCAAATATTTTCCAAGCATTGTTTATAATTATCTTATTGGTAGAGTAGGACAAACTGTTGAAAGTAATGTTTATAACAAAAACTTTTGGATGATTATAAAATGTATTAAGGAATTAATAATATTCTATACAAAATCTGACTTTACCAACAATCCTAATAGTTTTAACTTCCTAACTAATTTTCTTCTTCTCATTATTAAGAACACTTATGCCAACCAACTCCTTTCAAGAACAATTAACTCTGATTTATCAATATTGAATGAGTTTGATATGTTCTTTCAGCAAACTAATCCTGCACTATACAAAAAGTCCAATCAACTTAAAAATAGTGATAAATTCCATTTTAAATTCATTGCTCATTGGAGAAATAAACGGTCAATTAAAACTGTATTATTTCGATTATACCGTTTTTACTGCAAAATAGTACATCTTAAAAACAGACTCTTTCATAAACAACAAGCATTTTAATAAAATACAGGACCATATTCCATGAAAATACTGCACATTAACACGACAGATACAACAGGCGGAGCGGCAATCGCAGCTATGCGTCTTCATAGGGCAATGCTGAAAAACGGTATTGATTCTGACTTCCTGTGTTATGAACGCAATATTGCCGATGACGAACACATTTTGTCATTCAGCCGTGATAAGTTTTTATACAATAAGGCGGCACATTTCCTGTCAAACAAGATATTCAAGAGGAAGTTATCTGACAAACCGGGATATTTCAGCAGCTTTCATATAGGGACAGATATAATGAAGATTACTGATTTATCTGCCTACGATGTGATTTATCTTCACTGGATTAACGGCTCATTCATCAATCTCAAAGGACTGGAAACAATCCTGCGAATCGGTAAGCCTGTTTATTGGTTTATGCACGATATGTTCCCGATTACTGCAGGCTGTCATTACAGTTTCGACTGCAGCAAATATCAGACAAACTGTCAAAGATGTCCTTATATGAAACATCCAAGCAGTAATGATTACGCAGCACAGCAATTCAAGAAAAAAAAGAAACTATACTCAAAGTATGATAATCTCAACTTCATCGCTCCGAGTGTATGGCTCTGCGAATGTGTAAAAAAATCGCAGCTAACCAAAAATCATAATGTCTATCATATCCAGAACCTGCTTGATGACAATATTTTCAAACCGACTGATAAATCATTCGCAAGACAGATTCTCAATATCCCGATGAATAAGAAGATCATCCTCTTCGGTGCACAGGGAGCGGTTAATAATCCTTATAAAGGATTTGATTATATACTCGATGCATTAAATATTTTATCTCAAGATAATGCGATAAATCAAAATGATATTGAACTTATGATATTCGGCTCTGCATATAATGACACGATTGCTAAGCGGCTGCCGTATCATTCACATTTTATCGGATTTCTGCATGATGAAATATCACTTAATCTGCTATACAATGCCGCCGATATATTCTGTATTCCATCTTTGGCAGAAAACTTCGCCAATACAGTGTTGGAAGCGGTGCACTGTCATATTCCGATTGTAGGATTCAATGTCGGAGGCATTCCTGATGTTGTAAATGACAAAACAGGATACTTGGCTCGGTACAAAGATAGTCAAGACTTGGCATACGGGATAAAATCTGTATTATTTGGAGATAAACAATTCGACTTTTCTTATTTAGATGAAGTAAAACCAGATAAAATTGTAGAGGAGCATAAACAACTGTGGGGCGGTATATAATAATGTTTATCGATAGTGATAAATAAAAAATGGAGATAACACTATGGGATTAATATATCAAATCAAGCAAAAATTAATTGAAAAAAGAGAAGAATACTTTCTTTGGAGAAAATATATAAAAAAGCCTCGGTTTACACAGTATAAAGTTCGATTCAAAAATAAAACATTCGTCATTCCGGATGCACAAAGTTTTGCAGCACAGGTTTGGGAAATTTTTGCTGATGATATTTATAGATTTGAATGTAATACAGACACGCCTCTAATCTATGATATTGGAGCAAATATTGGCATGAGTGTTTTTTATTTCAAGCGATTGTTTAAGAATGCAAAGATTAAGGCTTATGAAGCTGATAAAGACATTTTTGTTATTCTGCAGCAAAACACTGCTGATTTAACTGATATTGAACTTCACAATAAGGCAGTTTGGATTAATGATGATGAGTTGTCATTCTTTTCACAAGGTGCAGATGGCGGCAGTTTAGTCACTGCATCTAAAACGACACAAAAAGTCCAAGCTGTTCGCTTAAAAACATTACTTGATAACGAGGCTCACATTGATTTCCTGAAAATGGATATAGAAGGAGCAGAAACTGAAGTTATCTCTGACTGCAAAGATGCTCTGCATAAAATTGACAAACTGTTTATCGAATATCATTCTTTCAAAGGACAAAAGCAAACTTTGCCCCAAATCTTAAACTGTCTAACGAATGCAGGGTTCAGATATTATATGCAGACAGTCTGCGGACATATAAGTCCTTTTTGCTACAATAACCCTTCAGAGCAAATGGACTTGCAGATAAACATTTATGGATATAAGGGGTAAAAGAACAAACTTTATGTCAATACTAAAAAAACTGCACGATTATAACGATAGATGTCAATTTATTTTTGACAGTCCGATTGATATTCTTACGGCATTTTTCACTAATCCGTTTTTCTTTATTAGACATAATTTATGTAAGAATATTAAATATTTTGCAGGAAAACTTTCAGGTAAATTGCTTGATTTCGGATGTGGATCTAAGCCATATAAACAATACTTTAAGAATTACACAGAATATGTTGGATGCGATATTGAAGTTAGCGGACATTCTCATGAAGAAGAAAATATTGATGTTTATTACGATGGGAAAACTTTGCCATTTGAGAATGAGACTTTTGACAGTATTTTCTCTAGCGAAGTATTTGAACACATATTTAATCTTGAGCCTATTATACAAGAATTGAATCGTGTTCTGCGAATAGACGGAGATATGTTAATAACAGTTCCGTTTGTTTGGAATGAACATGAAGTGCCTTATGATTTCGGACGATACACGAGTTTTGGTTTAACAGATTTATTGGAACGAAATGGATTCAAAGTTATTGAATTAAGAAAGTCAACTTCATACATAGAAGTGTTATTTCAAATGTATATCGAATATTTACGAGGAGGTATAGATAAAATAAAAATTGGCATAATACGAAAATTATTAAAACTATTATTAATTATCCCGACTAAATTTTTAGGCATTATAATTAGTGTTGTTCTTCCCAAAGATTATAGTTTTTACAATGATAATGTAATATATGCTAAGAAAGTGAAATAAAAATTATTTACTATCAGTCTTCACTCTCTCATACAATGCCCGATAATCATCAACAAACCTCTTCGGACTAAGCACATCACGGTAATGACGAGCCGTCTCATCATAGGCAAATGGCTCTGACAATGCTTTATCCAGCACTTGTGCCAGACTGTCAGCATTCTCAGACTCGAATGTGTAACCGAGATGGTTAGACCTGATAATGTCGGCAAGGCTGCCGTGACTTGGACCGACAACACACTTGCCTCTCGAAGCTGCTTCTGTCAGCGGACCGCTTGCTCCGTTGAATGTGAGACGATACGGCAGGACTATTATATCCGCATGATTATAGCAGGCAAGCAACTCATCATCGGACAGATATTTCAGCATAAGAGTCACATTCTCACTGTATGACTGAGAATGTTCCTTTATAAAAGTCTCGTCAAAATCAGCCTGATAGCCGGCAATCAATAGATGAAATACAGACTCCACCCTGCTCAATGCCTCCAACAAAATATCAAGCCCTTTATCATAGCGAGTACCGCCAATCGCCGCTATAATCGGCACATTCTTAGGCAGTTCGGGAAAATCAACGCTGCCGCAAGTCATATTCTGCGTAAAATCAGGATACTCAATATGAACGATATTCTTAATGCCAATCGAGTTAGCCTGCTGCTCAATCAATGATGTATGCGTCACGCCAAACCGAATATTGCGAAAAATATTCCGCAGGCTGATATTGCGGATAAGATTAAACCGAATGACATGAAATGTTATAATCGGATGAAACTTCCGCAGCCGTCCAAGACCAATCCCGAAAAATCTGTAAAACAACGCACCATTCAGGAAATGCACACAATCGACATTCTCTGATTCTGCGGCATTCTTAACTTCACTGATGAATTTCAGCCAATCTCTGAATTTACGCGGCACAAAGTTGAGATGCTCATTCTTAATCTGATGGCAGGACAGCAGAGGACTGGTCTGCGAAGAGAAAAACACGAACTCGTGAGGAAGCGTCAAAATCGACTGAATATAATAAAGGTGATGACCTTTCATTGTGTCATCGACAAGCAGAATCTTCATATTCAAAACTATACAATAAAAATCAAGCCTTGTCAAATGAAAAATCATTCTTGACGGATTGCAGAAAATTGAGTATAATATAATAATTCTCAAGAAGGACATAACATGAAAATAGCAGTTGCAGGAACAGGATATGTCGGATTAAGCATGGCGGTGCTGCTGGCACAGCACAATGAAGTAACAGCAGTCGATATTGTGCGGGATAAAGTCGATATGATCAACGCTCGCAAGTCGCCGATTGCTGATAAGGAACTGGAAGATTATCTGGCTAACAAACAGCTTCACTTAACGGCGACGACTGATGCCGAAGCGGCTTATCGTGATGCAGAGTTTATCATTATCGCTGTGCCGACTAACTACGATAGCCGGCAGAATTTCTTCGATACATCAGCCGTTGAGGATGTCATTAGTATTATTAAGCAATGCGGCTCACAGGCTGTGATCGTTATCAAATCAACAATCCCTGTAGGCTATACAAAATCTGTCAAGACCAAATACAGCTGCAGCAATATTCTGTTCAGCCCTGAGTTCCTGCGGGAAAGCAAAGCTCTCTATGACAATCTCTATCCGTCACGCATTATAGTCGGAACGGATCTGACTGATGCAGAGATGACTAACAAAGCCAAAACATTCGCAGGACTGCTGCAAGCCGGAGCGGTCAAAACCGACATTCCGACACTCATTATGGACACTACCGAAGCGGAAGCAGTCAAACTCTTCGCCAACACTTATCTTGCACTGCGTGTCAGCTACTTCAATGAGCTAGATACCTACGCCGAGATGAAAGGTCTCAATACGAAATCGATCATTGACGGGGTGTGCCTTGATCCGCGTATCGGCAGTCAATATAATAATCCTTCATTCGGCTACGGTGGCTACTGTCTGCCGAAAGACACTAAGCAGCTACTGGCCAACTATCAGGATGTTCCGCAGAATCTCATTGCTTCGATCGTGGAGTCTAACCGCACTCGCAAAGACTTCATCGCTGACCGTGTCCTGCAGAAAGCAGGATATTACAGTTACTCTGATGACAACACATTCGACGCATCGGAAGAGCGTCATGTCACGATCGGTGTGTACCGTCTCACGATGAAGAGCAACAGCGACAACTTTCGGCAGAGTTCCATTCAAGGTGTTATGAAGCGTATCAAAGCCAAAGGTGCGAATGTCATTATCTACGAGCCGACTCTTGAGAACGGCACAACATTCTTCGGAAGCCTTGTCGTCAATGACGGAGCGTCATTCAAGTCACAATGCGATGCGATTATTGCCAACAGATATGACTCATTCCTCGATGATGTGAAAGACAAAGTCTATACAAGAGATTTGTTTGGAAGGGATTAGAGGTAAGAGATGATGAGTCTTGCACCCATTGTATTGTTTGTCTATAACAGACCGGATCATACACGACGAACATTAGAAGCACTAATGAATAATATCTTAGCAGATCAATCTGATTTGTTTATATTTGCAGATGGTCCGAAAGATAATATCTCACTATCTCAAAAACAACAAATTGCCGATACGCGTACTATTCTGCATGAAAAACAATGGTGTAAAAATGTCATTATCACAGAATCAGAAACTAATAATGGTCTGTCAAAGTCAATTATTGATGGCGTTACAAAAATCATCAATAAATACGGGAAAATTATCGTCTTAGAAGATGATATTATCACTGGTAAATACTTCCTTCAATATATGAATGATGCTCTTCAGCGATATGAAAACAATAAAAATGTTTGGCACATTACAGGCTGGAGATACCCTATTGATACAGATAATAAAAATCTATCGTATTTCTATCCTATAATGGACTGCTGGAGTTGGGCGACTTGGGCTGACCGCTGGAAACATTATACAAAAGATCCTAAAAATCTCAAAAAAACATTCACAAAAAAAATGATACGCAGATTTAATGCCGATAACTGTGATAAAAATAATTGGCTGCAAGTCGAACTTAATTTATCAGGCGATATTAACACATGGGCAATCTTTTGGTATGCTGTTATATTTCAAAATAACGGATTATGTTTAGGTCCGACAACATCATTAGTAACCAACAGTGGATTTGATGCTTCCGGAACAAATATACTAATGCATGATAATAGATTATCTAATTCTCATAGCATTGACTATCAGATTACGAATTTTCCTGATAAAAACGAAATAAATCAAGAAGAATATAATAAAAATAAAAACTATCTTAAAAGATTAAAAAGGAATAATCCTATATTAATATTTTTCAAAACAGCACTTTGTAAAACAGGATTATTTCGTATTGCTAAAGCAGTAATGAAGAAATAAACATATTCTTAATTAAGGATAATATAGATGATTCATAAAATATGGAGAAATGTCAAACTTCTAAAAATGCGAATATTTGACGATGTATCTCATCTCAAAACAGATATAAAACTCAATAAAAAATGGTACGGCAATGAATACGGCGGTTTTTTTATTCATTCTGATATAATATCGAGTGATTCTATAGTCTATTCATTCGGTATAGGAGAAGATATTTCATTTGATTTAGATATAATACAAAAACATAATTGTTCCGTTCATGGATTTGATCCAACTCCCAAATCTATCAAATGGATAAAACAGAACTGTCCGACTGATAAATTTATTTTTCATCAATATGGAATAAGTGATAAATCAGGATATGAAACATTTTATTTACCTAAGAACCCCAATCATATATCAGGCAGTGCAACTATACAGGATAATATTAATACTCAGACAGCAATGCAAGTTGAGATGAAAAAATTATCAGATATTATGGAAGAACTACACCACACTCATATCGATATTCTCAAAATAGATATTGAAGGTTCTGAATATAATGTCATCGATAATATATTAGAATCAGGTATACTTGCGAAACAATTATTAATAGAGTTTCACGATAGATTTATTACTAACGGACGGGAAAGATCTAAACAAACAATAAATAAACTGCATAATGCAGGATATAAGATTTTCGGTATATCAAAAAGTTTGGAAGAAGTATCATTTATTCACCAAACTGCATTCTCAAACAAATGTTTTTCTTAAATAAAGGACTTCTCCATGACACTTCTCCAAATTAACACAGTTATTAATAGTGGTTCGACTGGGCGAATTGCAGAAGCTCTCGGTGAAACTGTCATAAGTCATGACTGGCAGTCATATATTGCTTACGGACGCAATCCGAGGTCAAGTTCATCACAGCCAATAAAAATCGGGAACAAACTCGGTATATATAGTCATGTTCTGCAAACGCGATTATTTGACAGTCACGGATTAGGCTCAAGGCAATCAACTAAACAACTTATCAACCACATCAAAAAAATCAAGCCTGATATAATCCATCTGCATAATATTCACGGTTACTATCTCAATATTAAAGTTTTGTTTGAATGGCTGCGAACAATAAGCATACCGATTGTGTGGACACTGCATGACTGCTGGACATTTACCGGGCATTGTGCATATTATACTGCTGCAAACTGCGACCGCTGGCAGACAGAATGTCACAACTGTCCAGAGAAGCACAATTATCCGAAGAGTATCCTTTTCGACAGAAGCAGACATAATTACCGATTAAAGAAACGGTTATTTACAGGTCTGAACAATCTCACAATTGTGACTCCTTCGCAGTGGCTTGCAAACGAAGTCGGCAAATCATTCCTGCAGGAATACAAAACGATAGTCATAAACAACGGCATTGATCTGAATGTTTTCAAACCAACGAGCGGACCTCTGCCGAAAAGCGTTAATCCTACAAAAAAAATAATCCTCGGTGTCGCCAATGTTTGGACAGAACGAAAAGGTCTGAATGACTTTGTCCGACTTAATGCCATTCTGCCGCAGGAATATCAGATTGTCATGGTCGGTCTAACCCCGAAACAGATAAAATCCATGCCGAAAAACATCATCTGTATAGAACGAACAGAATCTGCCGAACAGTTGGCCCAGCTGTATTCTGCAGCGGCTGTATTGTTTAATCCGACTTATGAGGATAATTTTCCGACAGTCAATCTTGAATCCCTTGCCTGCGGCACGCCTGTGATTACTTACAATGTCGGCGGCAGTCCTGAGACAATCGATGATAAGACAGGCTGCGTCATTCCATGCGGAGATATTGATGAAGCAGCAGACAAGATCAGGCAAATCACATCTCAGGATAAAACCAATTGGACAGCGGCCTGTATAAACCGTGCCTCCAGCCGCTTCAATGCTATCGACAAATATAAAGAATATTTTGCATTATACAGGAATATATTGGGAGAACTCCGTCCATGACCATATCCATTATTACAGTCTGCTATAACAGCGAGCAAACAATCGCACGAACAATCGAATCTGTCTTGGCTCAGGACTACCCACATTTGGAATACATCATCATCGACGGAGCATCGACTGATAACACAATGGAGATAGTCCGCAAATACGAAGACACATTCAGAAAGAAAGGCGTGCAGTATATAACACAATCCGAGCCGGATAAAGGTATATACGACGCCATGAACAAAGGCATACAAAAATCATCAGGTGATGTAATTGGGATAATCAACTCTGACGATCGGCTCGCCGAACCGAATGTTCTGTCATCAGTAGCAGAATGTTTTGAACGGCACAATTGTGACACATTATACGGCAACATCATCATTGCTAATAATAATAAACCTTATCGCTATTGGCGAGGCGGCAAACCGAGGACATTCCGATACGGCTGGATGCCGCCGCATCCGGCATTCTTCGTCAAGAAAGAGATTTATACACGATACGGCATATTTCGGCTTGACTGCGGTGTAAATGCTGACTACGAACTTATGCTGCGGCTGCTCGAAAAAGAGAAAGTCAGTACTCATTGGCTGGATAAAACGCTTACTATCATGTCAGCAGGCGGCACAAGTGACAGCGGTCTAAGCACTCGCATCAAGAGTATAGACGACAACAGGAAAGCATGGCTCGTAAACAACATGCAGTGTCCGCCTCTGACTGTTTATCTTAAAAAACTGCGAAAACTGCCGCAGTTTATCACTGCAAAATTTATAAAGATAACACATAAATAAAACAAGAGCGGTTATACCGCTCTTATTTTATTTATGTGTTAGAATCCTCTCCACTCTCGCCGCAATGTCTGTCGTAATCTCATAACTAATCGTTCCCTGGATTGCGGCGAGGTCGTCAGCATCCTGATGGCACTGTGGCTTTGATCCGAATACAATTACTTTATCACCGACATTGACATATTCATCAGTCTCAATGACGATTAGATCCATCGTAACTCGCCCAACTTGATGATAAACATTGCCATTGATCATCACTGTGAGTTTGTTGGACAGACTGCGGCTTATTCCGTCGCCATATCCAAGCGGGATCGTCGCCAACCTGCAAGGCTTAGTCGTCTTATAAGTATGATTGTAGCAGACTCCTGTTCCGGCAGGCACATCGTTGGTGTGTATCACATGAGTCACCAATGTCATCACCGGCCGCAGTCCGAGATTATATCCGTCGCAGTTCGGAGCATAACCATAAGTGAGGATTCCCGGTCTCATCCCGAATGGTCCAATGCCGAGAGAAGACATACTCGGGATATTATAGCCATTCTTAGTCTCGTATTCTGCCTGACGCTCATCATCGAAAATACCATAAAGAATAGCACCTGAGTTATAACAATGATACATGTCAGCTACAATATTATATTCTGCCAGCCGAGCCACAGCATCTTTAAGAATGGCTAACTGACGGCGAGTGAAATCTTCATCTGACTCGCTCATCGCGAAGTGAGTGTACATCGATGCGAAGTGAAGATACGGAGATTTGGAGATAAAACCAGCCAACTCCAAGACATTCTTAGGACTAACACCGAGTCGGGAAAATCCGGTATCGAGTTTAATATGCAATGAGATTGTTTTATTGAGTTTCTCAGCGACAGCAGCGATTGTTTTGACATTCTCAATATCGCTGACTGAGAGCTCTATATCATTCCGGATAGCATTCTGAATGTCGGACTCATCGTCAAGTTCCACTCCGAGCGTGAATATCGGCATCGTTATGCCGTTCTGCCGCAGACGCAGTCCCTCATCAATCCGTGCTACCGCAAGCATCCGGACAAGCCCGCTGTCCTGAAGAACTTTGGACACAAGCACACTGTCATGACCGTAAGCATTTGCCTTGACAGGCACTATGAGCGGTCCGTTCCACTTATTCTTGGCAAGTTTAATATTATTCAGCAGTGCATCTGCATCGATTAATGCGTATGGATATTTTTTTTGATTGGACATAATAAAAAAATCCCCCACCCCAATAGCAAAACTATAAACCTTTTGTGAATTTTTGTCAAGAAAAAGAATGAATAAAAGGTAAAAAAGATTAGAAATTATTACTAATGCAATAATTTCTAATCTTTTTGGGTATTATATAATATTGTATGAATCGAAGTCAGATACACTGATGTCTCTTTCGGATAACTCTCCAACGGCAGAACGAGATAGATATACGCTTTGCGGTAGTCACCCTGCAAATAGTAGATCACTCCGGCATAGTAAGACACTCTGTCTCGCATAGACACTGACAGCGGCTCGCAGAGCAGATTCTCCAATGTGAATAACGCATTAAGATAATCCTTCTCCCGCAGCAGACTCTGCAGCAGCTTATACTCCAGATCAAACTCCTGCGGAGTGTAAGAGTCCTCGTCTTCAAGCATTGTGAAGTCGAGTTTATCACCTGCACCGTGATTTTTTTGATTAAGATATGCCTGCACATCGTCATTTTCGGCAAGCATGACATTGTGAGCTGCCGCAGTCTTATCAGAATACGCCATCGGGATCGGCGCTTTGTAGATAAACGGTTTCTTAATCGGCTTGCCGGTAATCGGATCAGTCTTGAATGTAAGCAGCGGCAGCGGAATGAAGTTATCAATATTAAACTCAGCCATAATATCGCTGCTCTCTGAGATATACACAGGTCCATCGGTGATATTCACATTCGGTGTGTAAGAATGATGACTTTCATCGGAAAAAAATATCGCATAATAATAGTTGATATTCGATACAGGCATATCGGTCAGAGTCTGTGCGTCCAAACTGCAGTTGGCAATCTTAATCGCCTGAGCCAAAGCATAATCACCTGTAATTGGCGACAAACTTCGATATATAGAGACACTCTTGCCATTGTCAGTGCCGTCATACGACCAATGCAGCTGAATATGATTATCATGAGCATCCGCTCTGAATGATGTTATCGCAAGAGTTTTCTGATGCTCTATAACAACCGGCTTGAATGTGTAATTGCGAAATGAGATAAATATCACATTGCGGAAACTGTTATGACTGTTGCGGATAATCACCGCATAATAACTCTGACCAACAGGTGGAGCGTCATTATACTCCTCTTCGCCGTCGTAAAGCTCGGCAATCTTCTCCGCACGGCTCAATACATCTTCACTGTTGATAATGCTGCTGCTGCGGTAAACCTCCAGCACATCGACGAAGTTAGACGGATTTTTCCAAGTCAGGCACACAACGCCGTCATGTTCCGTAACTTTTATCCGCGATACAAACTTTGCTTCGATCTCCTGTGAGAATACGAAAACAGCGATATTTATTACAATAAGAAGAAATAGAATCTTTTTCATATTATCTTTTCGGCAACTCACTTCTAATTATACAAAAATATTTTTATTTTTTTCCTGAAAAAATATTTTTTCACTCACGCTTTTCGTACTCTGTCTCGACACTGAACATGTGATCATCGAAAAACTTGAATCCTTTCAGCCGCTTCAACAGCGTCGTGAATATAATCTTGAAGATAGACACAATCGGCACAGCAAAGAGCAGTCCAAGGAAGCCAAACAGTTTGCCGCCTGCAATAATACTGATGAATACTACCATCCCGGGCAGAGCAACACTGCTGCCGAGTATCACCGGCTTGATAAACTGATCAAGTATCTGTGCAATGATGATGACCAGTGACATATTAATGATATTAGGACTCCAGGCGATGAATCGATAATTAAGATCTATTAACTCAAATCCCGGCATAACAAGAGCGACCACAAATCCCAAAGCCGGACCAAAATAAGGTATAGCATTCAATATGCCGACGATGAGTCCTCCGATAAGAGCAGGAGCAACTTTCACACCACACATATACCAGCCGAATGTCACAATGAGACCTATGACGATAGACTCCATGATTGTGCCTTTGATATACTGACTGAATGCGTCGGCTATCTCATGCCAAGTCGTCACTACGACCTCGAAGTATTTATTGGGGATGTATGACAGCAGCTTACGCTCGAAGTCTCTGCCGCTTATCAGCAGGAAAGCAAGCACAACCGTAGCAACGAATATTATCGAGAATGCACTGGTCAGTCCCGAGAACATCTTCTTGATATTGGATGCTCCGCCGAACAGCCGCGAGATAAATGCCGAATCGGTTAAGATATTCTCACCGTTTGACGAGAACACATTCTTGATCGCTTCGAGTGAAAACATTGACTTGAAAAGTCCGTCAACAGGTTCAAACATCTCACTTGCATCGATATTGAACTTAGTCTGGACAAAAGTCTGCAATGATTCGCGGAATCCTGTATATCCGGCACTGAGTCTCTCACCCAGCCTGCTGATGTCATTCATATTAGGTATCATATTGCGGATGCCTAAGAACAGCAGAACGGCGATGGCACTGATAATCACAAATACAATAACAGCAGCCCAGCCTGACGGTATCGCACGCCTCTCAAATGCAGACACCATCGGAGATGCTATACAGAATATTATCACCGCAATAAGTATCGAACTCATCAGAGGCAAAACTGCAAGGAATGCCAGCACTGAGATACTCACGATCAAAAGGAAAAAAACAAGCTTGATATAGTTAATCTTCAGATGCGATTTGCGGATATATCCGATCGGAGATAAAGAGTCCTTATTGTCCATAACATCCCCTTATTATTTTTTCCTGTTCTCGTCGGACAATTCGCCGTCCATCATCTGCTTGAAAGAGAACACTTCTGATCGAAGCTCTTTATTCTCATTCTTTATCTTAACCAAGTCATTATTAGTGCCTTTTAGTCTGCCGCTTAATATCCACGACAGATTAGACATTATCTTATATCCGATTAATGGGATCTTATCAAACAGGCTCTGTATCTCTGAACGAAACAGCATCAGCACTTCGGAGTCCTGCGAACACAATGCGTCTGTCGAACGGGGCGAGTCATCCATCAATGACATCTCTCCGAACATATTGCCTTCATTAAGTGTAGCGATGATAATATCGTGTTTCTCACTGTTGGGTCTATCCTGGATGGTTTTCTGGATCATCACCTGCCCGGACTTAATGTAGAATAACGCAGAACCGGGATTACCTTCACGGAACAGATATTCACCGGCAGTATATTTGCGGTAATAGAAGAGATTGGCGACTTTCTTGAACTCATCTTCAGATAAACCGTGGAAGAGTGTAAGCTGCTTAGGAGAATCCTCCTTAGTCTTATTGAACAGTTTGCCGACAAGTTTCTTCAGATCTTCTTTAGAGAATCTCTTATTTTCTTTCAGATCGATCTGAGCATAATAATGCTCTGACGCACCATAATACGCTTTCGCTTCATCGGTCAAGTGATTCATATTATCCTCATCGCGTACTGCCACGATCGGACGCTTTGCATCATCGTTTTTTTTGCCATGTCCAAACAATCCCATCTCAGACTCCTTGTATAAGTATATTGTAATACTTTTATAACAGAAAATCAATGAGAATTTTAAAAATTCATAAAAAAAGCATTTATCCGACGGATAAATGCTTTTTTTTATTAATAGTCATATCATTATTTGATTATGATATTACGGTTAATATTGAAGAATAAAATTGTCGGTTCCATAACTTGCAGGCAGGGCATATTCATCTTTACGCTCCTTTGCTCCGATCCACTTGCCGTCGTCGGAACCGTCATCGAGCCAATATTTGAACTGAACTCCCTGCTGAGCATAATTATTACTGAGCGTCAAAGTCCATACATTGTCAGATTGTATAAAGTGATATATCACTTTAACATCATCCCATGAAGAGTTTCCCCAAACGTTGAACTCTCCTTTTATGTACAGATCATCCGTGTGTTCTGCCATCGAGATGCCGCCGAGATCATACATATCCGGATCAAATGTGAATATAACATCATCACCGCTTTCCTCATAACCGACTACATCGACTGACGGAGGATTGACTGCATCATTGATAGCATCACAGCGAAGTGTGAAGTAGTTGTTCTCATCTGTCAGGAAATTATACAGAGACGACGGCTTGCCTTTTGTCATAGACCAATCACTTGCTCCGTCTTTGGAGGCATGCCAATCGGCATCATAAGTTGATGTATCGCAATATTGCTCTATCAGTGCATACCATGCATTAATGCGGGACTGACTTGCTGATAATGTCAGATATTCCTTATCATCCGATGCAAGATCAGCAAGATATTGCTTATATTTGGTAAGATACTCATCTACATCGAGAATTTTCTTAACAAGCACGGCATTATCCGTTCCCCACTCCAGTGGATTCTGCTCAGCAGGATGCTGCATAAGTCCGTCATTGGGAGCACCGAGGCTGTTATCATAGTCATAAGGGACAAAATGAGCTTTGCCATCGGTATCGAAGTAAAAATAATAGTTATTGAAGTTTCTCCAAATATCATCCCACATTCCACAGGCTACATCGACAGCAAGAGCTTTAAGGAAACCGTCAACATCGAATGCGGAAGCAATCCAAGACTTAAACTCATCGCCTGACTTGCTTTTGAGATTAGAGATAAATGTCTTAAACTGTGTTATCGCTTTTGCTTTCGTTGTCTCATCATCTTCGTTGGTCTTGAGACTGTAGACCGGCGTATGCGATGCCGTATCAACACCAAAGAGTATAGAGGATGTGCTGTTCATATCGGCACGACCGTCACTCTGATACAGACATTTCCAGAGATTTCCGTCATCGCCTTTGAATACTCCTGCAGCCACACGCTCTTTGAGATACTGTTTATCGATTGATTCTATCGACTTATACATTCCGAAGTAAGCCTCGTCTTTGCTGCCAACTTTGATATACAGCTTAGAATACGAACATCTCGGAGCAGTCAGTACACCAAACCGCTTAAACAAATCATAACAATAAACTTCCTGCACATAACTTGCATCGCTAAGCATATATTTGAGATTCATAGCCTTTGCTGCACGCTCCAAATGATGTTCTGTATCATCGACATTTTTATTGAACTTCAGTTTGAAATGAGCCTGCTGATAATCGCCGCTGCTGTTCTGCGGAGCACGGAAACTCGTATTACCGCGGTTTTTAATGCCGATATTGGACATTGTATAAGTCTTATCGCCTTTTTTATAAACAAAATCACATGACGAATACAATGTTTTGTCGTAAACAGTCCAACTTTTAGTATTGCCATTTCCATCAGTGGCTGTTACTTTTTTATTGGAGTTACTGACAAGAGTATTCCATTGTTCATCGGTGAATGTCAAATGCACCTCACCGAGTGTCGTATTGTCATACAGTGCATTAAGAGCGGCTGTACGGGATATGGTCCTCTTCTCTTTGTTGTCTCCGCCGCCGGCTGAGCCGCCATTATTATCAGAGCCGCCGTTATTAGCGGAGCTGCCGCTGCTCAGAACAGTGCATCCCGACAAAATGCCGACGAGCATAATAAATAAAAGAAATCTGAAAGTCTGTTTCATAAAAAATATTCCTTATAATATAGAATTACCATATACAATATATCATATTCATAAAATGTTTTCAAGCAGGATTTAAATTTTTTGCCATGATTTTACAGAAATTCATCATCCGTCGGCAGGCAAATAACATTTGACAAAAATCAAAAAATGAGTTAGAATAGTTCTAACTTTTTTTAACTCGGAGCATCACAATGACACCGGCACAATCATCCCTCAACAATAACCAGATCGTTATCCGCGGAGCAAGAGAACACAATCTGAAAAACATCGACATAACTCTGCCGCGTGATAAGATGATAGTCGTGTCAGGTGTGTCAGGTTCAGGCAAGTCATCACTGGCATTCGACACGATATATGCTGAAGGTCAGCGACGGTATGTCGAGTCACTGTCCAGTTATGCCCGTATGTTCCTCGGTCAGATGGAGAAGCCGGATCTCGACTATATCGGCGGACTCAGTCCGGCTATCGCTATCGAGCAGAAGACCACTGCCCGCAATCCGCGTTCGACAGTCGCCACTGTTACCGAGATATACGACTATATGCGTCTGTTATTCGCCCGGATTGGCAAGCCATTCTGCTATAACTGCGGTAAGCCTATTGAGGGGCAGACTGTTGATCAGATGATAGAGAAGATACTGCTCCATCCGGAAGGCACTAAGATCATGATAATGGCTCCCGTTGCACGGAACAAGAAGGGCGAGTTCCAGAATGTATTCGCCGATGCGGTGAAAGCCGGATATAACCGTGTCATCGTGGACGGTCAGATGCACTCTCTCGAAGAGAAGATTACCCTTGAGAAGAACATTCGGCATACGATACTCATCGTCGTAGACCGCATCAAGATAAAATCCGACATCCGCAAGAGGCTGGCAGACTCTATCGAAACTGCGATAGGCATTACTGACGGTCTGATTGCTGTGGACTTCGACGGTCAGATCGAGTACTTCTCCGAAAAATTTGCCTGCACGGACTGCGGGATCAGTTATCCTGAGATACAGCCGCGTATCTTCTCATTCAACAATCCTCTCGGAGCGTGTGAAACATGCAACGGTATCGGCGAGACGAGTGAGTTCAGTCTCAATAAGATTATCCCTGATAAACGCCTGTCTCTCAACGAGGGAGCGATCCTTACTCATCAGCCGAAACAGGCAACTTACTATAATACAATAATCGCTGTAAGTCACCATTTCGGATTTGACCTTGATACGCCATTCGAGGAACTTGATGACAAGGCAAAGAATGTCCTCATCTACGGCGACAAAGAAGAGGTGAACTTCGTCTATCGCTCCAAGAATGGCAAGAGCGTCTGGGAATACAACCAGCCGTATCACGGCATTATCGAAGACCTGAAGCGGCGTTACCGTGAGACAGGCAGCAGTTTTATCCGCGAATGGCTGGAGACATTTATGACTGTGCAAACTTGTCCGAAATGCGGCGGCAAGCGTCTGTCACCTATCCCGCTGTCTGTTCGCATAGCAGGCAAAAACATCTACGAAGTAACATGCCTGTCCGTCACAGAATGTCTGTCTTATATGAAATCTCTCACACTCGATGAGACTGAGAAGATCATCGCCGGTCAGATAGTCAAAGAGATCATCTCACGGCTGCAGTTCCTCTCTGATGTCGGGCTTGAGTATCTGACTCTTGACCGCAAAGCAGCAACTCTCTCAGGCGGTGAAGCTCAGAGAATACGGCTGGCAACGCAGATCGGATCTCGCCTTGTAGGAGTCCTCTACATCCTTGATGAGCCGACTATCGGTCTGCATCAGCGTGACAATGACAAACTCCTTACATCTCTTATGGAACTGCGTGACCTCGGCAATACACTCGTCGTCGTAGAGCATGACGAGCAGGTCATACGCAGTGCCGACTATGTAGTAGAGATGGGCCCCGGAGCCGGCGAGCATGGCGGACAGGTCATCTCACAAGGCACTCCGGAGCAGATAGCAGCAGATACCAACTCTGTCACAGGGAGATTCCTTAGCGGAGCAGATACTATCCCTGTGCCAACAGTTCGCCGTCCCGGCAATGGCAAATATATCGATATAATCGGAGCGAACCTCCACAATATACATAATCTGAATGTCAGGATCCCTCTCGGTGAGATGACCGTCGTAACAGGTGTATCCGGCTCAGGCAAATCGACATTGATCAACGATATACTGTATCCATACTTATGCAACAGGCTAAACCATGGCAGCCGTGAAGAAGTCGGCTTCGACAAGATAGTCGGCATAGAGTCTCTTGACAAAGTGATAAACATTGACCAGACTCCGATCGGACGGACACCGCGGTCCAATCCGGCAACTTATGTGGAAGTATTCACTCATATCCGCAATCTGTTCGCAGCGACCGAAGAAGCCAAATACAGAGGATACTCTGCGGGGAGATTTTCATTTAATACAAAAGGCGGACGATGCGAGCACTGTCAGGGTGACGGCGAGTTAAAGATAGAGATGCACTTCCTGCCGGATGTCTATGTCAAATGTCCGGTCTGCAAAGGCCGCAGATTCAACAAAGAAACTATGGAAGTCAAATACAAAGGCTACTCGATCGCTGATGTACTGGAGATGACTATCGATCAGGCATGCGAAGTATTCGCCAACCAGCCGCCGATCATGCGTAAACTACAGACACTGCACGATGTAGGACTGGGATATATCAGACTGGGACAGTCATCTCTTACACTGTCAGGCGGAGAAGCTCAGCGGGTCAAACTCGCTCTGGAACTGTCCAAACCCGGCACAGGCAAAACTGTATACATCCTTGATGAGCCTACGACAGGTCTGCATTTCGCCGATGTCAAGCAGCTAATCAGTGTCCTGCAGAAACTTGTCTCCAATGGCAATACAATGATAATAATCGAGCATAATCTCGATGTGATAAAAACAGCAGACCACATTATCGATCTCGGACCTGAAGGCGGTACAGGCGGCGGCACGATAGTCGCAGAAGGCACACCGGAAGAGATAGCCGCCTGCGAGCAGTCATATACAGGACATTATCTGAAAGAACTTCTCCATAAATAATAAAAAATGCTGTGCTTTGGCACAGCATTTTTTATTATTTAGAACTTAATCGTTGTCTTACCGTCAACTTTTACTTCGCCGTTCTGATCCTCGATCCATACTTTGAAGTCTGCAAGTTTCTCGCCTTCTTTCTCATATTTCTTCTTGAATGTGCCTTTAGCCGTAAGGACATCTCCGGGCTTAGTCATTGCTTTGAATGTGACATTGTATGCTTTGATATTCTTAATGCCTGCCCAGCTGCTTATCGCCTGCCCGAGCATACCCATAACCAACATCCCGTGAGCGATAGTGCCGTCAAGTCCGGCAGCCTTAGCCTTCTCAGGAACTGTATGGATAGGATTGAAATCACCGGATGCACCTGCATATCGGACAAGCTGCACCTGCTCGATCGGCTCTTTAGTCAGACTCGGCATCTCATAACCTGCTGCCAACTCATCATAATTTGGTAAACTCATATTCACTCCTTATTCCTGATTAACCACTACTACCGTCATCTTGGCAATGAGTACCTCTTTGCCCTCTCGGGTAAATACCGACTTGAATGTGACCATCTCCATTCCACCGACATCCTTCATCGAATCAACGCTGAATGTGCCAACCAACTCATCGCCGGGATATATCACATCGAGATACTGATAGTCCTCTTTGGCATGGAGTAGCCGTGTCGTATCAAGCCCGATCAGCTGCATAGTAGACCACAGGTCCTGATTGCCCCAAAAGTTCATCACTGTCGGAAATGTCATTGGAGCGGGAGTATCTTTGTAGCCCTGACTAATCGCATAATCCTTATCGAAGAACAAAGGATTATTATCGCCGATAGCCATACATAATTCCTTGATCTTGCATCGCTCAACAAGGAACTTAAAAGGCGGGAACTCCTTGCCCTCATAATCGAAATTTAACATATATACCTCACTATATCAAGTAATAAGTTCATCTTCACCTGCACGAGCGATAACGACATCACCGTTATCTTCAAGTCGTCGGATAATACCTACGATCTTTTGCTGAGCTTCCTCTACATCTTTAACTCGGACAGGTCCCATATATTCCATATCTTCTTTGAGAACACTCGCTGCACGCTTAGACATATTCTTGAAGATCTTCTCCTGGACTTCGGAGTTTACACCCTTCAATGCTTTAGCCATCTCAGTAGAGTCGATCTCACGCAGCACTTTCTGTATATCCTTGTCGCCGAGCAGAACAATATCCTCGAATACGAACATTCGTCGCTTGATCTCTTCTGCCAGATCCGGGTCTTCCTCTTCCAAAGTCTCCAATATCGTTCGCTCTGTCGATCGATCGACGAGGTTCAAGATCTCAACGATAGTATCGATACCACCTGCAGCCGTAAAGTCTTCGGAAGCAAGAGTTGACAGCTTCTTCTCAAGGACTCGCTCTACCTCACGCAAAACATCAGGACTTGTTCGGTCCATAACGGCTATACGCTTAGCAACTTCAGACTGTATCTCATGCGGCAATGAGCCGAGGATCATTGATGACTTATTGGAGTCAAGATATGCCAATATCAAAGCAATAGTCTGCGGGTGCTCTCCCTGTATAAAGTTCAGCAGGTGAGCAGGATCAGTTTTCCGAATGAAATCAAATGGCCTAACCTGCAGACTCGATGTGAGCTTATTAATGATCTCATTAGCACGCTGCGAACCGAGCGACTTCTCAAGCAAGTCCTTAGCATAATCAATACCGCCGGATGTAATGAAGTCACGAGCCATCATCAGCTCTTGGAACTCCATCAGGACTTTATCTCTGTCTTCCGACTCAACTTTATCAAGACGCGCAATCTCAAATGTGAGCTGCTCAACTTCTTCTTCTCGAAGATGTTTGAAGATCTCACTCGCAACTTCCGTCCCCAATGTAACAAGGAATATAGCCGCTTTTTGTCGACCGGACAGAGTTTTCTTATGAGAACCTCGCTTCCCATCCTTACTGTTTCCGCCGCCGCCTATAAACTCATCTTTATTATCTGACATGCTCCCCTCTTTGCATTCATTAGTCTATTCTGTTTCTATAATCAGTATTCATATATACTATCTGATCGTACATCTTCCACGCAGCAGTTGTTCCGCCGAAGTGCATCGTCAATGCCAATCCCAAATCTATCGCTGTCCCCATTCCTCGGCTTGTGAAGATCTCACCATCCTGCACAACCGGCAGATCCGGTCGGAATGAACCGCCATTGTCAATCTTATCCTCAAATCCCGGATAACAGGTAAACTGCTTGCCGTCAAGAACTCCGGCAGAATACAGCACAAACGGAGCGGCACATATCGCAGCCAATGTCTTGCCGTCATTAGCGAACTGCTGCAGCATAGCCCTGAGCGGCATAAATGCGTTCAGATTCTTAGTGCCGACTCCTCCGCCGGGCAGGAAGATCATATCATATCCGCTTATCATATCCTCATCAAACAGTTCATCTGCCATAAATGTAATGCCATGCGAACTGTGTATCTCCTTATGACCCATTATCGAGAATGTCGTCACAGAGAATATATCACTGCTGCGTCTCAATAAGTCAATCACAACTATAGCCTCTGACTCTTCAACGCCATCGGCAAGCATCACTGCAACTTTAACCATTGTCACCTCACTGTAATATCTGTATGCTGTCGAAAACAGGAGCAGGCTCACCGGACTTGCCGCCATCGGCCTTGATCCTTATATACTTAGCATGCACCGTATCGCCTTTATACAGAATAATCTTCTTAGGATTAAGCTCATCATAAACAGGCAGAGTAACTTCCGCTGTGCTGACTGACGCATCCGAGAAATCCTCATTCTGTGCAAACTGCACCTCGAATGTCATACTGCGAGACTTAGTCTGCTGACCGGACAACGGCTTACCGACAACGGCACTGATCTGGCTAATGCCAATATCATCACGCTTCGGCAGCAGTGACGATACGGATCTCTTATTCTTACGGTTGTATCTAAGCACAAGATCCTTGCTCTGAGCATCAAATACATACACCTGTCTGCCTGCGGTCTGCACTCGCTCAGGAGCCGACTCGAAATAGTAGCTCGGAACATTAGCCGGGTTATTGTATTCTGACATCTTTACATAGATATTGTCGATCTCACCGAACCTGTCGCCTTTATACACATACAATATCCCCTTCTTAGTTGTCTTGGACTTCATCGGGAATACATTGATAAACTTATCATCGATCAGCCGCGGATAAAACTCATACACACGCTTCTGAGCCTTGACATCACTGTCGTAAGGCACATAATTATAGAATGAGAATATCTTATCACTGAGCAGCCTCTTGCCGTCCGGCAGATCATAATAGTCATAAGTCAATGCAGGATCTTCAAAGTTCATATCATCATTAGCCTTGATAGTGACTGTGTTCTGATACAGCGGCACAGAATACGAGATAACAACTGTCGAAGACGAAGAAGGCTCAAGCCGCAATGCGACATGATACCAGCCGTAACGATACAGATATGAAGACACCTCAATATCAGTGTAAGATCCGTCTTCATTGCGGACCAAACTCTCATCGCCGATCCGGAACGGGATATTAGTCTCGAACTCAATATCCGTCTCATTGACATATTCCTCCGGCACACCGTCGATCGTTACTGTGAAGTCATTGTAATTACCGAAGATGACTTTATCCTCATATTCCGTATTCAACACGGCATTAGCGGCATCGCGGATCATATTCTCTTTGCCGAGATTCATATCTATCTTAGGATAACTGAGCCGAAATCCCAACGGCTGCTTCTTATGCTTATTAGTAAATGTGTAGAAAATGCGGACACGAGCATAACTGCCAAACAGATCAACTTTAGTCGTCACATTCTTAAGTATAAGCATACGCAACATCTCAGGATCATCGGCAGCAATCTTTTCCTTACCGCCGCTAAACACAGATCCGGCATACTGCTTATGATATTCAAACCGCTCCATCGACATCGCTGCAGAAAGCGACATCAGCAGGAACAAATATATCCATACATGTTTCTTCATGACATCCTCTTAAAACTCTATCATAAACTGCAACGGCTTATCGGCTGTAGCAAGCAAGTCATTAATCTTGAATCCATAACTTGCACTCATACCGTCTTTGCCGATATGCACGCCCTCAGACTTACGGATCTTGGACCGCAGCTGCACGGCGAAATTAAACTCAGCCTTCTCAGTCAGCAGTTTATAGAAGTCCTCATCATCCTCTTTAAGAGTATTGATAAACTCACCCAACATATTCTCTGCATCCATCTTCTTCATATCGACAGTCTGCCCGATCGTATAGGTGCCGTTATCCTTCGTGAATGTCAGGATGAAAAGATCCTTGAGTACGCCCAGAATATTGAAGGCGCAGGAAGGACTCTTTTGTCCCTTATTAACGATATCCTGGACTTCTCCAAGATAGAAGC
>JAFYAI010000148.1 GCA_017540815.1 Spirochaetales bacterium
CATCAGCAGAGTAGAGACTGAGGCAGTCGGCAACTTCGTTACAATGATCAAAGATGTTATCATCGACTATAACGAGGAAAACATCGACCTGCACGGCTACAACGGCAACGACCTTGTTCCGTCTATCGAAAATCTTGAAAAAATCTTCGGTATCTACAGAGAAGAACTGATGGAAGTCGCAAATATTGAGATAGAGCGAGCCAATCAGTATCTGATGAATCAGTGGATCGAGAAACGAAAGATGCACTCAGATGAACCGCCTGCACAGGCTGAATATGATGAATAAATAAATGTCTAAGAAATATAAAAATAAGGCTGCCGACGGCAGCCTTATTTTTATTTATTTTTTATTTAACAGATTATACTTTTCAAGCAGTTCTTCAAATTCTGTAAATTCTTTAAGCAGTTCAAATTCTTCCTGAGTCTGTAAATAGGACATATCCTTGAAGTTGTTCTCCAACGCTTTCTCGATATATACAAGAGTAGATTTCTTATCTTTGTAACCTTTTGCGTATATCTTAGCGATCTCCAGATAATACTGGGGATTTTCTTTATCCAGCTCTATACATTTCTGGAAATGTTCCTTTGCAAAGTCATATTCATCGAGCTTATACTCCAACAGACCAAGCCGATAGAATGACTCAGGATTGTTTTTATCGACCTCAACCAACTGATGATAATATTCCATAGCATTATCATAGTCTTCATGCGAGTAATAATAGTTTCCGAGATTGTATAGTGCAGGCGGGAATGTCTTCTTAATGTTATATGTCTCCAACAAATACTTAAGGAAGTTCTCGTCATCGTTTATCCTGTTATAAGCAAGAGCAAGATTGAATGTGCCATTCTCATCAGTCGGATATAATTCACAGTAAGTTTTGAGGACCTTTATCGCATAGTCAAACTTTTCCTGAAAGAAATAGTTATTGCCCATCAGCAGCAGCAGGTTTTTATTGTAGTTATCCTGCTTGTCACTGTATTCGGTCATTATGATCTTCTCAGCTTCGGCATATTTTTTCTGGATCTGATATGCAAGCACAAGGTTGATATTCACATCGGTCAAAGTCTTGTCATAATCCAACGCCTTCTTGTAAGACTCTATCGCCTTGTCGTAGTTCTCCAACTCGAAATACTGGTTGCCCATCACATAATACTCCGAAGCGATGTTAGACTTGGTCTTAATTGTGGCACAGCTTGTGAGAATGTTGAGTATAATCAAAATAGTAATATAATAAGTAATTTGTCGCAAAAATATACTCCCGTCAGAAATGAAGTTCGGTTTACGAACCGCATTTCGACAATATTAACATTAAAAAATAAAAAACTCAATAAAAAATTTGAAAAAAACTCCAAAATAAGTTATAAATTGCTTATGGAAGATAACAAACTGTCTGTTCACCATCTTTATGTGCATTTCCCATTCTGCCGAAGCAAATGTGCTTACTGCGGATTTTACTCGATCGTGCCACACTCAGAATGTTTCGATTCGCTTTATAGCGGTTATCTGAGTTCATTAGAGGCTGAGTTGTCGTATTATGCGTCAGAATACAACTTATCACATTTGGAGACAATATTTATAGGCGGCGGCAGCCCTTCATTCAAAAGTTCATTTATTGCAGATTTACATACAATTTTAAGTAGAACTTTATGTCCTTATAAACCATCAGACGAAAAAGCGGAAAAAAAACCGGATATAAAACCGGATAAAAAATCATCAGCTGATGATTTTTTCCCAAACATAAGTATAAGCGAATTCACAACAGAGTGCAATCCGACTCAGATTACAGACGAATTTATCAGAACAGCATTAGCCGCCGGAGTCAATCGTTTCTCAATGGGAGTGCAGTCCTTCAGCGATGATGCTCTTCGCCGATTCGGACGGCATCAGACAGCCGATGATGTGTTTCGTGCTCTTGATTTGTTTGCTGCTGCCCATAGTTTACATCCGCATTTCACAGTATCGATAGATCTTATCAATCACCTTATGCTTACTCAATCGGATGTCGATAACGAGATGGCAGCATTGTGCAATGTCATTACGCGATATGATTTTATCAGACACATTTCGGTTTATGACCTCACATTCGATGAGGGCAGCCGCATCTATAAGGATAAGTCGCTGCGGCGGTCTTTCAGCCATTCTGAGGATGTAAGCACTTTGTATTGGCAGCGACTTTCCGAAATAATGAGTGCGGCAGGTTTCGTCCGCTATGAAGTCTCCAATTGGTGTCGTCAGGGCTTCGAGTGTCAGCACAATCTCGGATATTGGCATTATCGTAACTATATCGGACTCGGACCTGCCGCACACTCCACAGTCGGAGATCTTCGCATAGAGAATATTCGCGATGTCAGCAGTTATATCTCCGACTGGCAGAGCAGCCGCACAGTAACGAGACTGACCAAACAGGAACAGGCAGAGGAATATCTGCTTATGAATCTGCGGCTGCCGAATAATCCTATCAATGAGGACATAGTTAAACTTATTCCCAATTCGATAAAACATTATCAGGAAATAGGGTGGCTAAACAGTGATTATGCCATTACTGACTTAGGATTAGATTATCTTAATACGATGCTTGTCGATATGTTTGATGAATTGTCTCGCTAAAAAAAGAACTGCCGCAGGCAGTTCTTTTTTTAGCGTAATTCCGCTTTGCATTTATCTTTTAATGCTGTCAAAATCTTATTTGTTGCATCTTCGACTTCCTTATCGGTAAGTGTCGATGTGATTTTGTTATAGTAGAGATTGATCGATATAGAGTAGCAGCCGCTCTTAACTGTGCCACCTTTATATATATCAAATATCTTAACATTTCGCAGAATGTCAATGCCGCAGCCATTAATCGCATTAAGCAGAGCTTCCGCTGTTACTTCATTCGGAACGACGAGAGACAAGTCACGTGTGCTTGACGGGAACTTCGGAATGTCATTAAACTCGAAACTGCTGTCACTCGCAGCAAGCAGGTCATTGACACCAAACTCACATACAAACGAATCTTCCGAGATGCCGAAACTCTCAGCGATCAGCGGATGGATCTTGCCGACGATGCCGGATTCTTTGCCTCCGATAATGATCTTAGCCTGCTGATACGGATGGAGGAAGTTCTCATTGGACGGAACATATTTCATCTCGACATTGAACTTGAATGCGACCTGATCCAATATGCCTTTTATATCATAATAGTCAAATTTCTCAGCCGCATTGGTGTGATCCTTCTCATAGCGGTCGCCCATAAGAGCTACGCTGCAGTGGAGATATTCATCTGGAAGCTCATTCTTAGTCGGTATGCTGATGTTGCCAACCTCGAATATCGCAACACTCTTATTATATCTTGACGCATTGAGAGCCAGAGTTCTTAACATTCCGGGAATTAAAGCACTTCTCATACCCTGCAAGTCCTCAGACAGCACATCTTCCATTCTGACAATGCTTCTGTAAGGATGATTGTCAGGCAGCTGCATCTTATTGAACAGCGAATCCCCGACAAGGCTAAGGTTAAGAGTCTCATCGCAGCCCATACCATACATCAGCTGCCGCAGATCGACTTCAGTCTTCTGAATACCGGTCAGCAGAGCGGCATGTCGGCTTGGATACAGAGTAGGTTCGATATTGTTAAGTCCATAGATACGAGCAACTTCCTCGGAAATATCTTCTTTTATAGAGACATCACTTCGCCACGAAGGAACTGTTATATCCATCTGGCTGCCGCTGCTGGCAACACCGAATCCGAGATCTGTAAGGATTGTCCTCATTCTGTCAGCAGAAATGTCTGAGCCGAGTTTATTGTTAATCCAATCAGATGTAAGTGATACTTTGCTATTCTCGAACTTCTGCGGATAAACATCGATAATGCCCGTGCAAATATCACCGACTTTCAGAAGGTCGAAGTAATACAATGCACGCTTCAATGCCCAATCGCAGTTCTCAATGTCGATAGTTCGCTCAAATCGGAAACTTGACTCTGATTTCAGTCCAAGTCTCTTGCTTGTGCGGCGGATATTTTTGCCAACGAAGAATGCCGACTCCAGGAAAATATTCTTAGTCTCATCTGTAACTTCGCTGACCTGACCGCCCATTACACCGCCGATACAGTGTCCCTGATTGCAGTCCGAGATGATGATGTCATCAGGCAGGATGTCTCGCTCCACATCGTCAAGAGTAGTGAGCTTCTCACCAGGCTTGCCGCCGCGGACTATGATCTTTTTATTGGCGATCTTGTCCTTGTCGAATGCGTGGAGCGGCTGATTGCACTCCATCAGGATATAGTTAGTTATATCTACAATGTTGTTTATCGGTCGAATGCCGGCTTTGATGAGTCTGAGCTGCATCCAGATTGGCGACGGCTCGATCTTCACATTCTTAATCACTGCACCGCAGTATCGCTGACATGCCGGAGTAGTGATCTCTACACTCATCTCATCACTGACTTTATCGGAGACAGTCTTGTATTCTGTCGTCATCGGCACAACTTCGCCTCCGAACTGAGCCTTGACTTCGCGGACAATGCCGATCATGCCTAGGCAGTCGCCTCGGTTTGCAGTCAGATCTATGTCTATCACTTTATCATTGAATGCGGCAAGTTCCGAGTAGGGCGTGCCATTCGGTATATCGGAACTAATCATTATAGCACCGTCAGTTTTGTGCGGAACATTGAGTTCTTCCCAGCCAACGATCATTCCGAGAGACTCAACACCTTTGAGTTTAGTCGGCTTGATCTTGAAGTCCCCGACCAGCACTGCTCCGTCAAGTGAGACGAGCATTTTCTGACCGACAGCCATATTCTTGAGATTGGTGATGATCTGCCGCTTGCCGATATTGCCGAAGTCGAACTGACAAATCGTCAGATTGTCGGCATTGGGATGCTTAGCCACTTCAACGACTTCACCGACATACACCGGCTGGTCGCCGATACCTGTCTTGGTTATCGTCTCGACTTCAAGACCGCTTAAGTAAAAGTTATCGGCGATCTGTTCTGCTGTTTTATCTGTTTTTATTAAATCTTTTAACCATTGTTCTGATACTTTCATCGTGTCCTCCCTTATCTGAACTGTTCCAAGAACCGAACATCGCCTTCGGTGAGATACCGAATGTCGTTAATGCCGTATTTGAGCAGTGCAATTCGTTCTACGCCGATACCGAATGCCCAACCGGAGAATACTTCCGGATCATAGCCGCCGAGACGGAGTACATTCGGATGGACACAGCCTGCACCTAAGACCTCTATCCAGCCTGACTGCTTACAGAAACTGCATCCGTCTCCGTGACAGAAGATACAGCTGACATCGACTTCGGCAGAAGGTTCAGTAAACGGGAAGAATGACGGTCTGAGTCTTATCTTCATATCAGCACCGAACATTTTCTGAACGAACTCCAGCAAAATACCTTTGAGATCTGAGAGTTTGACATCTTTATCGACGAGAAGCCCTTCAACCTGATGGAACTGCACATGATGAGTTGCATCTATATCATCTCGGCGGAATACGCGTCCCGGACAAATAACACGGATCGGGTTAGGGGCATTGAGCTGCATTGTCCGAGCCTGCACCGGAGAAGTGTGAGTTCGGAACAGAGTCTTGCCATTCTCAATATAGAATGTATCCTGAGCATCACGAGCCGGATGATCATCCTGGAAGTTCATCGCCTTGAAGTTATTGAAGTCAGTCTCTATCTCAGGTCCCTGAGCAATGGTAAATCCCATTCCGAGGAAAATCGACTCCATCTGATCAAGAACGAGCTTAACAGGATGTATGGCACCGCGTCTGTGAATACGGCCGGGCAGGGTGACATCGATCTTTTCCGATTCGAGTTTTTTATTCATCTCAGCCTGTTTGAGCGTGTCTAACTGCTGCTGCAGGTAATTCTCGATAAAAGTCTTGGTTTCATTGACCAACGCTCCGAATTTCGGGCGTTCTTCCTTAGACATCGTGCCGAGAGTCTTCAGCAGATCGGTCAGTTCGCCTTTCTTGCCCAAAAAACGAACTCTAATATCGTCCAATGCCTTGGAGTCAGCAGCCTGCTTGATATGCTCCAAAGCAATCTGTTTAATCTGGTTGATTTTATCAGTCATATTTGCCTTCTTTGTATAAAGTTCTGAATGAAATCTTATTTAAAGAAAATTTGCTATGATTTTATCATATTTGAAGATTTTTTTCAATAAAAAACCGAATTTTGCAAAGCAAAATTCGGTTTTTTATTGTAGAATATTTCTCTCGTTAAGAGAGAAGGTTATTGAAGTTCTATAATTACAGTTCCTGATTGACTGTCATCATTATTTGCTGACCATGTTATATTATAAATTTTACCTTTCTCAAAAGTAAATTCAAACTTGTTATACATATTATTGTTAGCACTTGATAATGCTGTGTATGAAGTGCTAAGTTCCATTGTTGTTGTTGTTTCCGGATACCATCCTGCACCAGGATTTGCAATTATGCCAAAAGAAAATTTTATTGTAGCATCTTCTTCTGCGTTAGTCATATCCATAACATATACATTATCTGTGAGTTTTTCAGTTGACTCTTTCGTGTAACCGTATTCATCGTAAAATACGATAGAATCAACCTCATTAACACTCCAAAAACGGAGTTCAAAAACAATTGAATCGCTAAATTCACTGCTTGAACCGGCTTCGCTAGGATTAGAACCTTCTGCAGCTTTTACCCTAAAATAATATGTACCATAATCATAGTTATAGTCAGAAAGTCTAATAGCCTGACTAATAGTTTCTCCAGCCGAATAACCATCGCCGTATTTATTTCCAACATAAACGGCATCCGCAGTACTGTCTGTTTCACTGATATATATCCAATAACAAGCAGCTCCTGTTGATTTCCAATGTAAATAAACAGAATCATTCATATACGGATCACCTGTAAGATCTGTCGGAACATCGAGAGTAGTGGTTGTTGATCCGCTCGGAATGGTGGTTGTGGTATCTGTGTTGTTGCCGCTGTCGCTGACAAGTGCGAATTCAAATTCTACAGAAAGTGGTTCTGTTGAGGTTCCTATAGATGGTGTCCAATTTGTTCCGCTTAGGGAAATCTGTGCGTAATCAGATGAGATTGTTCCTCGAAGAGATGACGAATAGCTATTATTATCGAAAGTATACATTGGAGATACAACAATATTATTACCGTATAACATATATCCGTTGCTCCACTGTATTAAAGATTTATCATCCTGTTTAAGCGTAAAATCGTATGTACCAGTAAACTTCAGCTCAATATTGCCAGTCATATTTTCACTGTTGAGTTTAGCTTTTGTCGCTTTGTAAGTTTTACCGGCAAGAGATTTGATCTCTCCCTGTTTCGTAAATGTTCCATTACTGAATGAGAAAACCATTTTCTGTTTTCCGGTAGTATTACCGGTATTGTCATACGATGTCATATTATGAATAAACTCACCTTTGAAATCAGTAATTCTGCTACCATCATCAGAGATTGTTCCTGTTAGTGATGCTTGATAGAAATTTTCTCCGGCATGATCTATATCAAGATAAAACTCTATCTTTACAGTGTTGCCAGAGATAGTGTAGTTCATCAGTTCATGACTGTATGAAAACAGTATATCTATCATAACTTTATTGTCTGCCGTAAAATCAAGAACACATCCCGGAAGTGTCTGTGGCTCTCCAATTTGCGTTCCATTAACAGACTGAGTAATAGACTGAGAGAAGGTTAGCGTATCAGCAACAAAACGCATCCCTTTCAAAACAGACGGATCTATATTTGTTGTGTTATTATTACTATTGGCTTCTCTAAATTCCGTCTTAGCCGCTTCATACTCGGTTACGGTTTTCGTCTCAAATGCAAATGTCGCCGGCTCATCCGATGTCAATGCAGTCTGTGCAACTTCTGCCGTAAGGCAGATAATCTCATCAGAACTTAATGTCTGCTCATTCTTAGATGTAACTTTAAGCTGCAGCTTTCCATTATAATAGAAAAACTCACCGCTGTAAGATACTTCATCACTTCGTGATGACTGCGTTGCCGTGAATGTTCCATTCTCAGCATTAAGAGTGATGTCACATGTCGTGTCTTCAATCTTACCAATGACAGTCAGGTCTTTCTCCAAACCGGATGTGGCTTTATTTTTTTCTTCTTGAGTTTGTTCTGTTTGATCATTGTTACTACCATTGCCTGTATCAGGATTATTCGGACAACCGATCAATCCTATAATCAATGATAGAATGATAATAAAATATAAAAAAATCTTTTGCATATAAGCTCCTAAATATTTTTCCTTATTTGATTTGTTTTTTTGTCAGTAAATAAAATATTATTTTTTTCTGTTTGGTTGTGTGCCTCCGCGACTCGTATTTAATCACAAAAACTCCCATATAACTGATGGTCGTATAGGGCAGAAGAATCTCGAATCGCGTCAAAAGTAACTCTACTGTCCTCATCCGAAATACGGGAGTTTATCCAACGGAATAGCTCCTGATTTGTTCAGAGAACACGATTCGAAAATAATTCTGATTCTTCTAAAAAAGATACGACTCCATTTTCAGAAGAATAATTCGTAATTATGTCAAATGATAATCTATAATAATAAAATTGTCAAGGAAAAAAAGTAATTGACTAAATCTTGTTTTATGCTATAATAAAACATATAGCAGGAGCAAAATATGGGCATTTATCTTAATCCGGACAACGAAAATTTCAGCCGCACAACCAAGCGAAATATTTATGTAGATAAGACAATGATGATAAGCGTAATCAATCAGTTTATCGAGACGGATAATACTTATATCTGTGTGAGCCGTCCTCGCCGGTTCGGTAAGACTATCGCCGGCAATATGCTCTCCGCTTATTTTTCCAAAGGCTGTGACTCAAGAGAACTTTTTGCTCCGTTCAAGATAAGCAGTGATCCGAGCTTCGAGAGCAATCTCAATAAGTTCAATGTTATCAAACTTGATGTAAACAGCGAATACCGCAACATTCTGAAACCGTCCAATCTTATCATAAAAATAACAAATGCTATTCGCAGTGAGTTCGCCGAGCAATTTACTAATTTTAAATTTACGGAAGATGATTCTGTCGCAGACTGCATTCTTAAAGTTTACTCCAAGACAAAGGAAAGGTTTGTTGTTATTCTTGACGAATATGATGTGCTTGTGCGTGAAGCCGAAAGCAGCGAACTGTTTACACAGTATTTGAATTTCTTGAACGGACTTTTCAAAAGTGATACTTTGCGGCCTGCCATAGCTTTGGCTTATATCACAGGCATTCTGCCGGTAGTGCGTGACAGAGTGCAGTCCAAGCTGAATAATTTTCGTGAATATACGATCCTTGATGCGGGAAAGTTGGCTGAGTTCATCGGTTTCACTGATGAAGAAGTTAAGGCACTTTGCAAACAATACAATACCGATTATAAAGAAACGAAACGCTGGTATAACGGCTACCGTCAGCACGGATTTGAGATTTACAATCCAGAGTCACTTGTTATGTCTATCGAAGAACAAAATTTTACAAGTTATTGGAGCAAGACTTCGACTTATGCTGTCATCGCAGATAAGATACAGGAAAATTTTGACGGCACGAAAGACGATGTTATCAAGATGATCGCCGGTGAGAATGTCGATGTCATTGTTACGACTTTTATGAATACTATGACGGAATTCAGAACAAAAGACGATGTGTTTACTTATCTTATCCATCTGGGGTATCTTGCATACAACCGCGAGGATCAGACCTGCCGCATCCCAAATCAGGAAGTCCTCGAAGAATGGAAAAATGCCGTTGCAGTTGTCGATGAATACAAGATCACAAATAAAATCATCAAGGCATCCAAAGAACTCCTTGCAGAAACTCTGCGGCTGAATAGCGATGCCGTTGCGAAAGCTCTTGACGAGAGCCATATTCATGTCACATCCAACCGCAGCTACAACAACGAAGATGCACTCCAATCGGCGATATATCTGTCATTCATCTATGCCTTGAATAAATATACCATTATAAAAGAGATGACTTCCGGCAAAGGATTCGCAGATGTCGTGTTTATCCCGTTTGTGCCGAACATTCCTGCGATGATTATAGAACTCAAACGCAACGACTCAACCGACTCTGCGATCGACCAAATCCGAGATAAGCAATACTTCGCTTCGCTGGAACATTACTTCGGAGATCTTTTGTTTATCGGGATTAACTACGATGAGAAAGACAAAACCCATACTTGCAAGATCGAGCAATTTGTGAAGTAAAATAATTTGTAAAAAAAAATGCGGTTTTCGTAGAAAACCGCATTTTTTTTGACTAAGACTAAAACCCTATGACTACAAACGGCTTTAGTCCGATCATGAGATGACTCGTGATCTTTATTTTCTGATACCAAGCTCGTTGATGATCTTTCGGTATCGCTCAATATCTTTCTTTGCGAGATAGTCGAGCAATCTTCTTCGGCGACCAACCAACATCAAAAGACCCCGTCGTGAGTGGAAGTCTTTCTTGTTCTCTTTGAGGTGTTCGGTCAGATACTTGATTCGTTCAGACAGAAGAGCGATCTGCACTTCCGGTGAACCGGTATCATTCTCTGAAGAGCCGAACTGCTTGATCAGTTCTTTTTTTCTTGTAGTAGTCAACATTACTAGCTCCTAAATGTATTTTATTTATAATTATTTTTCATTTTCAAAATATCGGCGGATCAATGCTAAATCATTACCGAGCTGCTCTTTCAATCCGTCCAAATTTTTGAATGTCCTATTATCTCTTATTTTTTTAAAAAAATCAATATTTATTTGCAAATTATATGAAAAATTTTTATAGCCGAGCAGGTGAGTCTCTATAACCTGTTCCGAAACGAATGTCATAGACGGATAAATGCTGCCTTTCACATGAGTTTGTGTGATATACGCACCGTCAGCAGGCCGAAGAATGTCTGGATTATGGATATTCATCGTCGGGAAACCGAGCGTTCGCCCAAGCTGCTTGCCTTTATGCACTTTGCCGGGAATTGAGAATGAGCGTCCAAGCATTTTGTTTGCATTCTCGATGTCACCGCTCATAATCAGTGCCTTGATCCGGTTCGTCGAGATCTTACCGCAGCCGTCGTCATTCATAACAGGCTCAGTCCGCAGAATGTCGATCCCTGCCGCAGACAACATTCCGACATCGCCAAGCCTATCCCTGCCAAATCGGAAATCCTGCCCGACAAGCATTGCTTTCACATTGAAATTATCCTTTATAATAGAGATAAATTTCTCTGCTGTCATCTGCCTAATGTCACGATCGAAATTACACATTATCACATTCCTTATGCCGAGTTCGTTCATTCTGTGCAGACGATCTCTGACAGTCAGAATGTGTGCAGCAGAGCAGGGCTTGACAGACAGAGTATCGAATGTCAGTATCATCGGCAGCATATTTGCTTCACGAGCGTGAAGTTCAAGATCCGAGATAATGCGGACATGCCCCCTGTGCATCGCATCAAAGTAGCCGATCAGCAGCATGACAGGCTTTTTAAAAGAATGTTTTATTGTAATGTCATTATATATCATAATTATTCCGATTTTACAGGAACTTTGCTTCGTGAAAGTCCCTGCAAATCAAATATTATAACATATTTTTTATAATTTTGAAAGGCTAAACTTTACTTTTTGTAATTATTTTGTTATTATAAAAGCAGATGCCGTTTACGATGACTATATACATCCCTGTGTCGGCTGTATTTGGCGGCATCCTTGCTGATCAAGGCATGAGCAAATCCGTGTGTGATTTTAGGATTCTACAATGAAAAAAAAGATTTTTATTACAACTGCGTTATTTTTTTGTGCAGTGCTGAGTTTTGCTGCGGATAATCCGAGTATCCCGATCAATCCGACAGTCGCCGGCGACAACAGCGGCAGCACTAATGCCAAGAGTGTCAATATCGAGATACAGCGGGAAAGCAGCGTCTATACAAAATGCTCGACTGCGGATCTGACAGGTTTTAATATGACAGGACTGTCATGGAGCGGCAGTGCCAATCGCAATCAGACAATCCCGATTGATAAAGTCAAATCCATTAAGATCAAAGGGTATACAATGCAAAAGACTACCAAAGATAATCTCGGCGTTGTATTTTATTTCCCATATCTGTATGACATTGAACTGATCGACGGAAATGTCCTGACTGATGTAGTAGGCAAGGTGAAGCAGATCGACAGTTTCTCTGTAACAACTGCTCTTGGCAGACAGAAATGCTACACTTACTTCGTGCGTTATTGGCTGGAGGACAAAGGTGAGTTCGCTCACAACGGCTCTAAGGACTACAATGAAAAACCGGAAGTACCAAAGGAAGCGGTAATATATATTGAATTCCCGGATAGATAATAAGATAATAAAAAATATAATTTAAGGACTAAAAATGAGACCCGATTTTAATAATAAGCAATATTATCCATTTGAGATTACAGATAAAAACGGAGTAGTGTGCAGCGGATATTTCAACGAAAAAGCATGGAATAAGACAATCGAAAATAATGTCTTGTGGGAATATATCCCCGAGAATGGGCGGGTAGTCGAGAAGACTCTGCCGATGCCGGGCAGTTTGGATATGGCTAACGCAGCCGCAGATGGCGATCGGATTATCATCACGCTGCAGGACTTACAGTCCGCGCAAACGACTCCGCTAAGTGATCTCAGCAATGATAAGGTGCTTGCCGCATTGGAAGCTCTTATCCGACAGCGGAAAGCCGATATGCCGCCTAATTCGTATACAACTCATTTGTTTGAGAAAGGCGAAGAAAAGATCCTAAAGAAGATGGGCGAGGAATGTATAGAAGTAATCCTTGCTAAAGATAATAACAAAGATATTATCTATGAATCAGCCGACTTAATATATCACCTAATGGTTTATCTTGTATACAAAAATATACCATTTAATGATATTCTTGAAGAATTAAAATCGAGATAAAAGAAGATGCTAAGGTAAAAGGTACAGAAAAAGTAAATGATAAAAATATAAAGAGGTTTTTATGATACAATTAAAAAAAGACTTCCATCCGGAATCACTTGCATCAAAACTTGTTAAGGCAGATATTAAGCCTGATTTGTCATTCTTGTCGGATAATGAACGGCTCATTATCGATAAACTCATCGAAGTGTCAGATATTGTCAATGAGATATTCTGCCTGCAGAAATACGCAGACAATACAGAGCTGGCTCAGCAGATACACGCAGAGAATAATCCGGCTTTGACGACATTCTACGAAGTAATGCAGGGACCTTATGACGAGTTTAACGATGGCAAGTCGTATATCGAAGGCATCGCCGACAAACCGGATAAGGCGACATTCTATCCTGATGATCTGACTTCGATAGAATGGGAAGACAAACTCAATAATCTTGAACAATCCGGCGATGAGCAGACCGAATCAGAGTTTCTTTCGCCGTACACAGTTATAAAACGCAGCGGTGCGGAACTTATCGCAGTGCCATACAGTGAGATAAACAAAGAAAAGATGCAGCGTGCATCGGATATTCTGTATGAAATCGTCGGAATATGTGATAATCTGACCGAAAAAGAGTATTATCGCTCATTATCTAACGCATTTCTGACAAATGACTGGACAGATGCGGATATTCGTTGGCTGCAGGTCGAGAAAAACAACATAGAGACTGTAATAGGTCCGGAAGAGATCTACGAAGATAAATTCCTCGGACTCAAAGCGTCTTTCACATCGTTTATATGTGTCCGCAATCAGACAGAGTTCAAGAAACTTGCCATCATTCTGAGGCTGCTTGACCGTCTGCAGAATAATCTGCCGATGCTTGATGTCTACAAAAAGAAAAAACCGTCAATGACCAGCCAGATCAGCGTCGTCAATCTTGTGTATAATGCCGGCGATGCACGAGGATGTGTCCAGACAGCAGCATTCAATCTGCCAAATTCTCACAAGATAAAATCGGAATTCGGCAGCAAAAAAGTCCTGCTGTATAATGTTATGGAAGAAAAATTCAATCAAATAATGAAACCGATCTCTCAGATCGTCCTAAATGGCGATGATTTTGAGAAATTAAGCTATTCGGCATATTTTAACTTCATACTGATGCACGAGATCGGACATGAACTCGGAGTGAGTTTCGTCAAAGACAGCAGCGGTGAGAATATCGAAGTCAGTCAGATGCTCAAAGATCTGTATTCGATTATCGAGGAAGCCAAAGCCGATGTAATGGGTATGTTCCATCTGACATATTTGATCAAGAGCTGTTTCGTCAACGACTGCACATATATCGAAGCGTGCATCTCATATCTTGTGAGTCTGTTCCGAACAATCAGATTTGGCACAGAGAATGCTCACTGCGTAGCTAATATCATACAGTTCAATTATCTGATTAATGACGGTGCGATTATTCCGCTGCAGCGTGATAATGATGAAGGCGGATCATCTTATACGATAGACTTACATCAGTTCGATAAAAGCATCGAACATCTGCTGACGATTATACTGACATTGCAGAGCAGCGGCGATTATCAGAAAACTAAAGACTTCATAAAAGAATATTCAGTTATTGATGATGATCTGAAAGCAACACTTAGGCTGCTGCAGAATGTCCCGATCGATATATTGCCTATTTTCCGATAATATATATTATGTCTACTTCTATTGATGCAAAAAAGAGAGGTTGCGGCCTTAGCCGTCCCCTCTCATTTGCCTGTGTGTAATAAAATAATGGGGAAGAAAAAAGAATTTGACTTTTTTAGATAAAACTGATATTATTCAATTTATAAAACCTTTAAAGGAGTCAAACAATGAGTGAATTAAAATCAGTAGATCCGGAGTTGTTTCAGTCCATTGAGAATGAGATGCAGCGACAGCAGTACAAGTTGGAGATGATCGCCAGTGAGAACATCGTCAGCAAAGCAGTCTTAGAAGCACAGGGATCTATCCTTACCAATAAATATGCAGAGGGTTATCCCGGACACAGATATTACGGCGGATGTGAGTTCGTCGATGTTGCAGAGACTTTGGCTCGCGACCGGGCTAAGAAACTCTTCGGATGTGAGTATGCTAATGTGCAGCCTCACTCCGGCAGCCAGGCAAATATGGGTGTTTATCTGACAGTTTTGAAACCTGGCGATACTATCATGGGTATGGATCTGTCTCACGGTGGTCACTTAACTCACGGTGCTAAGGCTAACTTCTCAGGTAAATTATTCAACATCGTAAGCTACGGAGTCAACAAAGATACAGAAAGAATCGACTATGATGAGTTAATGAGACTTGCTAAAGAGCATAAGCCTAAGATCATCGTTGCAGGAGCAAGTGCTTATCCGCGTATTATCGACTTCAAAAAATTCCGAGAAGTTGCTGATGCAGTTGGTGCATTCTTAATGACGGATATGGCTCATATCGCAGGTCTTGTTGCAGCAGGACTGCATCCCTCACCTGTTCCGTATTCTGACTTCGTAACAACTACGACACATAAGACATTACGCGGACCGCGAGGCGGTATGATCCTCATCGGCAAAGACAGTGAGAATAAGTTGGGCATTGTTGCTCCTAAATCAGGCCGAACCAAGATGTACAGCGAACTGATTGACAGCACGATCTTCCCGGGCATTCAGGGCGGACCTCTTATGCATGTCATCGCAGGCAAAGCTGTCGCTCTTAAAGAAGCATTGTCAGATGAGTTCAAAGCGTATCAGTCTCAGATCATCAAGAACTGCCAGACTTTGGCAAAATCTCTTACGGACAACGGTTTCAGACTGGTATCAGGCGGTTCGGACAATCACCTGCTCCTCGTAGATCTTACTCCCAAAGGAGTCACAGGCAAAGACGCAGAAGCAGCACTTGACAAAGCCGGCATCACAGTCAACAAAAACGGCATCCCGTTCGATAAGCAGTCTCCGATGGTTACAAGCGGTATCCGAGTCGGCACTGCAGCATTGTCTACACGCGGCATGAAAGAATCCGAGATGGAGCAGATCGGCGGATGGTTCAACGAAGTTATCAGCAACATCGGCAATGACAAGATCCTCTCAGACATTGCTGCCGAAGTTAAGAAACTCTGCGATAAGTTCCCGATTTATAAGTAAAATATCGAAAGTAAATAACAAAAAAAAGAAGTTCCGTTAAGGAGCTTCTTTTTTTTGTTATTTAATCAAATTTAATTCATCAGTATAATAAATCTTCTTCAGTATTAGTCCTTTCGGACTGAATGTTACACCTGCTTGAGTTCTGTCTTTCGCCTCGATAATACGCTCAAGTTCAGTATGAGGAACACCTTTGACAGCCATATCGATGATCGTGCCGACGATGATCCGCACCTGATGCTGAAGAAA
>JAFYAI010000149.1 GCA_017540815.1 Spirochaetales bacterium
AACTGTCTTGCTCTGATTAAGAAGACAGAAGGCAAGGATATAGATCTTGATCATCTTGACTTGGAAGATCAGTTCGTATATAAGAAAGTCTTCGCAAGCGGTGATACGATGGCTGTATTCCAGTTTGAAAGTGCCGGAATGCAGAAGTATCTCAAAGAGCTTAAGCCTACTTGTCTAAGTGATCTCGTCGCTATGAATGCGTTGTATCGTCCGGGGTCGTTGGAGTATATTCCGCAGTTCGTTGCCCGTAAGAATGGTCAGGAGCCGATCGAGTATGACCATCCGCTGATGGAGCGTTATCTGAAAGATACTTACGGAGTCACTGTGTATCAAGAGCAGATTATGCAGATGGCAAGAGCATTGGCAGGATTTACACTTAGAGAGGCTGATTCTCTGCGTAAAGCGATGGGTAAGAGACTAAAAGAAAACACAGATGATTTCAAAGTGAAGTTTATCGATGGCTGTATGAATAATCCTGAATTTATCAATGGTTGTCAGAATGCGAAGATTAAAGATTCGCACGAGCTGATTGAGAAAATCTGGAGTGACTGGGAAGTATTCGCTAAATATGCGTTTAACAAGTCTCATGCCGTTTGTTATGCATTAGTAGCTTATCAATGCGGCTACCTTAAGGCTTATTATTCGAAACAATTCAAGGAGTGTTTTTATGTCTGACAAACTTACAATCGAAAACGGTATATTGGTTAAATGTGATGTCAACGCAGTTGAGGCAGTCATTCCCGACGGCGTAACGGAGATTGGTTATCGTGCTTTTTATGGCTGCGATTTCCTTGAGAATGTTATAATCCCGACGAGTGTAACGAGAATAGGTGACAGTGCTTTTGAGTGCTGCGAATCGCTCGCCGTTATTGACATTCCTGAAGGTGTAAACTGTATCGCTGACTTTGCTTTCCATCAGTGCACTGGACTTGCTTCGATGAAGATTCCGTCAAACGTAGCGGAGATCGGCGAGTATGCTTTCGGTGACTGCAAGTCTTTATCGAAGATTGTGCTTCCCGAAGGTGTTGCAAGAATCGGATGTTGGGCATTCAACGGCTGCGATGATTTAACTTCGGTGGTTATCCCTGCAAGCATTGATGTCATTGAGACAATGGCTTTTGCTTACTGCAAGTCTCTTGTGTCAGTGGTTTATAACGGCATAATGGAAGAGTGGAAATGTGTTAATACGAATGAAGACTGGAATGGCGATATTCCGGCTAAGGTTGTAAAATGTTACGATGGTGAGGTGAAATTATGAATGATAACAAAAAATTAAATGTGATTATCCACAGAGGAACGGCACAGATTGGCGGTATATGTACCGAGGTCTCAGCAGAGAATACGAGGATATTTTTTGATTTCGGTTTGCCGCTTGAAGGCGAGGGCGATCAGAGCATGCTGAGCATTGACGGACTGACAACAGGCACTATCAATGCCGATGCGGTATTCTTAACTCATTATCACGGAGATCATGTCGGCCAGATAAGTGATGTCGCCGAGAGCGTTCCTATTTATATGGAAGAAACTGCGAAAAAAATCCTTGAAAAATATCAGGACCACATGAAAAACCGTATTCCAAGCCAATGGGCAAAATCCGCCAACGCCATAAAGGTCGGAATGCCGGTAAAGATTAAGGACTTGCAGATTACGGCGATAGCTTCGGATCACTCGGCTGCCGACTCGGTTATGTTCTTGGTGGAAGGATATAACAAGCGGATACTGATAACAGGCGATTATCGTATGCACGGATTTTATCGGGACAAGCTGGAAGAGACTCTGACCAATCTTGGACAGATTGATCTGATGATAACCGAAGGTACATCGATTAGTCGTGACAGCGAATATTATCATGATGAAAATTGGGTTGAGGAGCAGTTCAGAGAGCTGTTTCATGATTATAAATATTGTTTCCTGCTGACTTCATCGTCGGCTTTGGACAGAATAGCATCATTTTCGAGAGCTGTTCCGTGTGGCAAATATATGCTTGCCGACGATTATCAGTATGCTCAAATGCAAATATACGATGAAACGCGAGACGCAAAACTCAAATCTCACAAAGTAAATTATATGAGTGAATATAATCGAGAGGGAGCGGAAAAGCGAGGCTTCGGAATGGTAGTCCGAGCAAATGATAAATTCATGCCGATTGTTCGGCATTATTTCGAGAAATATCCCGACAAGACTTGTTTAATCTATTCAATGTGGAGCGGCTATCGCGATAAGCCTGCCATTGCTCAAATGCTTGATATTTGTAAAGGTCATGAAAAGACAGTGCATGTGTCGGGACATATTACTAAGGAAGATTTGGAGAAAGTTATCGGAACAGTCAAGCCCAAGAAACTGATTGTTTATCATACTTCGGCGGAGAAGGAAGATCTGACTTCGGTTGAATTGCCGACCGAAACGGAGCTGCTGACTCCGACGGACGGCGAGATCCTAACTCTTATTTGAAAAGTCAGATTTTGTGGGCAAATCCTGCAAAATCTGACTTTTTTTTGCAAAAATAAATCTGAATTCTAAAATTCAGATTTTTTTATTGAAATATTATACGCATTGTTGTATAATATGTTATCCTTTTTTTGAATATACAGGACTGAATATGGCTCGTGTAATAGGCAGAGAACTCAGAATCGATGTTGGCAATCCTTATATGTATGGAGCAACGCTGCATCACAACGGCTGTAATTTTGCATTATTTTCCAAGAATGCGACAAGTGTGTCGCTGCTGCTGTTTGATCATTATAATGACAGTGAGCCAAGCAGTATAATACAGCTTGATGATAAGATAAATAAGACCGGTGATGTTTGGCATGTATTTGTTTATGATATGTCACACGGTCAGTGCTACGGCTACATTGTAGACGGCCCGTATTGGCCGAACAGTCAGGGGCATCGATTCAATGTCAATAAACTTCTTCAGGACCCGTACGCTAAGGCGATAAGCGGTGAGTATCATTGGGAAGATCCTTCTTCATTCGGCTATCAGGTCGGTTCTAAGAATGGCGATCTTTCATTCAATCACGACCGCAATTACGGCATCGTTCCTAAGTGTCTTGTCATTGACAGTACCCGCTACGATTGGGAGAATGACAAGCCGCTGAATATCCCGATGTCAGAGACGATTATCTATGAGATGCATGTCCGCGGTTTCACATTCGACAAGTCGAGCGGCACTCAGCATCCTGGAACATATATGGGAGTCGTCGAGAAGATCCCGTATCTGAAAGAATTAGGCATTACGACGATAGAGCTGCTGCCGGTGCAGGAGTTCAATGACAATGAGAATATGAAAACCGATCCTATTACGGGGCAGCGGCTCAAACAGTTCTGGGGCTACTCAACGCTTGGCTTCTTCGCTCCAGATCCGGCATATTGTTCCGAGACCGGCAACGGCATTACAGCGGTCAGAGAGTTCAAGACCATGGTCAAAGAATGTCATAAAGCCGGCATAGAAGTCATCATGGATGTCGTGTATAATCATACAGGCGAGGGCAGCGAGTATGGTCCGACTGTTAGTTTCAAAGGCTTGGACAACTCGATATATTATATGCTGGAGAAAGGCAGATATTATAAGAACTACTCCGGCTGCGGCAACACTCTTAACTGCAATCACACAGTCGTCAAGAGGATGATCCTCGACAGTCTGAGATATTGGGTTGTCGATATGCACATTGACGGATTTCGATTTGATTTGGCGGCGATACTCGGCCGAGACAGCACAGGTCAGTGGGTGCCGAACCATTCGATACTTGCTGATATTAGCCACGATCCGATATTGTCCAATACGAAGATCATCGCCGAAGGGTGGGATGCTGCCGGTCTGTATAAGGTCGGAGGTTTCCCTGACCGCTGGGCCGAATGGAATGGTAAGTTCCGTGATGATGTGCGCAGTTTCATCAAAGGTGATCCGGGCAAGACAGGCGATCTGGCGAAGCGAATATGCGGCAGTGCAGATCTGTTCCACTATGGAACAAGGACTCCGCACCACAGTATCAACTTCATCACGGCTCATGACGGATTCACACTGCATGACCTTGTGACTTATACCGGCAAGCACAATATCCGCAATGCGGAGAATAACTCCGACGGTGATAATAACAATCTCAGCTGGAACTGCGGCGTAGAAGGTGAGATAAACATTCGGTCTGTCAATCAGCTGCGTGAACAGCAGATGCGTAATATGTTTGCTCTGCTTATGCTCAGTCTCGGCACACCGATGATGCTCGCCGGAGATGAGATGGGATTCAGCAAGCAGGGTAATAATAATACTTACTGTCATGACAATGAGCTGAATTGGCTGGATTGGGGACTGCTCAAGAAGCATAAGTCATTCTTCGACTTCTGTAAATATTGTATCTCATTCCGCAAGGCTCATCCGATCATCCGATGTGAGTCATTTCTGAAAGGATATGATACTCTCGGCAACGAGCTGCCGGATATAAGCTGGCACGGAGTTGAAGTTGGCGATCCCGATTGGAGCAGCGAGTCGCACGCATTGGCCTATATGCTTAACGGCGGCGGTATAAGTATAAAGTCCTCCCGTCAGTCTCATAATATATATGTAGCGATTAACTCATTTTGGGAAGACCTTGACTTCAATCTGCCTTCTTCCGGCAGAGATAAGATGTGGTATAAAGCAATCGATACAGCGGCTAAGAGCGGATTCTACTCATTTGGCAGTGAAGAGCGAGTTGAAACATCAGTGATAACTGTAGCGGCAAGAAGTATCGTAGTATTGATAGATAAGTAATATGAGCAACGAAAAAACTGCGGATTATTCCGATATTAAAATAATGGCGGTCGATGACGAGGAGATACTCCTGCTGAATATCAAAGAGTATTTCTGCGACTACAATCTGACCATATTCACTAATCCGACCGATGCTCTCAAAGAGCTGGAAGCGGTTAAGTATGATATTATCATTACAGACTACAAGATGCCCAAGATGAACGGCATCGAGTTCCTTTCCGTTGCGAAGAAGATGAATGCTTTCACTTACTCCATCCTGATGACTGCGTATGCTGAGAAAGAGGTGTTGGAGACGGCCATCAATGAAAATCTCGTCAATAAAGTGGCTGAGAAGCCGATGCTGCTGCGGGATCTCAAAGTCATAGTAGAGAATGCTATCGAAGAATGCCGCAACGCCGAGAAGAATGAGATCGACATTAAGAAGATCACAAGCAACTATTATAACTTCAAGAATGAGTTCGAGACGAGCAAAGGTCGGATAATAGGCTTCAACCGCGGACTGCATGATATATATCAGAAAGTTCAGTCCATTGCCAAACACAATGTTACAGTGCTGCTCAATGGTGAGACCGGAACAGGCAAAGAGGTGATCGCACGGGCGATACATGAGATGTCGCCGAGGCGTGACTATCCGTTCGTCAAGATCAATGCTACAGCTATACCTGAGTCACTGTTTGAGTCGGAGTTGTTCGGTTATAAGAAAGGAGCATTCTCCAATGCGATGACCGATAAGGCCGGTAAGTTTGAGTTGGCAGACAAGGGGACTCTGTTTCTCGACGAGATCGGCGATATGCCTCTGAGCTTGCAGGCTAAGCTGCTCCGTGTTATTCAGGAGAAGGAAGTTGAGCGGCTGGGCAGCAACCAAACTATAAAGGTTGATTTCCGATTGATCGTTGCGACTAACAAAGAGCTGCCGGAGTGTATCAAGGAAGGTCAGTTCCGCGAGGATCTCTACTATCGTATCAATGAGTTCCCCATTACGATGCCGCCTCTGCGTGACAGAGTGGATGATATTGAGGATCTTGTGCGATACTTCATTAAGAAATTCTCCGATGAGTTAAACATTCAGGAGCTCAGGATATCGCAGGAGGCGATTGATCGGCTCAAAGGCTACAGTTGGCCCGGAAATGTTCGTGAGCTTGAGAATGCCGTTAAACGGGTAGTTATCGTGACTGCGGAGCAGAGGGAGATCTTGGCGAGCCATTTCTATTTTATCTTCCCGGATATGGTGCGAGAGCATCAGACCGTCGATACTGCGATCAAAACTTTGCGTGACGAAGTGCTGTCCGGCAACATTGAGCTTGGTGACATTGAAGAGATGACGATCAAAGCGATCCTTGACTACTACCACGGCAATGTCGGTGATGCTGTTGCTAAGACCGGTATCAGTAAGAATAAGTTTTATAAGTATAAGTAGGGAAATGCATAATTCATAATTCATAATTCATAATGCACAATGATTGTGTTATGAAATGGAGAATATATTAAGGATATTATAATGGAAGTAACAGCATTAAAAAGCGAAACAAAAAAGATGATTGATTCGTTTGATTACGATCAGACGATGATGATTTATAATTATGCACATCAGGTTGAAATGCGGCGGGCTAAGGTTGATTATCATGAACTGAAAAACTATATGGGGAAGATTGATTTGGACATAGATCTTGATGCTCTTAGGGGGCGAAATGATCCTCGTTGATACTTCTGCTTGGATTGATGGCTTTCGCGGTGGTTTCTGCAAGAATATTTTGAATCGTCTAATTGATTCGAGGCAATTGTGCGTAAATGATGTTATTCTCGCCGAATTGCTGCCAT
>JAFYAI010000150.1 GCA_017540815.1 Spirochaetales bacterium
ATAATAAGAAATTGGCAGAGTCGATAGAACGGGTAAGAGCGACCGTAGGGGTAATAGCAGGACGGCTGGAGAGGTTCCGCAATACACCTAAAATTTCACGCACAATTGTGCGTGAAATTTTAGACAGAGTCCGGGCAACTAGAGCCTGTCTCTACCCGCCAACCCAAATTTTCCTCGAAAAAATGGTCATATAACATATAAACTCCATAAAAATTCTTATAATTCCTTCTTGAAAAAATCATTCAGATATGGTATATTTCATTTATTATGGGAGTTCCCAATATTCGTATAAGGATCGTCATTGGAGCGGTTCTCGTTATAACATTTGCACTAATCGGACGCATCATCTACTTGTCCACAATCGACCCAAGCAACTATATTATCAGCGAATATGGTGAATATTCTGTTAATCGTGGCAATGTTTACGATAAGAATGGCAATCTCCTTGCCGTCAGTGACCTGCTCAAATCTGTGTATGTCAATCCTACCGAAGTGACAAATAAAGAATACACTGCAGGCATATTATCAAAAGTTCTCGGTATCGAAAAATCTACCGTTTATACCAAGATTAACAATAACAAAAAATTCATTTGGATAAAACGACTCATTACACCAGTTCAATCACAAGCATTATCAACATATAATCTTAAGGGCGTTTATCAGAAAAACGAATATAAACGATTCTACCCTAACCGCACGCTCGCGTCTCATATACTCGGTTTCTGCAATATCGATAACCGCGGTGTCGAAGGTATCGAGAAGAGCATGGACAGTTATCTGCTGTCTGAGATCGGTCGTGATGAGAATGACGGCAAACACAATAACGGCATGAATGTTCGTCTTACAATAGACTCCAATATTCAGGCTGTCGCAGAATACTGCCTCAAAACAGGCTCGGAACGGGAAAATCCCGATATAGCTTCACTGATATTCATTGACGGCAAATCAGGTGAAATAATAGCTATGGCAAATTGGCCTGACTTTGATCCTAACAACTATGCCGATTATAATCAAAGCGTATTCCGCAATGCGTCGATTTTTTATCAGTATGAGCCGGGGTCGGTTTTCAAAGTATTCTCACTTGCTCCACAGATCGACCAAGGTTATGTTGATGAAGAAACATATTTTTTCTGCGATGGGCACTATGACTTCGGCGGACTGCGTGTCAAATGTACAGGCCGACACGGCAATATCAATATCGCCGGAGTAATGAAATATTCCTGCAACGACGGTACATTACAAGCAACTGAGCAGATGCCGGATCAATTATTATATAATTATCTGAAAGCATTCGGTTTTGGAGAAAATTCGACTATACTTCTGCCGGGAGAACAGCCAGGACTGCTCCGTCCTGTCGAGAAGTGGACCGGCAGATCTAAACTCTCAGTTCCTATCGGTCAGGAAGTCAGCGTCAATGCACTCCAGATGGTTCGAGCTTTGACAGTTCTTACAAATGACGGCATTATGATAGAGCCGTATATCATCAGTCAGATTACAGATGATGACAACAATGTTATCAAAGAATACAGCCGCCGTGAGATCCGCCGTGTTCTGCAGCCGGGTACATCGGCAAGAGTCCTTAATGCTATGTCAGAAACAACTATGGCCGGAGGAACAGCTCGCAGACTTAAGATCGAAGGCATCAATTTCTATGCGAAGTCAGGAACGGCTCAGATATACAACGCTGCCGAACGCAAATACTCCGACACAGATGTTACTTCAACACTTGCCGTTGTATTCCCGACGGAGAAACCTCGATATATCATATATATGGTCTATCATAATCCCAAAGGAGAGATTCGCTGGGGAGGCAATATCTGTTCTCGCGTCCTCGTCGAGTTTATCACTGGCATTATAGGTTACACTCATATCAATAACGAAGAAGAATACACGATCAACTCTGATGAGATCAAACTTGACAATGATCCGGAGCGTATTACCACAGTGCCGTTTGAAATGCCCGACTTCACCGGAATGTCCGCAGGTGATGTTTTGAATGTTATGTCTCGGCTTAATATCAAAGTAAAGATCAGCGGCAATGGTGTCGTTGCCAAACAATCCCCTGCTCCCGGAGAGACTGTCGCCCGCAATACTGTTATTTATTTACAGCTAAAGTGATTTTATCATCTTCCGATATAGAAAATATGAAGAAGTTACTTTTTTACTGCATTGTTTTTATTACTATAAATGTTTTCTCTGTTTACGCATTTGATGAGGTAAATTACTACCGGAACGGTATATATTATTCTGTGTCTCCGACTGATTTCAAGAGTATTATACTGTCAACTCCATTCTCAGCTATGAATAATATAGAGCGAGATCAGGTGCATAAAATCATGCTAAACAATATCGAGGCAGCTCGCGTATCATCGCTGAAATTCGTCGGCGACAAGTATGAGTTTAACGGCATTGAGATTCAGTCTGTGCTTTACCGCGGAGACAGCCTTAAGTATGCCGGTAAATTATACAAGATCACCGATAAAAATGAACAGTTCAATATTATTTTCAGTGTTGGAGACTATGACACGATTGTGCTGCATTCGTATATGACATTTAAGAATCGTCAAAAAACTCCGCTTGAAGATATAGACAACAAATATGCAACGATTTTCACAGTCAAGAATATGTTATCCAAAATAACAGGCAAGATTGACACGATTGCGGATCTTCCGGTATCATTCTCTAAAGATATTTTTGAGAATATTCTGCCAGATAAGATCAAAAACAGCCGAGACAAATCATTCTTTGCAAAATGCTATAAGTTTAACGGCTCTCGATATGTTCTGCTCGATACTGTCAGCGTTGAACAGCAAAAAAATCTCCTCAAGATATACAATGATGCTTACGCAGCTAAAGGATATACAGATATTGAGAGACAAAATGCTCTTGACAAGTTTATCGCACAATTGTCATCAAAGAAGCCTGACGAGATACTCGACAGCCTTGACAAATATGTAACGCTTAATATTACAGCATCTAATAATGAATATACTCTTACTGACGAATGGCAGACTCCGTGGGATTTATTCTACACAGGCAGCGGCGACTATAAGTCCATCTGTCTTTTCTGCTACTATGTCCTTAGCCGCCTTGACTTCAATGTCCGCACATACTTTGTAGCAGACCTGCAAATGCGAACAAAAGCGGCACCTGACATGGGCAAAACATTCTCAGAGACACAGCTTAATCTCAAGAAGGATTACCGCTATGTCAGCTCGGAGTATTCTTCGATTAAAGAGTTATACCGCTATAATCCGCCTTCAATCAAGAATGCGGTATTTCTTGTAGCCGTCGAACGAAAGAACAACGGCATTACACAATGGCAGTACTCCTACGGCAAAAAGTGGATTAAATGCGATATAACAGACGGCAACAGAGTATGCTCTGCCTATACACGAGGCGGATGTTACTATTCGGATGCTTCGGATAAAGAATACCACCTGCTGCACAACTTTCCGATGACGGAAGATTTCGTAACATGGAGTGTGTTCTTCTAAAAAAATGGATAAAAGACGAGTTTCAGCCGCCGAAGGCGGCTGAAACTCGTCTTTTTGTGATTGTTTTCAAAATACATTATTTAAGAGTCCGAGCAATGCGAAATCCATACTCTTCAATCCATGCTGTGTCGATACACGGACTTGTTTCTTTTTTAAAAGGATTTATAAAATATGTTTTATGATATCCTATACCTTCGGTAAGATTACCTGTATTCCAGCTGCAACCACAAACAACACAATCACGCCAAGTATCATTCGACGGCAATCCACACCACTCCCATACATTACCTATAAGATCATACAGATTAAGGACATTGGGCTGTTTTAGACCTACCTGCCATGTGTGATTTTTGCTATATCCTTCTGCAAGTGTTGAACCTTTTGTTGCTTTGCCATCACAATGCCATGCAACATCGTTTAGTGTGCTGCCGCCGCTTCTGCCAAAGAAATCATATTCCCATGCAGGATCGTTTGGATTACCGCCGCGGGCTGCACACTCCCATTCAGCATGAGTCGGCAGACGATAGCCGTCGGCATCCATATTGCATACAGCAGCATCCCATGTATTATCTACAGCCCTTGGAACATCTGATGAGACATCAAGAGTCGCCCAATCTGTAACACCTTCCACAGAATAACACGGTGTTTTGCCTGTCTTAAGGCTGAGTTTATTGCAGAATGTAATCGCCTTATACCAATTCACTGATTCCACAGGTCTGTATTTGACATCTGTTTCCACTGCGATTATATTATTCAAGTATTCTTTTGTATCAAGAGGCTGATTATCAGCAGTGAAACACGACGGATTAATACCAGTTACAGCCTCAAATAATTCCTGAGTAACAGGATATTTGGCTATCTGATAAGGATTCAATGTCACTGATGATGAACCATCGCCATAGAATGCACCGCTGTCTCGATTGCACGGTACAATCAGCTGTTCGTAGAGAATAGTTGACATCGCAGTATACAGATATTCCGTTCCGTCAATCTTGATATTATCCTCATACCATTTTGCGTAGAGTATTACATTACCACTCACAATTGTGCTAAAATCATACTGATTTGCCTCAGTACACTCTTCATCAGTAAACCATCCATCGAATACGAAACCAGGATTAATCGGATCTTTCGGGCGATCTATAGTCTCGTCCTTCACAATTGTGCTTATAACATTCTTAGTCGTATCATTCTGATCAATTACGCATGTCAGAGTAAATGTTTTCTTCACTGTTAAAGGAACATCATCGGTCAGTTCGCCCACTGACACTATAAGAGATGTCATTGCAAGTGTTAAAGATGTGCCGTCAGCAATGGTTGTTTGATAATTACTTATAACAGCATCATAACTTAAGTCCGTAGAATTATACGAACCAATCACGACTAATCCACGCAGATTAAGACATTCTCCTTCCCGATAATAAGTCTTCATTTTAGAAGCATCTGCTGTAATCTTCGTAAGTTTAAAATTCGTATCAGAAGTCACAATTACATCAAACTCATAAGCATAATCTTCATCCTTATCTGGGAAGTCACTTGTAATAACGGCATTATATTTTCCGGCAGAGAGTGTTGCCCATTTATCAGTATTCTTATTCTCACCATCTTTATAGAAATCAACCGTCTCATCACCAACTTTAACAGATACAGTATATGACTGCTCAATCTTAGTCTGAGTATCAATCGGTTCTGAACCGAAATTTCTAAATATAGTAATACCATTCTCAGAATAATATGTTCCAAGAATCTCTGCTTTTGAAAAGTCAATAGACTGACCAACAGTTACCACATTATCAAGGTTTTTACTCGGAGAAAGTTTAATCAGTTTCATTCCGGCTTTCATATTAAACCGAGTCAATTCTCCATTGTCTCTAACAGTCGGATCAGGAATAGATTCACTTAGTCCATCTTCAAGTATCATCTGACAAACTTTATCTGTCAAAATATATTCAATATCTGTCGTTGTATCTTTAATTGTAAGCAGTGTATTCATCGCATCAAGCCGAATTGTTTCTGCCTTTAATGATGAAGCACACAGATTAGAACCTTCGATACCTATTGATATTTTATTATCAACCGTTGAATCAGATATTTCTACCTGCACGGCATTCTGAGCGACATCTCCGCGACCGATTATCATATTCTGAGAAGCCGATGTTCCGCCGCTAATGCTCAGCGATGACAGCGAAGAGCCACTAATCTTGAGAGATACACTCGTTGAGACGCTAGCTTTAGCAATATTTTCCAGAGTTACGCCGCTTGCTGTAACAGTCAGATCCTTAGCCTGCTGATTGTTGGCATTCTTGATTATAATAGGTTTATTAACCGTTGCTGTCCAATTCGTAATATCAGAATATTCTGGGAGACTAAGGTCAAGAGTCTCTTTATTGGCAGTTTGCTTTATCGCATCACTCAGAGATGTAATCTTTGTCCCATTATTATGCTGCGTAGATTGTTCTTCACTCTGCTCATCTCCATTTGGACAGCCTGTCAGAATGGCAAAACTCATAATCAGAATAACAAAACCAAAATAATTTTTTTTCTTCATAGTCCAAACTCCTTACAATGCTTATCTAAATGCTCGTTTCTCATTGAACATTATCAATCTTCTTCCACATATCTACAAACTCATGCAGATACTGATTAATATCTCCGAACCACTTACGCTGCATAGCAATAGCCTGCAATCCGATATATCGATACTGCCAGCATTCCCATTTGAATCCTGTCACATCTTCATACCCTTTTGGGAATGACAATGCAAATCCATATTTCTCAGCATTCTCTTCCAGCCATTTTGATTCATCTGTCTCGGCAAATGAGTCCTCTACATTGCCGAAATCGATAACAACCCCGAGCTGATGCTGACTCGTTCCGGGCTTCGCTGAGAACTTAGCAGTCGCCTCTTCTCCGTATATCTTTATATAACGCTTATACAATCCATCCTGATACTGATAAGATCGGTATGTGCTGGATATGAGCATTGTGTAGCCGTCGGCTTTTGCAGCCTTACACATGGTTTTGAGACCTTCATAGACAGGCTTACGAAGACTGTGTCCGGGACGATTAGTCTTCATATAGCTCGTATTCTCGACAGGCACAAGATCTGTAGGAGCATAAGTTGACGGCAGAACATGCTTCTTATCTACTAGAATAAGCAGATCATCCGTATCAGCGGCAAGCACTTCATCAAGATCCGTCAAAAATTCCTTCGGATTAGTTCTGATGTCAGCCTTTATCTCATCAGTAAGAACAAGTCTGTCAAGCACCGCATTGAGCCTAACCAACCTCTCATCCTTCTTACAGCAAACCATAAAAGCATTTATCATTAATATAATCCAAATCGCAGCTTTTTTCCATACAGACATATTCTACCCCACATTTGATCTCAATCATTCCTATCCTATATTATTTTTCAAAAAATTTCAATCATTTTTTTTCATTTAATCATATTTTTTTTCTCAGCAAAAATGCTTTCCCTTATGCTTAAACAGGCTGATTCCGCACTATAAAATCTTCTTGATTTTTTTTATATTTTTTTTTATAATTATGTTATGAATAAGTTATTATCATTTTTCGACATTAAACTTTGGAAATTTCTGCTTGTCGGAGTGCTGAATACTATCGTCGGCAACGGACTGCAGTTCCTGCTATACAACCTTACAGGACTTCGCAGCTGCGGACAGGGCGGAGTTTGGACAGCTTCGATTATTTCTTACATCGTCGGAGCGGTGATGAGTTATTTCCTTAATAAGTATTTCACATTCAAGAATACAGAGAAAGGCTGGAAGCCGATCGTCAGATTTGCGATTAGTCAGGCGGCATGTTTCGGCATCGCTTATGCCATCGCCATACCGCTTATATCTCATATCTGCACAGTCAATCAGTGGACATGGGCAAGTCTTGGCGGGCTGTTCAGCGGAAATCAATCAGTGATTGGCGATGTCAGTGCAGATATTGCCGATACAACAGCTGATATAGCAGCTAAAGCCGCTTCAGTCGAACATTTTGCATCGAATGTGTCAATGATATTCGGCAGCTGCCTGTTTGTCCTGCTTAACTATATTGCACAGCGATTTTATGCATTCCGCGAAAAAAAGCAATAAATCATATATAAAAAAGTTGATTTTTTCATCAAAATTTGCTATATTTTTTATATGAAAAAGATTTTGTTCATTATAACTGTATCATTATTTATGAGTTTCTCGCTTTTTGGTCAGGATATGGCAGACAATCAGAGTGACACAACCGCTGATCTCGCCATTCTGCAAAACGAAGACGACAACGAACAGGCAAATACACAGAAAAGTTTCCTCTTCGCAAAGAACAAACCCGGTTATCAATATCGGATCGGCATCGGCAATGCCTTGTCTGTTGTGTATTACCGCCGCAGTTTCGGCATGGCTTACGATATATTCGCCGATATACGGCTTGTCCGCGGATTATTCCTTGAGTCCGGCATTAAAATGATGATATATCATTACTCCGTTACGCATTTTTTCCCGATCACAGTCCAGATGTTTGAGAATTATATCCACGGTTCATACGGAGCATTCCGGGTTGCTCTGAAGTACAGATTTGATCTGCTTGAACATTTCGGACTGCTTATCAGTTCAGGATTCATGGTCGGACTTGGAGTCTACACCTGCATGGATTATATTATGAGCAACACCAAAGAGATGATCACATGTGCCGGACTTGAACTCTCCCCAGAGTTTACCATCGGAGCGACGATCCCATTCGGCAAATACAGGATTGATATTTCGTGTTTCAAATGGCTGCCGATCATACCGGTGCATTTCAACTACAATGACAGGTCTTGGCGAAACTACAAGGATTTCCAGCAGACAGGCGGTGCATACAGTCCTATGCGTCCGATCTGTTGGTCTGCGATGGGCGTGTCGATTAGTTTTACATATTTTCTGAAGTAAGGAGCAGCCATGAAGAAATGTTTTATCCCATTTATAGTTATGATCTTTCTGATTGTCTGCACAGCCGTCAATGCAGCAGAATACAAGTCTCACAATTGTGACATCTCATTTGACAGCGTAACATCATACTTGGCACAGAATGCACTGCCCGGAGTATCGCATTTCTCCGAAGTTGAGTCACCCAAAAGTCACCCTCTCTACCGAAAATATCGCCTTACCGAAACAGGTGCTAAAGCATTTATAATCGCAGGCAGCGTATGTTCCGGACTCGGTTCGGTTTTTTTGGCTGTCGGCATTACGATGGGATTCATCCCTTATGAGAATTTCCCCGGCTGGATGAAGACTTATGATCACTATGTCTATGGTGACAGTGACTTATGGAGAATTGACTATCCTTATATGACGGCATACGGCAGCATCGGTATAACTATGGTCCTCTCGGGAGCATTAATGTTCCTGTTCTGTATGCCGCTGCTGATATACGGAGCATTGGCTCTATACGACTACAGCAAATATGCCAAACAGAATGCGGTAACATTCAGCGGCAATGGTCTAACGATTAAGCTCGACAATCCCGGCAAAAGGAGAATATAATGAAAAGAATGAGTTGCTTCCATAAGAATAGCAATAGTAATAATCTCATCTCGAATAGCAATATTGTCACCTCGACCGAAGTGGAGAGGTCTGTGAAACACAGATTCCTCGGCTACGCTCGGAATGACATTGCAATATTAATGATTATCATTATAACACTTTTTACCGGTTGCTCCGAGTTCAATGCCGTTAAGTCTCCGTCAGTTGAGATCACGCAGTCAGATGTCTCGTCAGATCAATGCACAATTGTGCTGACAGCCGGACGATACGGTATTATTCGATGGACTACAGACGGCACTGTTCCTGTATACGCATCCGAGATATACGAGTCTCCGCTGACACTGCCTGCCGGAACAACTCTGCGAACTGCGTCATTCTGTCCGGGCGGACGGCGAAGCGAGATCGTCACCGTAACAGTCGAACCGCCGTCATCGAAAGAGTCTGCCGTCATTATAACTAACAGCGAATACTGCCCTGCACCGCCAAACTCTGAGACTTCCAAGTGAACTTCGGCACAACAAACGATTATCTGTCAGCAATCCTTATCGGACTGACCTACGGCAATCTGTGGGTCTGTGCACTTCTCGTATTCTCACTGCAGACAACAAAGAAACTGACATCCGCCGGATTCCTTCTGGGACGCAGTATCGCAATCCTAACATTATCAGTCGCTGTTACATTTATCGGACGAGTTATCAATATTCCGTTTTGGCTGCTGCATCTTATGTCAGGTGCTGCCGTCATCGGCTATGCAGTCTACACAATTGTGCGATTCGTGATTCTTAGGAGAAAAGAGAATCATGCACCGCACTGTCTGCAGGCAGACAGTGCGGCGGAACATAACTGCTCCGCTTGCCCTATCTCAGCCAATTCGGAATATCGCAAATACTGCGACAGCTGCGGCGATGAATCGTGCCTCTATGAAACGAGTGAATTCCGCTCTGTCGGCCGCCGCAGCTCCGCCGCCGTGAAATCGGGATTTTTGTTCGGAGTGACAGTCGGTGCGTTACGCGGCGGCGTGCTGTGCAGCAAGTTATTGATCCTTGCTCCCATTCTGACCCGTTCATTGCTGCCCAAAAGCCTGACTATCACGCTCTTGTTCATTCTGTCGTCAAGCATCTACCCCATTCTCGGACTGTTCGTCGGCAAAGCGGCATTGAGATTTGTTAAGTTTAAGAAAGCCCTTATCATAAGCGGAGCGGCAGCACTTCTTCTCGTCGGAGCTATATATACATGGCAGGGAATAGCGATTATAATGAGCAATTTATAATTCATAATTCATAATTCACAATTATGCTGTGCTATCCGTGAAATTTCTTATGAATTCACTGGACTTTTATGCTAAAATTTATTATTATATCGATATAAAATATTTGCAGCGGATGCTGCATAGATCATACGGAGACTAAGATGTTTAAAATCCAAACTTTGAATAAGATTAGCCCGGAAGGACTTAACCTTTTCCCAAGAGACAAATATGAAGTTGCTACTGACATCAATAATCCAGATGCGATTATTGTCCGAAGTGCCGACATGCTGACAATGGACATTCCTGCAAGCGTAAAGATTATCGCTCGTGCCGGTGCAGGTACTAATAATATCCCTATCCCTCAGTGTACAGACAAGGGTATCGTTGTCGTAAACACTCCGGGTGCGAATGCTAACGCCGTTAAAGAACTCGTTCTGTTGAGTTTGTTTATCGCAAGCCGACCTGTTTTCGACGCTCGTGCTTGGGCAAAGACTCTCGCAGGCAAAGGCGATGAGATTGCAGCACTTGCCGAGAAAGGCAAGAGCCAGTTCGTTGGAAATGAGCTGCTCGGCAAGACGATCGGTATCATCGGTCTCGGTGCTATCGGTGCAATGGTTGCCAACAGCTGTGTTGCTCTCGGAATGAATGTAATCGGTTATGATCCGTTCCTCTCTGTAGATGCCGCTTGGTCACTCTCACGCGATGTCAAGAAGGCAGAAGGTCTTGATGCGATGATTGCAAAATGTGATTATATCACAATCCATGTTCCGCAGACTCCTGACACAAAAGGTTTCTTCAATGCAGAACGCATCAAAACAATGAAAAACGGCGTTAAGATTATTAACCTCGCACGAGGCGGACTTGCTGTTTCAGAAGATATTGTTAATGGCATCAATTCAGGCAAGATTGCCGCATATATTACAGACTTCGCAGATGAGACACTGCTTGCCAACGACAAAGTTATCTGCTACCCTCACCTCGGTGCTTCTACTCCTGAAGCTGAAGACAACTGTGCTAAAATGGCTGTTAAGCAGATTATGGAGTTCCTTGAGAATGGATTTATCACCAACTCAGTGAACTATCCGAAATCAAAGATTGACTCAAATATTCCGACCAACGGCTGCCGACTGACATTCGCCAACAAGAATGTTCCGAATATCATTGGTCAGATTACAGCAATCCTTGCAGGCAAAGGCATCAACATTGCATCTATGTCAGGCCAGAACCGCAACGACATTGCATACAATATTATCGATGTCGATGCAAAAGTTAATGACGAGATTATCAAAGCTCTTGCAAACATCGACGGTGTTATCGCTGTGCGAGTGATTGAAGCGTAAAAAAGTAAATTGTAAAAAATGAGATTTCCTGACGGAAATCTCATTTTTTTTGTTTAGGTTAGTCAAGCAGCACTTATTGATATGTATACCGGTTATCTCCTGTAGTCGAACTCTGATATTTAAACTTGCGGATTGCTCGAACTTTTGCATTAGTGATTGCAGATTTATATGTTTTATACTCATTTCCTTCTCCTTCATCAGCAAACACATCTGTCGCTCTGCCCCCTGCAGTGCAATAAACTCCCAAATAAGAGCCTGATTCATTATATTTCCATCCGGCAGCCGATGATGACCAATAGACGACATCTGATTCGTCAAGGGCTTCAATTGTGTTTGTTATGCCCAGTTTACCAAAAGCATAATTTACAGCACTCCAATTGTCATTACTATTACTGCCCTTAACCAAATTGTTCAACTCTGCATTTGACGGCATATACCACGGGAATGCAGGATCATCCTGCGGCAGACTATTGACAAACTCAAAAGCCGGATAGTGTCCCTCAGAGTCCTCATCAGTTACTTTATTACATATCACAGCCCAGTTGCCGCTGCCGTCTGTCAGGCTTATTTTATTATTTCCATAACCGCTTTCTATAGTAATATGATTGCGAATCGCATCAGAATCTGAACTGCACCATACCAAATCTTCCGACTCTGTAAATGACACTATGCGGAAACCGTCATCACCGCCGTAATTCTCTGTACTATTTTTGAAAGTAACACCTAACGGAGTCTCACCGTCTATCGGATTCTTCACATAGATATACTTATCATTGTCTTGATCCGCCGTCGTTTTATCTATATACACAATAGCTCCAGATGATGGGGCACTCTTTTTCCAAGGTGCAGTATACAGATCGATGTCATCCGTAACAGCATCTTTAGAATATCCCGTCACAAACTCGAACGCATTGCTGTTATCCGACGGTGCAATGACAGTGTGCCATGTCTGATATATGCCAGTACTACTGATACCAAAAGTATATGTCTCTGCAATTTTATATCCCAAGCGCTCGTTCTCAAACGGCAATGGTTCTTTTATCTTCGCCCCTTTGGCAGTCAGGTAAGACACCGTTTTATATCCATAATGCAGCGTTACAACACACGATGGGATAACTGTTATAGATACAGTTGCGGTCTTACCTTGATACGATATAACTACACTCTTGTTCGCAGTCAATACTGTGCCATTGGAAGTATCCTGAGTATAATTGCTAATCTCTTCCGTATAACTGGTTGTCCCTGCAAATGTAGAGTTCACTTCATACACACCTCTTACGATCAAGTCTGATAAGTCAAGCGTTTCACCAGCCAAGTATTCTGTATGAGCATAAGTCGTATCTGCTTCGATACTGACAAGTACAGGAGTAATCTGTTTTTCATAGACAGTAAGCATTGTTTCATAAGCATAATCCTCTGCTTTATCAGGGAAGTCATTCTTCTCAATCACAGCATTATGATACCCTGCTTCAAGCGATGACCAAACATATCCGGTATCAACAGGCTCTCCGTTCTCACGCTTATATGCCAAAGAACCATCAATCTTGACACTAAAGTCTTTCTCCAGCTTAGTAAATGTGCTTTGCAGATCATAAGTCAGTTTCGCTGTGAATACTGTAACAGCACCTGTTGCCATATATGTACCGATGACTTCCAATTTAGAGAAGTCAATCGACTCATCTTCTTTCATAGTTGTAATAAGTCCTGACTCAGGCGAGAGTTTCGTCAGGATAAGAGATTCTGCAGCCTGCATGTTTACCTGAGTGAGTTTGCCATGAGCTCCGATGTCCATTTTGTCAAGGACACATGGAATAGTATCACTCGTACCGTCTTCAAGGACAACTTTACAGTCTTTATCTGTCTCAAATCTGCCAATAACCGAAGTACTGTCCTCGACTGTCAACTGAGTATTATCAGCGTTGAATTTTACATTATCCGCAGATACATCATGTATGGTCAATGCGGCATTATCAAGAGCGATAACGACATCAGACGACACATCGGATGAGAGCAGCTCAACTCTCGGCGGACGCGGTTTGACGAACTCGCCTCGGCCAAGATCATCAATAGAAGCTATGCTGAGACTTGACAGCGATGATCCGCTAATCTTCAGCGAAGAGTTCGTAGTAACGCTTG
>JAFYAI010000151.1 GCA_017540815.1 Spirochaetales bacterium
CTCCGATGCCTTTTGGAAGCGAGTTCTGGAGGCAAACATGGTGAAAGGGATTTGTAACATATCCTTTGGAACCTCCTGTAGGGAAACGAGAAAGAATCTTGAAGTGAAGTTTGGTGAGCCAGATCTTCAAACAGACTTCAGTTCTCTTGAGGTGATCGGCACATATCAGAAAAGCGGAGCGATTACGATCTACGAAGCCGGGCTGACTTATGAGTTTGTTGATACTGTTACCAGACTTGAAGATGTTTTCCGTATTAAGATTGGCAATGATACTGTTTACACGAGTATTGGTCTGGATGAAAACGATGTCCGTATCGGTCAGTATGCCGATTTTGATTGGACAACGCTTCAGCCGGGGTATCATCAGGCTATTATTGAGAAAGACTTCGCTAATACGGCATTGGATTATCGATATGAGTTTAGGATCGCCGTTATCGATAAGAATGCTGAATATCATTTAAGTGATCTGACAGTTGATATTTCCAATATGAAGAAGAAAACATATCTTGCAGACGAAACTCTCGACCTGACAGGTCTTGTTGTAAAAGGCACATATCATGCCGACGCAGTCTTGGCAGCAGTGGATGACTATGAAAAAGTTCTTTTGCCGTCAGAGTATACTGTTACTCCTGCCGAGGGTTATGAATTGACAACTGATGTTGAAAAGAACATTAAAGTTACGGTATCAGCTAATGATAGTGACAAGTCTGCTGAGTTTGAGATTACAGTCAAGCCATCGTGTTATGTGACATTTAATTATGGATATAAGCAGGAGATTGTGAGAATTGAGCAGGATACAAAGATTGAAAAACCTGAACCTGTCAGATACGGCTATGAGTTCAAAGGATGGTGTTCCAATCCAGAACGAACAGAATTGTTTAATTTCAATACCAATATTGAAAATGATAAGCCTTTGTATGCCAAATGGAGTAAGAACAAACCGTTTGTCGGTGCAATAGTATATGAGGATGAGACCACTGCTAATAAATTAGAAGATGCATTTATATTTGTGCATAAGGATAATCTATCCCAAGATAATGTGCCTGTAGGCAAAGCCCCCATAGGTATTGTGTTTGTTCTTAAAGAAGAACAAATTAGTAAATTTAGCAAAAAATATTATGCAAAAATAGTGCATATGAGCCAATGTAAAAGTAACATAGCATGGTGTAGTTCGGATGCAAAAGTATACAAAGAATCCCTTGCCTTAACTGATACAAGTGATGATGATGGCAGCGGCAACTGGGATTTTATCTGTAAGAAAGCAACTGATGCAAGTTCTGATATGACTAGTGCTGATCTTGCAAACAGTAAATATCCAGTATTTTGGTATGTCAATCATCTTACAAATGATGTGACATCTGACAAACAGAAATGGTATTTACCGGCAAAGATTGAAGTTGAGAATTTTCCTTCTACAATGGCAACCATAAATGGCTCATTAGAAAAGCTAAAAGCATCTAATACTTGCAATAGTGATATTCAAGAAATAATAAGCCAAGATGAAGATAAAAAAGTTTGTTATTGGTCGTCTTCTTCTGTTAGTGATGTTGTAAAAAAAGCATATTATAATTGTCCGGCGAACACATCATCTGTAAATACTTATGAGGATATGACCAAAACAGCTGTTAAGTTAGACACAAATTATGATAACAATCATTATGTTTTCAGAGCTAGAGCTATCCGTAAGTGCTACTATCAGAAGTCTACAACTGGTGACAACTTGTATGAGTATGAGTAAGAGATTCTAACAAAAAAAATGAGATTTCCGTTAGGAAATCTCATTTTTTTTATAACTTCTGTATTTCTTCCAGCGACAGTCCTGTTCCCTGTGCAACTTGTTCTTTGGAGAGTCCCATTTGCAGGAAGTTGCGAGCGGTTTCAAGTTTGGCAGCGTGAGAGCCTTCGGCGAGACCTTCTCTGCGGCCTTCTGTTTTGCTTTTCTCCAACAGATTTTTCACGAAGTTCTTTTTATGCTCTTCCCAGCTTGCTTTCTCTCGTCGGGCATCTTCACGAGCGTAATACAGATCACGGATTTTATTTTTTAGTCTTGCGATACTCAATATCTTCTTCGCCTCTCCGATTTCGAGATATTCACTGCTAAACATTTTGACCTCCTCTGACGACGGATTGTTCAGAAATTTTACCCATTTCTGCAGCATCTCATTTTCGATTATACCACCTTTTTCCGCTTTTGGCAACTCAATAAAGTGAATTTGCGATAAATTTGTCAATAAATCACCTCTTGCAGTGCGGTAACTGAACTCGTTATGAGCATATTTGTTCCCATCGAAAAGGTCAAAATCGACAAAGTTAATGCAGATTGTTTGTTTCAAAGAACTGTAGTTTTTGCCGGATTTCAGCTGACCTGCGATAATGCGGCTCATATAGTGCAGAGTTCTCGGGATCATGTCATCGCGATTAATCATCTGCATTTCTATATTAATGAGAATGTTGTTATTCGTTACTGCGAAAATATCCATGATGGAATATTTATCGTCTTTGTAACGCCTGTCGATATTGGGATTGGCGATTGTGACATCGACGATCTTCTGACCGTCCGGCAGAGAAATAATTGAGTTCAGCAGAGATTTTGTGATCTCAGGATATTCTTTGTTGCCGAATATCAGTTTGAATGCGTAATCTACTTTCGGGTTCATTTCGCCCAACTGGGCATTTTTTTGTTTTTTCATATAAGGTCTCCTTCGTGAGATGGTAAAACACGCAAGCGTGTTTTACCATCTCACTTAATTTTTACCCTTATATATAACGCACGAAATGAAAAACTGGCTGAAAATTTTGTCATTTTTTTCAAAAAAAATGACAAAATTTTCAGCATAAATTCTCTCTTTACAACCTACACAAAATATGTTATAATAGACTTAATAATGGAGGTTTCCCCATGAAAGTCAGTGAGTATTTTGGTGAATATGTATTTAACGACAAGGTGATGAGGGAACGGCTGCCCAAGGATGTATATAAGTCACTGCGGCGGACGATTGATACGATGTCACCGCTCAAAGCCGAAGTTGCCGATGTAGTTGCCAATGCGATGAAAGATTGGGCAATCGAACACGGTGCGACGCATTACACTCACTGGTTTCAGCCGCTGACAGGTATGACTGCTGAGAAACACGACTCGTTTATCTCTCCTACACCTAATGGCGGGGTAATACTTGAGTTTAACGGTACTCAGCTCAATCAGGGCGAGCCGGATGCTTCATCGTTCCCAAGCGGAGGCTTGCGAAGCACATTTGAGGCACGGGGCTACACTGCGTGGGACTGCACATCACCGGCATTCCTCAAAGAAGACTCCGCTCATAATCTGACTCTTTGCATTCCTACGGCATTCTGCTCATATAACGGCGAGGCTCTTGACAAGAAAACTCCGCTGCTGCGGTCTATGAATGCGGTTGGCAAACAGGCTCTGCGGCTGCTGCGTGCATTAGGCAATACGACGAGCAAAACAGTAACTTCTACGGTCGGACCGGAGCAGGAGTATTTCCTTATAGATAAAGAATTCTACTCTAAGCGGCTGGATCTGCTTATGACAGGTCGGACGCTGTTTGGTGCACCGGCTCCAAAAGGTCAGGAGCTTGATGATCAGTACTTTGGTGCGATCAAAGACAGAATATCTGTCTACATGACAGATCTCGATAAAGAATTGTGGAAGATGGGGATCACAAGCAAGACCAAGCATAACGAGGCTGCTCCTGCACAGTATGAGATGGCACCGATATTTGCAACTACGAATATTGCCTGCGATCACAATCAGCTTGTTATGGAGACGATGCAGAAAGTCGCTCTGCGGCATAATCTCGTGTGTCTCTTACATGAGAAACCATTTGCCGGGATAAACGGCAGCGGCAAGCATAATAACTGGTCTCTCTCGACTGATGACGGCATCAATCTCTTAGAGCCGGGATCAACTCCCGGTGAAAATCTCCAGTTCCTGCTTGTGCTGTGTGCTTTGATCAAGGCCGTGGATCGTCATGCGGATTTGCTGCGTGCTTCCGCTGCTACGGCAGGCAACGATCACAGATTGGGAGCGGCAGAAGCTCCTCCTGCCATCATATCGATATTCTTAGGCAGCGATCTGACGGAGATACTGTACAGTTTTGTCAAAGGCGAGAAACTCTCCAAGAAACAGAAGCAATTCCTGCAGGTCGGTGTTGACTCGATGCCTATCCTGCCTCGTGACAATACAGACCGCAATCGAACATCTCCGTTTGCATTCACAGGAAACAAGTTCGAGTTCAGAATGGTCGGTTCATCTGCATCCGTGTCAGGTCCTAATGTTGTTATCAACACTATCGCTGCTGAGGCATTCGACGAGATAGCGACACGCCTTGAGAATGCCAAGGACATTAAAGAAGAGTCTACTGCCATTATCAAAGAAATCGTGGCTAATCATGGCCGCATAATATTCAACGGCAATAACTACTCGGCGGAGTGGGCTGACGAAGCAGCAAAGCGTGGGCTGCC
>JAFYAI010000152.1 GCA_017540815.1 Spirochaetales bacterium
ATAGGGGGTGAGGTCATCTGCTTGCTTTCTTAAACTTCCTCTGCTCATATTCTTTCGACAACTTATCCAGCGAGTCTTTCATAATCTCTGACAAAGAATGTGTTGCCTTAATCGCATCCAAGATATATTCCGTCGTAAGGCTCTCTTTATCATCGATGAATGCACATTCCACGGCATCCTTAACGACACCTTCAATATCAGCACCGCTGAATCCTTCTGTCCGTTTGACAATCTCACTCATATTGATACTGGATAAATCTTTCTTTCGCCGTTTGCCGATATGTATCTCGAATATCTTTTTACGCTCGGTTTCATTCGGCAGCCCAACATAGAATATCTCATCGAATCGTCCCTTTCTCATCAGTTCAGGTGGCAGTTTAGTAATGTCATTCGCCGTGGCAATGACGAACGCCGACGTGGTTTTCTCCTGCATCCAAGTTAAGAATGTTCCGAACAGTCTGACGGTCACTTCGTTGCCGCTGCCGCTGATTCCTGCGAATGCTTTCTCCAGCTCATCAATCCATAGCACACACGGAGCGATTGCCTCAGCAAGTGCGATGGCACGACGCATATTTTCTTCCGATTCTCCGACATATTTTCCCATGATCTTGCCCATATCGAGCCGCAGAAGCGGCACTTCAAACATTCCTGCCGTAACCTTAGCTGTCAGTGACTTTCCACAACCCGGCACACCGGCTATAAGCATACCTTTGGGGATCTCAACACCGAATTCCATCGCTTTGTTTATAGATTTATATACTTTTGATTTGCGATGCAGCCATTCTTTAAGATTTTCAAGGCCACCGATGTCATTGACAGATTCTTTGACCGATACCATTTCCAATACGCCGGATTTCATAACCATCTGCTGTTTCTGCACGAAGATAAGTTTAAGGTCGTCACGCGTCAGCTCGCCATTCGTCACAAGTGCCGCAGACAAGAGGCTCTCTATCTCGAATGCGTTCATACCTTTCAATGCCATTGACAGTTCTTCCAGCAGGTCATCTGACAGACTCAATTCCTGCTCCTTCGCAAAATGCCGCACACATTCTTTAATGTCATCCTGTGTCAGATAATCCGACTCCAGCATCGTGATAAATTTCTCAAGCTCCCTCGGAATGGCTCTAACCGGCGAAACCATTATTATACGAGCGTCAAGTCCTGCAACTATCCGCTGAGCAAGATTTTTCAGCAGAGCTATCTCGTCAGGATGATCGGCAGTCAGATACGGATGTATGTCTTTAAGAATGAGTATCTTACCGTCAAAGTCATCATCTATATTTAACAGCCGCAGTGTCTCAGCAAGCGTCTTATTCTCGATTAGCGGCTGCTTCGTCTTGAAGTCCACAAAGCCTTTCGCCCCATTCCACTCAACGGCCTCTCGACCGCCGATGACTGAAGATATTATCCCGTCAGTTTTTCTCTCCTCGAATGTATCGATATATATAATAGGATAACCAGCATCGATATAATGCTGTAAGTTTTCTTTTAAGTTCATATCTGCTCCTTATTTTTTTAAGAGGCAATAATTAATCATCATCATTGTTATTATTGCTGCTACTGCCATACGATTGCACATTTTCAAAAGAGTTTTCATTTCCAAAATATTCATACTGATCGCAAAAATAATCAGCAGCGTCTCTATTTGAACCATCGATTACACAAACACCTTTCCCTGTCATTCCCATAAAATGCTTACAACTGCCACAGGTTTTACTGTTTTCATCCCATAATACTTTCTCTTTTGCTTCTTGCCATGCATCTTTTAACATATCAAAGAATCCCATAACACTCTCCTTAAAAAATTATAATAAATTTCGTATTTAATAATTCAACACACTTATACTGTCAAACCAAAAAATACACAACGAACCGTGCGGTTTATCATATATAGACAAACCACTTCTAACCTAACCAAATAAAATAAAATTCTGATAAAATAAAAATAAAATATGAAATTAAGTGAAAATAGAAACAGTCCTCATTGAAGAACCTCCGCGTATTGAGTAATCACAAACAAAAAAACCCGCACCATTAAATGCCACAATAGGCAGCAGAATCCTCAATACGCGTAAAAAACCCTCACTGCCCCATTTACGATACAGGTTTTTATCCCAAGATGGGATACTCCTCTTATCAATGAGGTCACGTATTGAATTATTCTTCTGTATGCGGAACGAAGATTGTGGGCTTCATGCCGCATATTTTTTGTTTATGTCTATAAAATGATATAAGATAAATAGAAAAATGTCAAGAAGAAATTTGGAAAATAAAAAAAATAGAGATTTTGCAATACAAAATCTCTATTTTTATTTTAATTATGCATTGTGAATTATGCATTATGAATTAAAAAAGATCTACCGGATCTACATCGATCTCCAGATAATTCTTACCTTTGACTTTGATCTCAGGCAGGCTAAGACGGAGCAGATGCTGCATAGCGGTCATTGACTTCGATTTCATAAGTATCTGATAACGCAGATTTTTATTAATCCTCTCGATTTGACATGGAGACGGACCGAGGATTTCAATCGATTTATCAGATTTATCCACATTGTCGGCACAATTGTGCTGCTTAATAATATCGCAGATGTGGTTAATATTCGCCGCGACTTCTTCTTCTTTAGGACCACGCAGGACAAGCCGCAGCATCCTGACAAACGGCGGCAGAGACAGCAGCTGCCTGAAAGCGATCTCCTGACCGTAGAAGACATTATAGTCATTAGTCTGTGCCGCTGTAATGCTGTAATGCGTCGGATTGGCAGTCTGTATCATAACGAACCCCTGATTATCTGTTCGCCCTGCCCGACCTGCGACCTGTGTTATCAGTGAGAAAGCCCTCTCTGATGACTTATAGTCCGGGATATTTAGCATCATATCTGCATTAATAATCCCGACAAATTTTATATTCGGGAAATGCAGCCCTTTCGCGATAATCTGCGTTCCGACGAGTATATCTATCCTGCCATCTTCGATATTTTGGAAAATCTCCTGTATCATCTCAGGATTGCGTAGTGTATCGAGATCCATTCTCTGAATGTGAGCATGCGGGAAAGTTCTCCCTATCTCCTCTTCAATCCTCTCAGTTCCTGCACCGAGCCGAGCCAGTTTCGGACTATGACACTCCGGACATTCTGTCGGCATCGGTATGGTGTAACCGCAGTGATGACATGTGAGCTTATTGTCCGCTTTG
>JAFYAI010000153.1 GCA_017540815.1 Spirochaetales bacterium
AATATTATCCGCCGCAATATCCGTCCGCAGACTAAGAATTATAACATCTTCGGCGGAGCATTGACACTTGGCATTCTTGTATCGGTATTTGAGCTTGCCTGCACCGGTCAGGTGTATTTCCCGATCATCGGATATATGGTTGGCACTGTCGGACAGCGTTCATTCGGGATGTTTCTTCTGCTGATATACAATATCGGATTCATAATACCGCTGCTGCTTGTGTTTATCCTTGTCTATGCAGGGGTGTCAAGCAAAAAATTGGGAGACTTCTTCGGGAAACATCTTGATATTGTTAAACTGCTGTTTTTCTTCTTATTTATAATATTTGCAGTTATAAATATTGCTTGACTTTATGATTTTATTGTAATACAATGTGATGGAATGTGTGCCAAAAGCACATATTCCATCACATAAAAACGGAGTAAATAATGAATCAGAGCGAAGAACAGCAGAAGAAAGAACTGCAGCGGATGGAGAATCTCCAAAAAATCAAAAATAAAATAATCGTAATGAGCGGCAAAGGCGGTGTCGGCAAAAGTACAGTGACAGTCAATCTTGCTTATGCACTTGCACTGCAGGGGGTCAAAGTCGGTATAGTCGATGTAGATATTCACGGACCGTCGATTGCTAAGATGACAGGCATAGAAGGCAAACAGATCACTCTCAATGAGCATGAGCGACCGGAGCCGATACAGGCTGTGAATAACCTGTATGTTTTGTCTATCGCATCGATGCTTGAGAATCCTGACGAAGCGATAATATGGCGAGGTCCGATGAAGATGGGCGTTATCCAGCAGTTTTTCGAGGACTTTGAGTGGCCTGAGCTGGACTACCTCGTTGTAGACTGCCCTCCTGGAACAGGCGATGAGCCGCTTAGCGTTATCCAGACTATCAATGATGTAACCGGTGCTGTTATAGTTACTACACCTCAGGATGTTGCATTGCTTGATGTACGCAAGTCTATCGACTTTGTAAAGAAGATTCATACACCGCTTATGGGTATTGTAGAGAATATGTCAGGTTTTGTTTGTCCTCACTGCGGCGAGCGTGTTGATATATTCAAGTCCGGCGGTGCGGATAAACTTGCTGCTGACGCAGGATGCGAGATACTCGGCAGAATACCTATCGAGCCGGATATTGTTTCATCAGGTGATGATGGCAAGCCGTTTGTCTATTTCTGCGGTCAGAAACAGTCTGCTAAAGAGTTTAATGCGATTGCAGAGAAGATAATCAATAAAACGAAATAACGATAAAATAATAAAATAAAAAATCATCAGCTGATGATTTTTTATTTTATTATTTTTAACCTACTAACCTACTATGGAGAATAGAATATGGATTGGATTTTACAAAATATGCCTGAGCCAAACAGTACTGTTGTTGTCGGCATGTCCGGCGGAGTGGACTCGACGCTGACTGCATATCTGCTCAAACAGAACGGCTGCAATGTCATTGGCGTGACGATGTCGCTGTGGGATGGGCACATTCAGGCTGTCCGGAATGACGGATGCCGCGATACATGCTACTCACCGCATGAAGAAGAAGATATTGCCGAATGCAAGCAATTCTGCGAAAGGCATAATATTGCATACCGAGTCATTGATGTCAGTGCAAGTTACAATCGCCTTGTGCTTGATTATGTCACTTCGGAATATCGCAGCGGCAGAACGCCGAATCCGTGTATTCGGTGCAACAGCCTGATTAAGTTCGGAGCCTTGCTTGACGGCTTGCAGAATTGCGGATTGGACTATGACTATTTCTGCACCGGACATTATGCAGCCGTTGTGCGTCCAAGTGATGGACTGTTCGGAACAGAATGCCGTCCGTGCATGATTGCCGTGGCAGCAGATAAAAGCAAAGATCAGTCTTATTTCCTGTATCGGCTGTCTTCCGAACTGCTGGAGAAAGTCAGATTTCCATTGGCATCTCTGCCGAAGTCGGAAGTCTTCCGCCTTGCACGCGAAGCAGGACTTGCCGCTGCCGAGCGTAAAGAAAGTCAGGATTTCATCGCGGCTCCGTATTTCAAAGCATTATTCGCAGACAAACCGTGCTGCAGCGGCAATGTCCTTGATGATCAGGGCAATATTATCGGCACTCACAGCGGTATTGAACATTATACGATTGGACAGCGGAAAGGATTCAGCGTTCGCAGAAACGATCCTGTCTATATACGGAGTATCGATGCTCAAAATAATACGATCACCGTTGTCCCGAAAGATAAACTGCTTAGCCCTGCTCTGCTTGCCACTGATATGATTTGGCCCGGTGGCATCATCCCGAATAAGCCATTCAGAGTTGTCACAAAAATTCGACTTCGCAGTCCGGCTGCCAATGCAACTGTCGAACCGACTGACAATCCGCAGCAATGGCGTATAGTATTTGACGAACCACAGTCCGCGGTTACGCCGGGACAGTCAGTTGTTCTTTATCAGGATGATGTGATTGTCGGCGGCGGAATAATCGAAAAAGGGCTGTAAAAATGAATATAAAAAAATAAGGATTTTGTCATATAGGCAAAATCCTTATTTTTTTATATATTTTAACAGTTTAACCTATTGACAAAGTAGGTAATTAATGTTATTATATACCTACTAAACCAGTAGATTGAAAGGAGCGCCGCTATGCTTCACGCAGACAGGAACAGACTTATACAGGATTTCATTACGCTTGCTCGGATTGATGCCGTAAGCAAAAATGAGCGAGTGATTGCCGATGCTGTTACAGAAATGCTTCGCAATATCGGATTTTATGTAAGCGAAGATAATGTCGGCACGGAGATCGGCGGTTCTGCCGGCAATATCTGTGCTGTCCTGCGAGGAAATAATCCGGATGCCCGCCCTATTCTGTTCTCTGCCCATCTTGATACAGTGCAGCCGGGAATTGGCAAGCTGCCGGCTCTTGACGAAAATCATCAGGTGATGATTTCCAATGGCAGCACAATCCTCGGTGCTGACGACATCTGTGGCATTGTTGAGATTCTTGAAGGTGTGCGGCTTGCTTTAAGTGATGCAGCCGCAAAAAAATCATCAGGTGATGAAAATTCCGATAACTCTTTATCTGCACAAAAAACAGCCGTTCACGGCGATATAGAGATCCTTTTCACTGTCGCAGAAGAATGTTACGGTCTCGGAGCAAGGCATTTCGACTACTCAAGACTGATAAGCCGTGATGTGTATGTCCTCGATATGAGCGGTGCTGTCGGCAAAGCAGCAAATGCCGCTCCGTCGATAATATCATTCTCAGCGGTGATTAGAGGCAGAGCATCGCACGCAGTATTCAAACCGGAATACGGAATTAATGCCGCAGCCGCTGCTGCTGATGCAATAAGCCACATCCCACAGGGACGAATATCCGAGACAGCGACATTCAACATCGGCACGATAAGCGGCGGAACTGCTGACAACATTGTTCCTGCGGAATGCCGCATTACAGGTGAATGTCGCAGCCTTAACCATGACGAAGCGTTAAAGATAATCTCTCATGCCGAAGAAACATTCCGAAACGCCGCAGCCAAAGTCGGAGCGGAACTGACATTCGACAGTGATGTCAAGATACAGGCATATCGGACTCCAACCGACTCCGATGTGTGCCGTGACTTCGTATCGGCTTGTGAGTCACTCGGACTAGATGGCACAATTGTGCAGACTCTCGGCGGCAGTGACAATAATGTTTTCGCTCGGCACGGTTTAAGTGGCATTGTCCTATCATGCGGGATGTTTAACACACATTCGACACAGGAGTACGCAAGTGTCAATGAAATGGCGGCGGGTGCAGAACTTGTTGCCGCACTAATCGCACAGCGGAGCAGATCGATAAGAAGGAGCGGATATGATAACGGTTAATGACATTGACGAAGCAATCTACAAACGGTGGATCGCTCCAATCCAAAATAAACATGGCAAATATATCGGCACGGAATTTGAGCTGCCGATCATCAATCTTGACAAAAAAGCAGTCGATTTTGATGTTGTTCATCGGCTGACTGTCGCATTCTGCGATAAATTCGGATTTGGCTCATTCCACTATGATGATGACGGCAATATCTGTGCTGCAGAACATGCCGACAATGGCGACAGCATATCTTTCGACTGCAGCTATAACACGCTGGAGCTTTCATTCGGCAGGGAATTGTCGCTTCATGCGATAGATACGCGTTTTCGCCGATATGTCGGATTTATCAATGAATATCTTGCCGCAGATCATCACATTGTGACCGGTATGGGGCTCAATCCTTATTATCAGCTCGACAATCTTGAGCCTATTCCAAACGGACGCTATAGAATGCTGCTGCACCACCTGAAATCCTACGAGAAATACGCAGATCAGATGTTGTTCCATAACATCCCGTATTACGGGCTGATCGCATGTTCGGAGCAGACTCACATCGATGTCAGTGAGAATGAAGTTGTGCGGTTTATAAATGTGTTTAACCGGCTTGAGCCATTCAAAGCACTGCTGTTTGCCAACTCACCGTCAGGCGAATATCTGTGCCTTCGCGATCACCTGTGGCGTGAGAGTATGCACGGGCTTAATCCTCATAATGTTGACAGCTGGAATGTCGAACTGCATTCCATTGATGAGATTGTCGCATATATTCGCTCGATGAGTCTGTACTGCACGGAGCGTGACGGTCATTACATCAACTTCACGCCGACTCCGCTGGAGACTTACTTTGCCACAGAGAATATGTGCGGCGAGTATTGGGACGGAAGTCGGTATCAGCGGATAGAATGGCAGCCTGAACTTAACGACTTGAAATATCTCCGATCGTTTAAATTTGTGGATCTGACATTCCGCGGGACACTGGAGCTTCGCAGCTGCTGTATGCAGCCTCTGAGTGAAGTGATGACCGTACCTGCGTTGAATGTCGGATTATCGCAGCGACTCGGTGAACTGGAAGAACTGCTTGCTCAGTCGGAGATTTTCCGATACGGCTATACCACGGCTGAGCTTCGCAAGATGTTTGTTATGAGGACACTGCCGCCGTTTGCACATTCCGATAAGCTCAAAGAGACACTTCATCAGATTGTATGGCTCGCTTATAACGGATTGCGTGACCGCGGACGGGATGAAGAGTCTATGCTGCTGCCGCTGTTGGATCGGGCAGACAGAATGGAGAGCCCGGCTCGTGAGATGGTTAGGAATATTGAGAATGGCAAAACTATGGAAGATTATATTGTCCGATACGGCTCATTCGGCACAAATGCGGAGGAACAATCATGCTGCACATTGATGATGAATATATAAACGCACATAAATTCGACTGCAAAATCGGATTGGAGCTGGAGTCTCACCGCATCAGCCCTGACGGCTATCTGTCGCATACTGCCAATCCGTTTGATGACTGCCGATATATAGATCGGGATTTCAGCGAGTCGCAGATTGAGATCAACACTTTGCCGATGGACTCGCCGTCATCGGCGTTGGATTTCCTACGGCAGCAGCTGTATATTGTCCACGATCGTTTGGAGAGCCGCCGCGAGCTGCTGTGGCCATTTTCCAATCCGCCGATGATTCGCAATGCCGACGATGTCCCGATCGCTGTTTACACAGGCGATAATGTGCAGAAACTGATTTATCGGCAGCATTTGGCAGAGTACTACGGCAAGTATATGATGACCTACTCCGGGATTCACTATAATTATTCTTTTTCAGATGACATATTAATGCACAACTTTAATATTGATGTCAAAAATCAGAGCATTGACTGTGCAAAAACTAAGCACCTGTGTCACCCTGAACTTGATTCAGGGTCTCATTCGTTACACATAACGGAGATGCTGAAACAAGTTCAGCATGACAGCTCTCATTTGGACAGTCTAAATGCTCAAAATGCGGAGGATTATAAAACATATAAGGAAAAGTTCTATCTGCATCTGGCTCAGCAGGTGCTTGCTCACAGTTGGATGGTTGTCGCACTGCTTGCCGCAAGTCCTATAGCTGATAACTCATTCTTTGAGGTCGGCAAATCTGACAAGAGTGTGTTTACGGGATTTTCATCACTGCGGTGCAGCGAACACGGCTATTGGAATATATTCTCTCCGGTGTTGGATTATTCGTCAATCGAGGCTTATACGAACTCAATCGAATCGTATCTCCATCAGGGACTGCTTGCTCAGGCGAGCGAGTTATACTACCCTGTCAGATTGAAGCCTGTCGGCAGCTACACTCTTGACAATCTTCGTAAGAATGGCATAAGCCACATCGAACTGCGTATGATAGACCTTAATCCTTTCTCCGAATCAGGCGTTGCTCTGTCGGATCTTGAGTTTATCAGGCTGCTGCTTGTGTATCTTGCTTCGCAGAATGCCGCTCTACTTACTCAGCGTGACCAGCTGCAGGCTCTGCAAAATCACAAGAATGCGTCGAATTACGATTGGGATATTGCACGCATTACACTTGGCAGCAAAAGTCTGTCACTGACCGAAGCATTGTCGGAGAAACTCAACCAAATCCAATCATTTTACGCTGACTCTCCGCAGGCTATAGCCATTCTGTCTGCTCAGTGGGATAAGCTAAACTCTAAGTCCAGCCGCTACGCTTACCGAGTTCGGGCAGAATACGGCAAAGACTATATCGGCAGCGGCATTCGCAGGGCAAAACAAATACAGGAGTACTACAATGTGTGAAATGTTAGCCGTCACGGCAAAAAACAGTTTCAGGATAAATGAACTGCTGGAGACATTCTACAGTCACAGTATCAATCACAAAGACGGCTGGGGGCTTGCCGTATTCCGCAAGCTGTCCGTCTCAATGGAGAAAGAGCCGCTGTGTGCCTCATCAAGCAAATATCTGCAGCAGCGTCTGTCGCGTGACATTATCGCTGCGAATGCGATTGCTCATATCCGCCGAGCGACGATCGGCCGCATCGAATATGCCAACTGCCATCCGTTCGTTTGGGATGATGAGAGCGGTCGGACTTGGACACTTGCTCATAATGGGACAATATTCGACGGTCAGCAGCTGTCGCAGTTTGTCGGACAGCAGGAAGGCTCGACTGACAGCGAGAGAATTCTTATGTATATAGTGAGTCTTATGAATGATTTGTATCGGATTAAAGGAGCAGTGCCTTTCGAGGAGCGGTTTCGGTTGCTTGAACGCATTGTCGGTGAGCTTGCTGCCGGCAACAAACTCAATCTATTGTGCTTCGATGGCGAGGTGCTATATGTTCACTGCAACTGCCGTGGCACGCTGTCAGTCCTGACTGAATCCGACAAATGTATCTTTGCAACCGCACCGGTATCATTCGATGCGTGGGAGTCCGTGCCGCTTTGTCAGCTGTTAGCTTACAAAGACGGAGAACTGATTCGATCCGGCATGAAACATTCGCACGAGTTTATCGAAGGTTCGCAGGATATGACATCGCTTATGTCTGTATTTGCGGAATTGTAGAAAATCATCACCTGATGATTTTGCTTGATTTTATTATTGAAATAATATATTATAATCGAGGAGGCTGCTATGGTTAAAATCAATGGCGAAGAGAAAAATATAGCCGGAATGACGGTCGCAGAATATTTGTCATCATCCAACTATAATCTTGCACGCATTGTGACTGAGATTAATGGCACAATTGTTCCAAAGTCACAATATGCCGATAAGACATTCGCTGACGGAGATACCGTTGAGATCGTTTCATTCGTAGGAGGCGGTTAAAATGTTATCACCTGATGAAAATGTTATTAAACATAATTGTCCCCCATCAAAATCGGAAATGCTTGACGCATTGTATCTCAAACAGGGCAAAGAACGCACTGATAAGTTTCAAAATGCCGTCGTTGCGGTCTGTGGTCTTGGCGGACTCGGCTCTAATATCGCTGTGAGTCTCGCCCGTGCCGGTGTCGGTCATCTCATCTTGATTGACTTCGATAATGTGGACATCACTAACCTGCACCGCCAGCAGTATAAGGCATCTCAGGTCGGCATGCCTAAAAGCGAGGCTCTCGCAGCGAACCTTCGTGAGATTGCTCCGTATATAAGTCTGACTATTCACAACCGGCGTATTGATCAGGATAATATCGAGGCACTTGTTGGTTCAGCCGATGTTATCTGCGAGGCATTCGACAATGCGGAATCTAAGGCAATGCTCGTTAATACCATTCTGGAACGAATGTCTGACAAATATCTTGTGTCGGCATCGGGAATGGCCGGTATCGGCTCGGCAAATGAGATAAAGACAAAGCGGATTATGCCACATTTCTATCTGTGCGGAGATCTGACGAGTGATGTCTCAGAATGTGACAGTCTTGTCGCTCCGCGGGTTGCACTCTGTGCAGCAGCACAAGCATTGACTGTGCTGAGGATATTGGCGGGCAAATTTGATATATAATATTAATGGGCGTGATGAATCACGCCCGTACATACAAAGCATTATGAAAAAGAAAAATTTGTCGTTTCGACCGGAGCGTCAGCGAAGCGGAGAAATCCATAGAAAATAGACCTCTCCACTTCGGTCGAGGTGACAAAATAGAAAACCAGCGAACGCCGTTAGGCGTGAGCAAATCCGTGTGACAAAAAAAGGAGTTAAATTATGGAAAACGCATTTTCAAAATTCAAAAAAATCGATGCTCATTCGCATATCGGTTTTTTCGGCAGTCCGTTTAATGTGAACTTCAACGCTGATATGCTTGCCCGGCAGATGGACGAATACAATATTGAGAAAACCATTCTCTGCCCTGCGGCAGCCACACTCAACGAAGAGCTGCTTGCCGCATACAAGCAGATGTCTGACCGCATTATCCCGCTGTGCTGGGTCAATGCCAATCTCGGTCAGGCGGCTTACGATATGTTGGAGCATTATCTGCGTGACGAGCATTTTGCCGGTGTGAAGATGCAGCCTCTGTTCGACGCATTTACCGCTGACTCGCCGATGGTCGATCCGATTATGGAGATTGCCAAACAATACAGCAAGCCTGTGTTTATTCACTGCGGACATCCGCCATTCTCACTGCCGTGGCAGATTGGTCTCCTGGCAGAGCGTCATCCCGATGTGCCGACTGTGATGATACACATGGGGCATGGTCATGGTGTTTACATTGATGGCAGCATCACTATGGCGAAGAAATATGACAACCTTATGCTGGAGTGCTCCGGTATGCCGATGGGCTGCCAGATTAAAAATGCGTATGAGAATGTCGGGGCTGAGCGGATTATGTTCGGTATTGACTCGCCGTTCCACCACCCGACTGTCGAAATACAGAGAGTCCTAAGCTGCGGACTGAATGATACCCAATTGGAAGATGTGTTTTATAATAATGCGGCAAGATTTATGGGAATGTGATAAAACTCAGATACATAACACGCTGCTACGCAGCGTGTTATGTATCTGAGTTTTTAATTTTCATCTGTATTAATCCCACCCAAGTGCTTTACGCTTTGCTTTCATATCTGATATAATCTTTTCGGCAAGAGTGATTGGATCTGTATCGACATTCATTGATGAACCTAATGTCTCCACTGTGCCGTGCTTGAGGAACTCTATCACATTCTTAGAGCCGTATATTTGAGCTTCAACGCAGTGATATGAACTGATTCCATTTAATCTAAATCCAAGTGCAGCATCTATACCTTTTTCGTTGCCCCATTCAGGTGATGCGAATGCAAAAGGCATTTCATACATTTTATGTCCTGCTGCAGCGGACACTCCTGCGAAGATACCTGATGAACGGGTATTGTCGATACATTCTCCGACATGCCATACCGGTGGCAAGTCAGGCTCTAAGAATTGTTTTAAAGTTTGTCCTGCTTTGTCTTTGCCGGACACAGCACAGTACCCCAACTTCATCAGCGGAAAAGACGCACATCCGTTGGATAGAATAAGTACATTATTTTTAAGCAAAACATCAGCCACATCGACGATACATTTTTCATACAAAACTTTTGGATTGTTGCAGCCGACCATGTTGACTATACCAAGTATTCTGCCGTCTTTAATTGCATCTGCAATCGGCTGCATACCGCCGAATCTTTTATGAATGTATTCTACAGAAAATCCTACTTCTGCTTCAACTTCATAAGGCGGAATATGAACAGGGATACCTTTTCTTGCGGCAAAACTATCAATGGCTCGGCGAACAATCTGCTCAGCTAATGCTTTTGTTTGTTCAATATTGGAATGATGATGATCATATTCATATCGTTCTGCTCCTGGCAGGCGTGCAGATTCGCTTGTGGTAACGACAGTTGTTTGGAAACATTTTGCGACTTCCATAATCGACGGAAACACATCCTGAACATCTGCGACCCAAAGGTCCAATGCTCCTGTTCCAAGAACAAGTTCCGCAGAAACAGCATTAGACAAAGGAATCACTCCTGCATAGCGGTACATAGCAGATAATCCTGAGCAGCATATTCCATAAAATTTGATGCCCTTTGCACCTTTCGACTTGGCAAGATCAATTAGATCTGTGCGTTTACCTGCTTCGACAATCTGACTTACAAGCAGAGGCAGATGACCGTGAACGGCAATGTTTACATATCCTTTCTCCAATGCACCGATATTAACTTTAGATGTTACTCTGTCACCTACGCCAAACAGACAGTCCGTCGCAATCGATGCACCTACTACTCCTGAGAATGTGAATGCCAGTCCACATCTAAGGAACTGCTGCATGATGGAACGCCAATCTCCGTCAGTAGCACATCCTGATTTATGATATGCTTCAAACACTTCGTGGTATGCACTGATTGGAACTATGTCGAGTTCTTTCCACACGGCTTGCCTTTCAGGAACTGCACAAGCGGAGATCGTCTTATACTCATCAGGTATTGTTCTTGATAAATCTTCCAAAAGCATTTTTGCCAAATCTCGTGCAACATTTTTCAGTGGACGGTGTTTTTGCTTTATGCCGAATGCTTCGGCTGTTGCTCTGACCTTTTGTTCTCCGAGAATCGGCACATTAAGTTTGCCTTCTGCTGCCCATAAAAGTGCAAGCATTACCTCTCTTGCGTGCATGCCATGCTGAGCGGCACCTGCTGCTGCTGAGCGTAAGAGATTTCTTGAGACAATCAAATCTGCATCTGCTCCGCATACTCCTTTAGGTGATTTTTGCGTAATGCGGCATGGCCCCATATTACATATCTTACAGCAAATACCTGCCAAACCAAAATTACACTGCGGTTTCTGAGCATCGAAACGATCGAATGCGGTATCTATACCAACTTGTTCCATTCTTAGCAGCATATCTCTAACGGCAGGATCCGGAGTTTGATCTATCACATCCTGTTTCGATGGAAATGTCCTGCGGTATTCAGTTACGGCATTCATATAATCTCTGATAAATGATTGATCATCTTCGTTATCACTTTCATGATGGTCAGACTTCAGTATCACTGTAGGAATACCATGCTTGTCAAAGCCAATAATATTTCTGTGTGAATGTATGTGTGCCGGTGAATGGTGATCATGGTGATGATGTTCGTTCATAATGCTGTCTCCGCTATTAATTATATATAATATTCGATATATTCTTCGGTTTTAATATTGAATAATTCCAATATCTTATCTCTAACATAGAGAAAATCTGACGCGATCCGATCTCTGTGATGTCCGAGCGGAACTTTGACAATACTTTTAATTCTGCCGGGATTAGCCATCATAACGACAATTCTATCCGCAAGAAACACCGCTTCTTCAATGTCATGAGTAACAAAGATAATTGTTTTTTTTTCTTGCCGAGATATTCTAAGAATATCTTCCTGTAGTTTCATCCTTGTGATAGCATCCAATGCACCAAATGGCTCATCCATGAAGATAATATCAGGGTCAACTGTAAGCCCTCGTGCAATTGAGACTCGCTGCTGCTGACCACCGGATAGTTGAGCCGGATGACGCTTTTCGAGTCCGGTCAGTCCGACTAAGTCAATATATTTTTGAGCAATTATCTTCCTTTCTTCTTTGGGGATTTTCTTGGTTTCAAGACCGAGCTCAACATTGCGAATGACATTACGCCATGGCAGCAGTCCATAATTCTGAAATATAGTTATATGATTAATAGTCGGTTCACTAACCTCTTGACCGTCGATCATAACACTGCCCTCAGTCAAATGGTCAAATCCCGCAATAGCATTAAGCAATGTACTCTTACCGCAGCCGGATGGTCCAAGCAAACATATAAATTCTCCTTTGTTAATATCAAGAGATACATTATCCAGTGCGTTAAATTCTTTGCCATTGTGAATAAACTTCTTGCATGCCTTCCTAACCTGAATATATGAAGTCATTTTAACCCCCATAACTTTAATATCCGTTTCTCAGCAGATTTGAGCAGACTGTCCAGCAGAATGCCAATAACTCCTATGACGAATATAGTTGCCAAGAGTATGTCAGCACGAATATTGTTCCTTGCATCGATAATCTGATACCCAAGACCTGATTGAGCTCCCACCATCTCACCGGCAACTAAGAAAATCCACGCCGTTCCAAGAGCAAGATGAATGCCATTGGCAATTTGCGGAAATACCGCAGGAAATATAACCTTCCAAGTAGCAGCACTCCCACTTATCTCAAAATTTTTTGCGACTTTAAGATATATCGGGTCTATATTCCCAACTGCCGACACTGTTGAGAGAAGAACAGGGAAAAATGCTGCGATAAAAATAATAACGATAGCAGGTATATCGCCAATGCCAAACAGCAGCACGACAAACGGCATCCATGCCGTTGGCGAAATCGGACGAAGCAGCTGTACGACCGGATTGATATATTGAAACACTTTTGGCAGCCGACCAAGGATTAGACCAAGGATAACGGCAGCTGCAACCGCACTAAAATACCCTGCAGCAAAGCGATACATACTTGTACCTATATTAGACAACAGCGTGCCGCTGCGAATCATCTCTATGAGTGCATAGAATGCCATCAACGGCGAAGGGAATAATGCTTTGCTGTAACTGCTGCAGAGAAATAAAATTTCCCAAACAAGCAGCAGTGCCGCTATCGATATTATGATGTTTTTTATAGACAATAGCTTTTTCATTTTTATCACGCTTTTTTATAATATAACTGATTAAAAATCATTCTTGACAAAGTCCCGGTATGACGGTGGATTATCAGACAGTCCATATCGGCGAACTTTTTCCAGCAGATTATTATAAGCCTCTTCTGTAATGTCAAGATCATTGTATGAAATCCACTGCAGCGATATATCCAACACTTCATCTGATTGTGCCAGATATTTCTTAGCAACACTCTTTGCTAAATCCTTAGTCAGTGAATTGCCTGCTGCTTTGTATGCCGTTACGAATGTTTTGGCATCCGCCGGTCTGTCATTGATAAATTTATCTGTTAAAACCAAACCGCAGCACAGTGAGTTCTCCCAAAGATCCTCTGATGAAGCAAGAACTTTGCCGACACCGAGAGATACTGCCATTGCACCGAATGGTTCTGCAACACAGTAGCCGTCAATCTGTTTGGCAGCAAGTGCAGATGGCATCTCTGTTGGTGCAAGTTCTGTTACCTTGACATCAGCGATTGACAGCCCTGCTGATGATAATATTTCATTTAATAAAATATTATGAGATGATTGTCTGTGCGGAATCGCAACTGTTTTTCCACGCAAGTCTGCTGCTGACTCTATTTCATTGGATGAGATAATCACATTGCCATCGCGATGACCGAGTGCAACTGCTGTGATGCCGATGCCTTCCTGCTTGGATTTCATTGCCAACTCTATTAGAACAGATGCTCCATCTACACGATTTGAATTCAAAGCATCAAGCAGCTCAGGCCATGAGCCATATCTGACAAGTTCAATATTCAGTTCAGGTGATTTAATTGACTGTTCTACTGTTTCAAGAACTGATAGAGAATGTGTAATCGGCAAATATGCAATTTTGATTGTGCTCTTTTTTTCAGAGCAGCCTGTCAATAAAAGGACTGCAGCTGTTATAATATAAAATAGTCTTTTTTTCATTATAATGCTCCTTGTTATATTATACCTACTAATCTTGTAGGTTATAGACATAATATAACATTTCTTTTTATTTGTCAAGTGATTAGAAATATTTTTTGGGGAGCTATTGTAGATTTTTAAGTCTTATACAGTTTTATTTCATAAAAATTTGACAATAATTCAAAATAATAATAAAATACAATTCATATTCATAAAAGAAGGCAATTCAAAATGAACGATGATAAACTGATAATCGGCGGGCACGAGTTTAACTCTCGCTTTATATTGGGATCGGGCAAATACTCGATGAAACTGATCAAAGCTGCTGTTGAAGATGCCGGAGCGGAGATAATAACGCTGGCGGTTCGTCGTGCCAATACCAAGGACGAGGAAAACATTCTTGACTATATCCCGAAGGGTGTGACGCTGCTGCCCAATACGAGCGGAGCGAGGACTGCTGATGAGGCTGTTCGCATTGCAAGGCTTGCTCGTGAGTTAGGATGCGGCGACTTCGTGAAGATCGAGATAATGCGTGATACGAAATATCTGCTGCCTGACAATGCAGAGACGATCCGGGCGACTGAGACGCTTGCCAAAGAAGGTTTCATCGTTATGCCGTATATGTATCCGGATCTTAATGTTGCACGCGACCTTGTGAATGCCGGAGCTGCGACGATTATGCCGCTTGCCTCGCCTATCGGCTCTAATAAGGGCCTGGCAACTGAGGAGTTTATCCAGATATTGATAGATGAGATAGACCTGCCGATAATCGTCGATGCCGGTATAGGCAGACCTTCGCAGGCTTGTAAGGCTATGGAGATGGGAGCCGCTGCGATCATGGCTAATACCGCACTTGCAACAGCCGGCAATCTGCCTCTGATGGCAGCAGCATTCCGCGATGCGATCATCGCCGGACGAAGAGCATATCTTGCAGGAATCGGGCGAGTTCTTACCCGCGGTGGCTCGTCTTCCGATCCGCTTACAGGATTTCTAAGAAACTAAAATGACTATAAGAGTTCTTCGTCACCCTGAACTTGTTTCAGGGTCTCAAAGTAATGGAATGAGATGCTGAAACGAGTTCAGCATGACCATTACGCAATAAGGAGTTTGTTTAAAATGGAAAACAACTATTTCATAGATGATCCGACATTATCAGAAGCGGCACTTGCCAAGAAGCACCGCATTGAGACAGATCCGTCTGCCCGCACCGATATAATGAAGTATCTGAGCGGAATGGAGATTATACAGTCTGATGTGTCTCAGAATGTCCTTACACATCTCAATGAATACGACTATAACCGATATACTCCGACCGATGTCAGAACTGCACTAAGTCATGACAAATGTTCTATCGATGACTTCAAAGCTCTGCTCTCGCCTGCGGCAGTTCCATTCCTCGAAGAGATGGCTCAGCGGGCAAGGATGGAGACCGGTAAGCATTTCGGCAATACTGTATATCTGTTTACGCCGCTTTACATCGCCAATTATTGTGAGAATTACTGCATTTACTGCGGATTTAACACTTACAACCACATTCAGCGAATGAAACTGTCCTACGAGCAGATCGAGCATGAGATGAAAGTCATCGCCGACAGCGGTATGGAAGAAGTTCTGATGCTCACCGGTGAGAGCCATTCTCAGAGTGATCTGAAATATATCGGCGAGGCGTGCAAGTTGGCTCGGAAGTATTTCCGCAATGTCGGACTTGAAGTCTATCCGATGAATGTTGCTGATTATCGGTATCTCCATGAATGCGGAGCTGACTATGTGACTGTGTTTCAGGAAACTTATGATACAGTCAGATATGAGCAGCTTCATTTGCTCGGACACAAGCGCGTCTGGCCGTATCGGTTCGATTCGCAGGAGCGTGCTATAATGGGCGGGATGCGCGGCGTAGGATTTGCCGCACTGCTTGGTTTGTCGGATTTTCGCAGAGACGCATTGGCGACTGCACTGCATGTCTACTATCTCCAGCGGAAATATCCCCATGCCGAGATGTCGCTCTCATGTCCCCGATTACGCCCCATCGTCAATAATGACAAGATTACGCCGCTCGATGTCGGTGAGAAGGAACTTTGCCAAGTCCTGTGTGCTTACAGAATATTCCTGCCATTCGTTGGGATCACTGTATCGAGCCGTGAGAGTGCCTCATTTCGCAATGGCATCGCCAAGATTGCTGCGACGAAGATCTCAGCAGGAGTCTCAACCGGTATCGGCGATCACGAAAGCAAATACACCGGCAAGGAAGGAGATTCTCAGGAAGGAGATGAGCAGTTCGAGATTAACGACGGGCGAAGCCTCAATCAGATGTATGACGACATAAGCGGCGAAGGACTTCAGCCTGTGCTGAATGACTACCTGTATGTATAAGCAAAGTGAAAATAATGCTGTCAATGAATTGACAGCATACATCGATAGAACTATATGTATCACAAACAGAGAGCTGTTTAATCAGTATCACCAATGTCACTCCGATGATGACTATCTGGAGCATATTCGCAGAATTGCTGCCACACAGCCGCGAGCCATTATACTGAGAGAAAAATCATCAGGTGATGATTTTTATTACTCCATTGCCGGGCGAGTCATCTCAATTTGTGAGTCTAACGGAGTTCAGTGCATTCTCCACACTTTTGTTGATGCAGCAATGAAACTCAATCACAGAGCGATACATCTGCCGATGAGTATTCTGCGGCAGATGACCGATGAGCAGCGTCAGTTCTTTACTATACTCGGTGCGTCGTGTCACTCTGTCGAAGAAGCTCGCGAGGCACAGCTGCTCGGTTGCACTTATATCACTGCGAGTCACATCTTCACGACAGAGTGTAAGCCGGATCTTGCTCCGCGTGGTTTGGACTTCCTCTCGGAAGTCTGCCGAGCCGTTACAATCCCGGTCTACGCTTTGGGCGGCATCCATCCGCATAATGCGGCGGCGGCTATCGCCGCCGGAGCAAGCGGCGTATGTATGATGAGTGAGTTTATGAAAATAAAATAAAATAAGATAAAAAAGAGTTTGCCTTTCGCAAACTCTTTTTTATCTTATTTTCCGGTAGAGCCAAATCCACCCTCGCCCCGCTCCGTCGCTCCTAATTGTGAGACTTCCATCAGCTCAGTCGGGGCGACCGCGGCGAATACAAGCTGAGCGATGCGGTCTCCTGCATGGACATCATAATCAGTATCACTGTGATTGATTAGACAGACACGGATTTCGCCGCGGTAGTCGGCATCAATTGTTCCGGGAGAGTTCAGCACTGTAATGCCGTGCTTAAATGCAAGCCCACTGCGAGGTCTAACCTGTCCTTCGATATTATTAGGCATTTCTACAGAAATGCCTGTGCCGACTGCTGCGAAGCCATGTGACACAATTGTGACATCTTCACTTGCATACAGATCATACCCTGCACTGTTTGCCGTCTGCCGTGTCGGGATAATGGCGTTTGATGTTAGCTTTTTTATTTTGACTGTGTTCACATTAACTCCTTTTATTTTTAATTATCACACGGATTTGTGATTTACTACGTAAATCACATTTCTAATTTCTACTTTCATCGCAAATTCCGTAGAAATTTGCAAATCCGTGTTACAGTTTCTAAAATTTCCAAGCCGGCATATCACATTCTTTGCGATACAACAAATGAGTGTACCATTTATCGATGTCGAAAACTTTATGCACAAACGCATTGACATCTGCAACAGTTATCGCATTATAACCGGCTATCGTCTCATCGAATGGGATAAATCGCCCGTATTTAACTAGCTGACTCACCATCCTTGCTGCACGCAACTGAGCCTTGTCGAAACTGAGATACACTTCATTGATGATAGCCTGCTTTGCTCGGTTAAGCTCTGACTCTGTTATACCATTGTGCTTAATATCTGTGATAATGTCTGAAATGGCATTGACAGTTTTCTTCAGATTGCGGGCTGCGATAGACAGATTGATACAGAACTGCGTCTCGAATGTGTATGCTGCAGTTGATGTGTGGACTGAGTAGCACAGTCCGAGATCCTCTCTTATCCTTTGGAAGAGCCGCGATGACATATTGTCACCCATGATGCTGTCCAATATCCTTATCAGTCTGTGTTCATTGAAAGTCAGCCGCAGCCGAGAGTTGCCGGCTATAATATGAAGCTGCTCGCTGGGCATGATTGTCCATCCGACAGAATGTTCAGGACTTGGCATGAGATCTTTTCTGACCGGCGGAGTGCCGTGTCGGAATTCCGTATTCTCCAAGAGTGTGAGGACTTCATTCTCATTGAAGTTACCTGCTATCGAAACTATGATATTCTCGGCAATGAAGGCTTGGTGATAATAATCCCGCAACTGATCGGCAGTAAAGCCGGATACTGATTCGACTGTTCCGATGATCGGCGGTGAAAGCTGCGTTCCTGCAAATGATTTCTCATCAAACTCATCATTGATACGGTTCTGAGGTATCTCCAACCCCATCCTCAGTTCATTGAGAATAACTTCACGCTCCAAGTCGATCTCTTTTTCGTCGAAGAGAGAGTTGTTGACCATATCGCAGAATATCTCCAAACACTGACTGACATATATTGATGGCACAATATTGTATATACACACTCTCTCATTGGCTGTATAAGCATTATACTTGCCGCCCATCATATCGAGCGTCTCGGCGAGAGTATTCTTCGTATAACTTGGAGTGCCTTTAAACACAGCATGTTCGCAGAAATGCGTCATACCTGATTCGTCAGGACTTTCATCGCGGGCACCTTTTAGGATATAGAATGAAATAGCCGTAGAAGCATTCTGCGGCATCTGATCTGTAAGAAGTGTTATTCCATTCTTAAGGATCGTTTTCTTTTGATTGGTTTGAAATGTCATTGGAATCTCCTGCGTGTAATATAATAATTTTTAATATAAAAATCAATAAAAATAATGTTTTTTTTTGTTGAAAAAATTAAGGTTTTCTATTATAATAGATCCTGCGGTATGGTAAAATCATATCATAAAATATATTATAAAAAAAACTTATGAGAACAGCCAACATCTTGTATATATTTATCCTGACAGTTTCTCTTCTGTTCCTGTCCAATTGTGCCCGCAGAGATACGACGGACGATAACTTGTTCGGCATTGCTCTTTTGGACTATGAGCCTAATGATACTGTATCTGCTGCTTTGGAAGTATCTGCACAAAGTTTGATCGCAGGATTTATGAATGATAAAGGCAATGTCGGCGATATGGACTATTACAAAGTGACTTTCCCGCAGCATGATGTGTCTTACAAGATCGGGCTGACAGGAGTTCCGGGAGTTGATACGACTCTGCAGGTTTTCGGCACTAATGGGCGGCAGCTGTTCATCACTGACGAAGGCGGTATCGGAGAAAGTGAGAAAGTTTGGGATTACTATCCGACAGGTGAGTTTGTGTATATATGTGTTAAAGCTAAAACATCATATAATGAGAAGATCCCGTATTATCTGACATTCACACCGAAAGGCGATAACTCTATCGAAGAGATCGAGCCTAACAACAGCGAGGAGACTGCACTGTCTCTGTCTGAGAATGAGCGTAAGAAAGGTCTGATATTCCCGAAAAATGATGTGGACTATTACAGGCTTAATTTCGTTTCGCAGCATAGTTTTGTCTTCTCTATCAATGTAGAGCCGCTGTCGAACATTGATGTGTTTTTTACATTGTATGATAAAACTAACAATATAATTAAGTTGATTAATAACAACGCCGCGGGGATTACCGAGCAGATCAAATATCTTGACTCCGGCAAAGGCAGTTATTATATTCGTATCGGCGGCAGCCCGGACCGCACAGACAAGAGAGATCCTGCATACTCTGTTTCGGTGTCTGTCCATCCTGATACAGATCTTCGCGGCAATACTCTGTTCTATGAACAGGAGTTTAATGACACGCCTGATATGGCGACTGATATTTGGGAGAGAGTCAATATCACGGGAATGTTATTCCCTGATAATGACGAAGATTGGTATAGATTTGATGTGCTTAAAGAGACTAACACCGTCAATATATCGCTGTCTGATATTCGCGGACTTGATACTGTGATAGAGATATATGATAACAGGGATACCCTGCTCTACACAGTTGATAATAACGGATCTGACGGTCATGAAAATATCTCCATCACAAATATTCCTGTTGGCAGATATTTTATGAGACTCTATGCAAAAAAAGGCTCATCGATGATCAATTATTCTCTGTTTTGTAATATTAATTAAGGAATAAAAATGATATTTGTAATTATTGTTCTTATCGTTATCGCTTTGATTGTCTTATTTATCGTTCTTGCCCGCAGCGGTATATTCGGTTCTGACAAAGGCATAAAAGACGGCATGAGATATGAGTCTCAAGGGCGTTATCATGATGCACTGGCTGCTTATGACAAGGTTATGCAGCGGTCTAATGTTACTCCTGAGCTGCGCTGGAAGATTGCCAACATCTGCCTTAAACTTAACCTCATATCCAGAGCACAGAAGGAACTCAACATCTTGGCCAGCACTAAGAACTACCCGTCAGGAGTATCTGCTGCACAGATAAAAGCGACATTGGCAGCAGCGAGCATTGCTGCCGGCAATGAGCGTGAGGCATTCTACGAACTTGCAGAAGTGCTCCGAATGAATAACCGCATTCCGACGGCATATCGTGATATGGGATATATCTACTGTCATCAGGCACAGACTAAGAAAGGCATTGCATATCTTGAAAAATACATAGGATTTGTGCCTAATGATCAGGAGGCACTTTATACGCTTGGTATAGCATATCTTGATGCCGGCAATGCTAATACTGCACTGTCATATCTTGAGCGGGCTCTCCGCGTTAAAACACCTGAAACTGCTGATATAGAGTATTATATCGGATTGATTTATCTCGGCAGCAAGAAATACGGACCTGCACAGCAGCATTTGTCTCATGCACTGAGTAAAAAAGGCTCAAAAGAGATCATCACAGACGCATATCGCATGTTGGCATTGTGCTGCAAAGAGAAAGGTCTCATCGATGAGGCGATTATTAACTACGGCAAAGCAATCGAAGCGTCTAAGAACAATGCAAGAGATCCGAGTAATAAAGCAAGTATGTATAATCAAGCCGTTCTCTATGTCCAGAAAAACAATCTCAAAAAAGCCGAAGAGAACTTCACTCAACTGCACATGCTTGATCCAGGATACAAGGATACCCGCATTGCTTTGGAGGCAGTCCGCAATCGTATTGCCAACAAGCCGACAGCTTATATTTTCAAATTCATAGAATCAAGTATTATCAACTCTGTTCTGATGAAAGGTCTGCTCTACTCCAGATCACGTTTCGATATAGAAGCATTTGAGATCGAGGTGCAGAAGCAGCTTGATATGAAGTCTCCGGCTAATACCGGTAATGGCGGCGGTGAAGCGAAGAAATCAGCTTCGGCATCTCATTTGTCCGTAGCGGATATTAATAACATGAATGTAACGAGTTTCAAAGAAATCGCAAAAAAAATAATCATGGCGACAGGATATGCTATACAGTCTGATATACGATTCCAAGGGGATCATGATTATATGAATGGCAACGCTGTCAATTATGTAGTTAAGCCTACTGACGGCAGCAAAGGCGGCAATAAAGTATTCTCTATACGGCGCTTTTCTGCTGAGGTTGATCAGATGGATGTCGGAACATTCATTGATTGGCTGGAGGAAAAAGGCATCCATAACGGTATCTATGTTGTGACGAACAGTTTCGGCAAGTCGGCTGTTTCACTTATCCAAAAGACACCCAATGTTAAGTTCATTGATCAGAACGGATTATCCAAGATCCTTATGCACATAAAATAACTGAACTAAAAAAAGCGTGTTGTTACTGTACCACGCTTTTTTTAGTTTCTCTTAAGAAAATTCCACATTCTCCGATAATCAATACAAATTGTCGATGGAGAGTTCGTATGAAAGGTCGAATGATATTCATAATATCGCTTTTAGTGTTAATGTTTGCATTGTTTTTTGCATTGTATTTCTTAGGTTTTGCCAACTTATTTATGAATGAGTCTAATTTCTTCGTCAAATACAAGTGGCTTGACTTTGGCAAGCCGATCATTGCGGTATTTTACATGATTATACTGACGATATTTTTCATAGTTGTGATCTCCATAATGTTTAGATTAGTCATATCATTGCGCAGCGATATTCCGCAGTATAACAGTGTTCGTACAGAAGAGCATAGTAAGAATGCGGAAGCGAGCAACAGCAATCACAAAATCCTAATTGAGAAACCAGAGCTGATACCAACTGTGCAGCCGCCTGCGATAGAGACGACTCTTGAAGAACCGATCTCCGCTTCAATCGATGAGAATGAAGTTCAGAGCCGTATTGATAACATATATCAGAATTTTTCACAGATGACAGGAGAGATCCTCCAGTGTATCGATATTTCCGAATTGTTTGAGAAAGTCTTATTCTGGGGTGCCGGATTGTCACATTCCAAGAGAGCGTCAATCATGGTTGTCGATAAGAATAAGCACCTGACGATCTATAAAACTATGGGCTGGTCAATCGATGAGAAACAGAAGATCAAAGATATTAATATACGATTAGGAGAAGGTATTGCCGGGAAAGCGGCTGCGAATAACAAGCGTATCTTCGTAACGAATATCGACAACTATGAAGGCTACGACTTCCCTAACCGAATGCGATACAAAACCAAGTCATTCATCAGTCTGCCGATATATGGTATGCACCGAGTGGTAGCAGTACTCAATATCACAGACAACAAGAACGGCTACTACTCTGTCAGTGATCTGGAAGGTCTCAATGTCATGGCTGGCATTGCATCTAAAGTGTTTGAACTGATCCAGTATAAAAAGAAATACGAAAGCGACAGACGATAACTTATAATAATATCTATGCTGTTTAAGATTGTTGTTATAGTATTATTCGCTGCATTGCAGCCGTTATGTTTGTCTGCTCAGACACAGATGCAGCAGCTCAATGCGATGCTGACTCAGATGTCTGCTGACGGTTCATTCGATACGGATAAGTTTGATAAGATCGCAGCTTCTGCTCCGGCACAGCAGCAGTTCCTCATCTATGCTAAGCTCCGAACATACTATTGTGAGCGATACCTGACTGCCGATTCAATGCCTATCTCCGATATTGAGAACATTATCAACTCATATTTCACATTCGACAACAGACTCGGTTATTTCACATTCTGCACTGAGAGGCAGCTGTTTAACGTATATACTGCATCTGAGTTTGAATATTTTTCTAAAAATGCAGATGACAAATCAGAATATGACAATCTTCATTATGCTCTGGATCTGTACAATGGCTTATATCGATATAAGCACAATTGTGCCAAAAATAATGCAAAAGTTTCCAAAGAAGATTATTCATATTCTGCAGAATTGCTTGACAAAGCATTGAGTTATAAGCCTAATGATACCCTAAACGATATATTGGACGATTGTTTGCACAAAAGCGGCAATTTTGAGCGTTTATTTTGGATAACTGCATATCGTCATTACGATCGTGAGAATGATAATATTCTAAAAACTGCACAGTTGTATCTTTTATACCGAAAGATAAAACACCCGTCTAATTCTTTTGCACAACTGTGTCAAAATATCAAAACTGAAGTTCTGTCTGATACGGTAAATCGGTTCACAGTGAGCAAAGATCCAACCTCTGAGGTGGATTTGACAGTAATAGATATTAAAGGTCAGACCGTTCCGCTTATTAATTCTGCTCCGCAAAAAAATAAAAGCAGCACAATTGTGCTATTTTTCAGCGTCACCTGTCACAATTGTATCGATGAGATGAATACATTGTCCAAGATGGCAGATGATCTGCGGCAGAGGAATATCGGTATTGTTGGTGTCTATACGATGTTCAATAATCCTCAGACTGCCGCAGATGAACTAAAATCATTCCAGACGACACATAACTATCTTTTCCCGACTTATCTTGACCCTAACCGCAGCAGTATATCATCCCGATATGGCATAACATCAGTGCCATCAATGGTGCTGATGGGCAGTGACGGCACAGTCAGAGGAATCGGCAGTTTTAGTCATTACGGGCACTTAGCAGATAAATTTCGAGCATTATTGCGTCTTTTTGATTGACATTTGACGCAAATATTTATACAATAATGTTATACTAACATTGAAGTGATACAAGGAGTAATTATGGCAGATGAATCAAAAGAATTAGGCAGGATCGGTTTTGACGGGGAGACTCCTCTTGTGCGCGAGCCGATTATTGTGAAACTCTCATCATTTAAGAACAGCAAATATCTCGATATTCGCAAATATTATGATAAAGACGGAGAATGGTGCCCTACATCGAAAGGTGTCACACTGCACCGCGAACAGATCAGAGAATTGCTGCAGATCATCACAGATAATACTAATGAGATCGAGCAGTGGTTTAATTAAAATGCCGGATAAATGAAAAAAAGGGGCTTAAACGCCCCTTTTTTTCAATATACATTCTCAATATATTTATAAACCTTAAAGAAATCATTCATCATTTTATTCATTTTCTCAACGAACTCGTTAGTGTTTGCAACACCTATGTTTATGGAGTCGAAGTTTTTTATCTGTTTCTCGGATTTGTTGGCATATTGAGATACACTCTGGAAGAATGCAGACAGATGATTGAACGAGTTCATAAAATCTTTCGTGATAGACATACCATGATTGTTGATCTCTTCCACATATTTTGCTGATGTTTTCTTGATGTTATCATCAGTTGTCCGAGAACCTTTTGCGATGTAGAACATTAACTTCTTGCCGAACTCGTTGTCAGTACTCATCTGATTGTCGAACTCTGTGAGTTTCTGAACATTGAGTCCCATAGAATGATACACGCTGGACAAATGGAACTTATACTGCTCACTTGTCCACTCACCGTCTATGAGTATCCTGTTAATGATCGCTTCGAGCTGCGTCTTATAGAACTTAGTCACGAAGAACAGTATGAGATTAAGCAGGAATATGGAAGTCATTTTAACGCCGAGAGCCTGCTTAGCCTGAGTGTACATCTTGACTGTGTAGTTCTGCAGCACATCGAAATGAAAATCAGGATATAACTCTGACAGCAGTTTACGCAGATAATTTCTGCGAACATCCATATAATGTTCTTCCCACATTTTATCGAAGTTGTCACGCACGATCTTTTTATATACTTCGGGGAAATTCCTTGCTGATGGAAGTTGCTTCGGCGAATACAGCATATCACCTTTGAAATACTGCAGGATCATAGTCAGCGGTATCTTAGTTCGGAAAATATTGACCGCATCGAGCACCGATAAAACTCTCTCAATATCAGAGACAGATATCCCCTGTTTCAGGACTTCCATAGACTCTGAGATCGGTTTGCAGCGGAAATACTCTGGATATTCCTCTAAGAACATCAAAGATGAGTTGCCGAAATCAATATCATTGATTAATGAGTTTAAGTAATCGAGTTTGTTTTCCACATTCTTAAACAATGCGTAATTCTTAGCTGTCAGATTATCATCAACTGATGTTACAGAAAACTCAAACATCAGATCCCTGTAATTATAATTGATCAGTTTCATCAGTTTATCGTAGCACTGCACATCATTGATGAATGTTGAGAAATTTTCCGAATCGAGTGACGAGAAGAATTTTTTGATGCGTTTATCTTTCTCGCGATTGTACATATTCTCATCAAGGATAGCTGTATCTTCTTTTTTAAGATTCTGCGGCAGACAATCGTTATATAGTTTTTTTAACCCTTCAGAGAACTCCATCTCATATACTTTTCGCAGAAATCCGTTGAAATAATCCTCATTGGAAAAATATGTCGTGATGATCGGCTGTATCTGTTCGATAGATCTGATCAGATTCATAAGATGGGTCACAAACTGTGATGTAAGGAATTTCTTGTCAAAGTTTACGATGGTAGGATTCTGATCTGATATTTTTTTTCTGATTCTGTTTAGTTTTTTCTTAACGATAATCTCTTCTTTCTTCTCACCGCTGAACATTGCCTGGAAAAATATCCGTATTTTTTCAAAAAATGCCATGGTTTTATATTCATTTTCAGCCATTTTGAGCTGCATTTCTTTATTGGACTTAGAGGATATTGGAGTATAAATGTCACTGACCTCTTCACTGCCCTGCTTATTGATCTTGGACAGCAGTTCCTGACGCTCAGACAAGTTTAACTCTCTTGACAGTTTTTCAAATTCGGTATTATCCATCTATTTGTTCCTTTGCTGTATCATTTGATACAGTATCATTATTTTTATTAAATATTTTCTTGACAAGCAAACTCGTGAAGAATATACTCGCCACTATCGCGATGATCAGTCCTACCCACATCATGACATTCTTTACAGATGAGGAGTCCATCGCTGCACGCTCTATCAGCACTCCTATCAGCACATGTCCGAGTGTGATCGGAGCAACGCCGATTATAGAACCGATGATATAGTCTTTAGCTGCTATCGTAGTCAGTCCGTAAGCGACATTCTGCATATTATACGGGAAGATAAAGAATATCCTAAAGAATATTACGGTCCACATCGGATGTTTGTGAGTGTACTGCTCTATCTGAGATACGATCTTGTTAGACGCAAACTTTCGCTGGAAGTCATCTTTGAACAGATACCGTGCTGCGAAGAACGAGCATACAAGCCCGATACTCATCCCGGTAATCGACAGCAGATACCCCCAACCGATGCCGTAGAGATAACCGGCGAGGATATTGAAGAACATCGTTGGCAGAATAATCAGGTTAAATACGATATACAGTATATAGAAGATAAGCGGTGCAAACACGCCGAATCGGAGAATTAATTCTTTAACCTGAGAAATATTCTCATAACTGAAATATCGATCGAGCCTAAATATGTAAAAACAGATAATCGCAGAAGCTATCAGCACTACAGCGATTATTTTTTCTATATGTTTTTTCATTCTGATGTGATGTAGAATGTCTCGCTTACGCTGACACCGGTTCCTCCTACTTTAATGTGGAGCTGATTCATAGGATATATCATCCCTTTGAAACCTCTCTTTGACTTTTTTATTTTTTTATATGATTTTGACTTTTTTATTGCTTTGACCATTGCATTTTTCAACACTTTGACACTCTGAGTGCCTTTATCGGCAGCTTTGACCGTCACTCCGCCCTGCATATCAGGCACAGTGTAGTTCAGACTTATCTTGCTGTATGAGTGCATTTGTCCTTTGATCCTGCATCCTCCGGCATCGATGACATTCAGACCGGCTTCTGTTGGACTGAATGAATAATCTCCGAATAGTTTCACATTGCCGTCATTATCAACAGTATAACTTTGTCCGTGTGTATATATACAACATACATCTGCCGTATCGGACGATACAACAGCATTGGTCAGAGCCGGATTACTCTTCTCTGCAGCCGTTACAGTGTATCTCAGCACAGACTCCCCGGCAAAGATATTAAGGCACAATGTGAATAATATGGAAAAAATAATACAAAATTTTTTATTCATTTTTTTTATTACCCCAATATAATTTATCAAAAAATAATGGTTTTGTCAATTAAAAAATACAGGGACTTGCCGTTCGGTGAGTCCCTGTATTTTTTAATTAACTGTAAACAAAATTCATAATCTGACGATATTCATAATGAAAAACTTTACAAGGATATAACAATATGTGCAAAAATGTTTTAATCGTCGATGATGATGCCGGATTTGTATGGCAGATTATGAATAACATCCAAAACAGAGACTGTTCTATAGCGACTGCTAACTCACTTCTCACAGCAGAGCATATCTTGGATAATAATAAATTTGATGTAGTTGTTGCTAATGTCAATGTTCCGGGCGGAAGCAGTTTGGAACTGAAAAAACACACTACTCCCAAGACAAAGTTCCTCTTTATGTCCGGGTTGTCTGCAGTTCGCAATCATTTCATTGAGAATCATATTAATGAGATATGCTGGTATAAAAACGATATGACCGCTATCCTTGACAGGACTTTACTCAATGCGTAAACTAATCACGGTGGTTATATTCCTAATGGCATTCGTGGCAGCCGCATTTTGTGCAGACTCAGACACTAAGTCTCTCAGTAATGGCTACAAAGAGATCAAACTCGGTATGTCTATGGATGAAGTTAAGAAGAAACTCAGGTATTCTGCTGAGTTTGCTCCTGAACACATAGAAGCCGTGCAGACCAGAATGGAGCCGGATGTCAAGACTATCACTGCAGAAGGTGTTAATCCGCAGAGCGGTTTAATCAAACTCGGATATTTTTTCTTCGACGATGATGATAATCTCGCCGCTATTACGATTAAGATTAACGAATCTAAGATTAGTTACTATTCTATATTGAAGCGTTTCACCGAAAAATACGGCAATCCGAACGAGTTCGAGCCTGACAGAGCAATATGGTCTGATGATCAGACTCGTATCATATTGGAGAAACCGTGTGAGTTAAAATATCAGTCAGCCGACTATAACAGCGGTTCTAAACCCAATACTGATATTCTGTATAATAAACTTCGAGATAAGTTTATCGACGATCTCTAAAAAAATCATTCTTTATCTGACGGAGGATAATATGTTAAAGATAATCCGTATTACCATCGCCGCATTTCTGTTCACCACTGCTGTTTGTTCATGCAGTGCTGCAGACAATGATCTGACAGCTCGTCTTATTCACGCTCTGCACAAAGCCGAGATCACAGATGTGCCGCTGCATGTCACTAATACTGCCGAGTATCTGCCGCTTGCTATGCGATATATACAAACTTTCGGATTTGATGAGCATGCCGACGGACTGTTGCGATATGCAGTATCCGTTAAACCGAGTAATTACACTCATCTGGTCAATTACTATCTGAAAGAATTACTTAAAGCAAATAATAAAACCTCATTTGACCGTATCTATAGTGTCCATCGCAGTGCTGTTCTGCCTGCATATACGCAGATATTTGAGCTGTATCATCAGAATAATCCTGATTTCATCAGCCATTTGTCGGAGTTGCCCAGTTCTAAGGCAAGATCACCTTATGGTGTGATGGCTAAGACTGCGGAGTTTCTTCCGACTATCGTCAGCTATATCACACTTTATCCGGAGGTGCTGTGTGCCAATCAAGTCGAGATATATTTGTCATACGCATGCTTTAATATCGAAGATGATGACGATAAAGAATACTTCGACACAATTGTGCATCATTTCTCCGACAGCCCTACACTTATTCTCATTCACAGCCTTTTGCTGAAGGATAAGCGCACTGCAGAGAAGTATCTGTCATCGGCACTTGCTTATGAGGCTAATCATATCAATAACAATAACACTGAGACTCAGATGTTTGATAAGATCGATATGATCAAAAATATCGCCATTAAACTAGGACTTCGCGGTGTATTCTCAAGTGCAGTGAGTAATTTTAAAGATCGATATGATATTTTCAACTATTATTACTGCGAAGAGCAGCTTTATTTCCACGGAACAGAGAAAGGCTTGTCGGCATATAAGACTCTGTATGACAGATACTCTAACTCAAAAACTGCTCTGGGCCGCCGAATTCGGTCTAAAGTCCTGACATTGTCTCCGAGTGCCACTGACACTTGGGTTAGCAATGTTATCCGATTCTATAATGACTACAAGACGAGCAAAGACGCTCAGAATCTGCTCAACCTAATGGTTCGGACTGTTATGAAGTCTAAATCCCGCTCTTGTCTTATATCTCAAGTGTCTCACATTGACTTGAGTGCTATGTCAGAGACTGATAAGGTGTATTTCTGGTATGATATGTATCTCATTGATGGTGCTAATCCGAAATGGCGGGAACAGATCGATCGTTATCCGTTCTCATATCCGAGTCTCGTGCTGCACAACGGTTTAAGCAACCATTTCTTCCCGGTGAAGAATGATCCTGCACCTCTTACATCACTTGGCAGCACTGTTATGCAGAATGTGCAGGCATTCCTGACGATTGGGCTTGCAAACGAGATTAACTATGATGCGATTAGTTCACTGAACGGTTCTGACAAATATCACATCTACGAAGCGATCGGCAATCACTACAACAAGCATGAGAATTATCTGATGGGGATCAAGTATCACATCCTCAAATGCGACTCATTCTATCAGACAGGGTATACTGATATAACGATGAAGGATTTCCGTATTCTCTATCCGCTGCATTATAAGGATCTCGTCATTAAATACAGTAAGCAGAACAAAGTCGATCCTGCATTTGCTTACGGCATTATGCGTGAGGAGAGCCGATTTAATCATGCGATAGAGTCGTATGTAGGTGCTGTCGGACTGATGCAGATAATGCCGACTACCGGTAAATGGATCGCAGACAGAACTAAGGTTAAAGATTACGATCTGGCTAATCCAGCTGACAACATCCGTATGGGAACATATTATCTGGACTTCCTCACCTATTACACTGATGACATGCGATTCATTGCTGCAGGATATAACGCCGGCCCGGGCCGAGCCAAACAGTGGATAGCCGAGTTCAAGAATAATACTGCACTTGAGAAAACAGAACTCATACCGATCCACGAGACCCGCAACTATGTCCGCCGTGTTATGAACAGTTATTATATTTACAAGTATTTGTTAAAGCAATAAAAAAAGTTCCCACAGGGAACTTTTTTTTATTGCTTTATAATATTTTGTTATCCAATACCCACTGATAAGTTTTTCTAATCCCGTCTTCAAGCGAAGTTTTGGCTTTCCAGCCCATACCGTGCAGCTTGCTCATATCGAGGAGCTTTCTCGGTGTACCGTCAGGCTTGCTGCTGTCATAGACGATCTGACCTTCGTAGCCGATAACTTTCTTCACAATGTCAGCCAACTGTGCGATCGATATATCTTCTCCTGTGCCGACATTGGCATGGATATTGTCATTGTAGTTATTCATCATGAAAACAAGAGCATCTGCCAAGTCGTCAACGAAGAGGAACTCACGCAGTACTTTACCTGTTCCCCATACTGTTACAGTCGGTGCTCCGCTTACTTTCGCTTCGTGGAATTTGCGGATAAGTGCCGGCAGGACATGAGATGTCTCTGGATTGAAGTTATCGTTGATACCGTAGAGATTAGTCGGCATAGCACTGATATAGTTAGTACCGTATTGAGCATTGTATGATCGGCACATCATAAGACCGGTGATCTTAGCAATGGCATACGCATCATTAGTCTCTTCGAGATAGCCTGACAGCAGATACTCTTCTTTGATCGGCTGCGGACAAAGTTTCGGATAGATACAAGAACTTCCAAGGAACAGCAGCTTTTTCACACCGTTAAGGTAACTGTTGTGGATGATGTTATTCTGGATCTGCAGGTTTTGGTAGATAAACTCAGCCTTGTATCTGCTGTTCGCCAAGATACCGCCGACTTTAGCCGCTGCCTGAAATACATACTCCGGCTTCTCAGTCTTGAAGAACTCGGCAACAGCTTTCTGATCGATAAGGTCAAGTTCTTTATGAGTTTTGGTAATGATATTATTATACCCTTGTGCCTGCAATGCACGCACGATTGCCGAGCCTACAAGTCCTCTGTGACCGGCTACATATATTTTCGCATTTTTTTCCATTATATGATGTCTCCTTTTAAATGCTGAAGTTTTTCAGAGAGTTTATTGGATAATGCAGTGACCTGTTCGATCGATAGTGCTTCTCCGCGAATATCTTCTTTTAGATTAAGCTCTGAGAAAATGTTTATTATTTCATCTTTTGTAATACTACAAAAAATCGAATTCGTCAATAGATTATTGATTAATTTTTTGCGGCGGTTGCGGAAGATCTCTTTAGCCGTCTGGAAATATATCCGCTTATCAATAATATTATTAGCCTTCTTAGTCATCTTAACAAAGATGGAGTCTACATTCGGCTCTGGTAAGAATGACGCAGCCGGGATATTGGCACAAACAGTCGGTTCGGAGAATGTATTGACCAACAGAGACAGCAGACAATACCGTTCTGTATTTGGCTGAGCCAGCAGTCTGCCCTGCATCTCTGCCTGCACGATTATATCGATCTCATCGAAATCGATCTGTGTGTAGAAGATCTTCTCCAATATCGGTGTCGTTATATAATATGGCAGACTGCCATAGATGATGAGTCGATTGTGCGGCGGCAAGTCTTTGACAGTTTTTGGCAGTGTTTTGAGGACATCTCCCTGCACGCATCGAAAATGCTCATTATCACCGAATAATCGGTTAAGGATATCAACGAATTTGTAATCCAACTCAAATGCTGTTACATCCGCACCTGTGGCAAGCAGCAGATGAGTGAATGTTCCTATGCCGCTGCCAATCTCCAAGACAAGATCTCCTCCGTGCAACTCCATGCTGCTCACACTGTCAGATGCGAAGTCTCTATCCATAAGGAAATTCTGCCCGAATTTCTTCTGAAATCCTATATTATACTCATCAAACAGCTTCTTAATGTCGTATTTGTCGAAGAAATCAATAGTTAAACCCATATTTGTTATGATTCCTAAACGACGCACTGAAATAATAGCTTACTCCAAACGTAAAAGTCAGCAGATTGGCGAGGTAGCTTACTGACTCATAATCGAAATTATGCTTGTCATCATTCTCAACTAAAACAGAATAATCCATCGTATTGAATGTAAAACTCGTGAATATAGCAAACTCATTGCGGTAGACAACCTTGTAAGCCATCCTCTCCCAACCAATGTTGAAACTCAAATCCAAGTCATATCGAGCCTGAGTGAGTTTGCGGCTGCAGATACCTGCCAAATCCGGTGTAAAGTTGATCACACCGCCGTAGTAGAGATTTCTTTTGAAATATGCCTTGCTCGCTATAACGGCAAATCCGACATTCGGATCAAATGAGAAGTTAGCATCGACCTGATCGGAGTATCTTATACCGCGTGTAAATGTGTTATTAGCATTGAATGCCAAACCGATGTACGGCATAATCGCAACACCGTGCGTCTGTATGCCCATCAGATCGACTTTGAGACATGCGTTGACCACATTATGATTGTAAAATCTGAAACCTGATCGGCTGCTGCCAAACATTGACAGATCGGAGTGACCTTTTATTTGCAATTCGATTGTGTCATTCAAACCGAACCTCTGCTGGATCTCAACATTTAAGTCAACTCCGGGATAAACGGCATTGCCGTTGAGCAGATTACCGTGTATAGCTGCACCTCCGCCGGCACTTGTTTCTTTCCCGTCTCGCCCTATTACATTGGCATCCTGGTTGAGCTGGAGTGTGCGACATCCCGTTAGGTTTACAATCACAACTGCTGTTATCAATAAATGTATCAGATATTTTCGTATCATTTAGTAAGACTCCGATAACTATTCCATTATAAGTCTTTCATATTATAACAGTTTTTCTGCTATTTTCAAGAAAATTTTATTATTTTTATCATTTTAGTAAATTTATTAAAAAAAACTCACTCAGACGAGTGAGTTTTTTTTAATAATTAACCTTTCACTTTAGCGATAAGAGCATTAAATGCTGCAATATCAGTGATAGCAAGGTTTGCAAGATTCTTGCGGTCGATGATGATATTCTGTTTCTTCAGACCGTCAATAAACTGCGAATAAGAAATGCCTGCTGCACGGCAAGCTGCATTAATTCGTGTAATCCACAAAGCTCTGAAGTGTCTTTTCTTCTGTTTACGACCTTCATACGCTCGTGACAATGACTTAAACATTGCATTTCTTGCTACTCGGTAGAGTTTGCTTCTCGCACCTCGATAGCCTTTAGTTCTCTTTAAGACAGTTTTTGCTCTTTTTCTATGTACTCGTCCTGTAATAGCTCGTGCCATAAAAATCCTCCTTATTTAGACAGCGTTCTTTGAGTAACAGCCCATACTTTTATGCGTGATTACGCATTGTATGGAATTAAAACTTTGATTCTCTTTACTTCGCAGCTCTTTAAGATGCCCGGCTTACCCAATTTTCGCTTTGTCTTAGCGGATTTTTTGGTCATGATATGTCTCATACCTTTCTTGTTATAGACAACTTTACCGTTTTTTGTGATTCGGTATCGCTTAGCTGCACTTTTGTTAGATTTAACTTTAATCTTAGACATTGTTTTTTCCTTTATAATTATAAAATAATAGCTTTCGCTATGCCGAGACAACATCCCGGTCAATAAACAGTAAAAGAGGCAGCAATCCTCGTACCGTATTATTTCTTCTTAATAGGAGCAACTATCATGCTCATAAATTTCCCCGCATACTGAGGTGCTTTCTCAATAACACCGCATTCTTTGAGGTCTTCCTCGTATCGGTGGAGTACATCTTCACCTAAGAATAAGTGTGCCTTCAATCGTCCCTTGAACTTAACAGAGATCTTAACCTTAGATCCTTCCGCTAACCAACCTTTGATCTGATCAAGTTTAAACTCATAGTCATGCGTATCGATATTCGGTGCGAACTGCACTTCCTTAATCTTGACAATCTGCTGACTTTTCTTGGCTTCTTTAGCTTTCTTCTCAGCTTCAAATTTAAACTTGCCGTAGTCGATGATTTTACAAACAGGCGGCTTTGCATTCGGAGAAATCTCAACCAAATCATATCCGACTTCATCGGCCATTGCCAACGCTTCGCTTGTGGGAACGACACCAACTTTGTTTCCGTCCATATCGATCAGCAGGACTTCTTTCACCCTTATCTGACCATTGACTCTTAATTCTTTAGATGATGACAATATAGCTCCTTATATTATATTTTTTTATCTTTAATATCGGTTAAATACGGTATTAAATCATCAAATTTTATCGTAATATTATCATTACCATCCGCTTTGCGAATAGTAAGTGTGCGGTCTTCCAATTCCTTATCACCGATAATGCCGATATAATAAACTCTTGCAAGTCGGGCATTCTTAATCTTACCGCCTAACTTCTCTTCAGACTCATCGACAGTAACATCAAATCCTGCTGCACAAAGAGATTTCTTAATCTCGTAAGCATAGTCAAGATGTTTTTCATTAAGCGGCAATAACCTAACCTGTTCAGGTGCGAGCCAAAATGGGAACTTGCCTTTGTAATTCTCGATGAGGATACCGATGAATCTCTCTATCGATCCCAAGCATGCTCTGTGCAGCATAACAGGTCTGTGCCGCAAACCATCTTTGCCAATATAAGTTGCATCAAATCTGTCCGGCATCGAGAAGTCACACTGTATCGTTCCGCATTGCCAAGTTCGCCCGATAGCATCTTTGATATGGAAGTCTATCTTCGGTCCGTAGAATGCTCCGTCACCAGGATTAAGCACATAATCAATATTCAGTGTCTCCAAAGCATTCTTAAGAGCCGACTCTGCAATCTCCCATATTTCATCAGATCCGATAGAATTCTCAGGGCGTGTAGACAACTCTATCTTAACTTCGTTGAATCCGAAATCGGCATATATTCTCTTAATAAGATCTACAACTTTGATAACTTCATCTTTCACCTGCTCTTCTGTGCAATAGATATGAGCATCATCCTGTGTGAACTGTCGAACTCTCATAAGTCCGTGCAACTGACCTGACTTCTCGTGTCTGTGAACAAGACCGAGTTCTGCATATTTAAGCGGCAAATCCCTGTATGAGTGAATACCGTCTTTGAATATCAGCAAACCGCCCGGACAGTTCATTGGCTTAACAGCATATCGCTCTTTATCTATCTCCGTGAAATACATATTTTCCTTATAATGATCCCAATGTCCTGACTTATGCCACAGAGACTCATTAAGGATGATAGGAGTCTTTACCTCTCTATAACCTGCTTCCTTATGGAGTTTCTTCCAATAATCAATGATGCGGTTATACAGGATCATACCGTTTGGTTTCCAAAACGGGAATCCGGGACCTTCAGGATAGAATCCAAACAAGTCCATCTCTTTGCCGATCTTGCGGTGATCTCGTTCAAGAGCTTCTTCTATCATCTTAAGATATGCTTTGAGTGACTTAGGATCTGCGAATGCCGTTCCGTATAAACGCTGAAGCATTTGATTATGCTCATCACCACGCCAATAAGCACCGGCGATCTTCATCAGTTTGAATGCCTTGATATACGCTGCAGACGGCACATGAGGACCTCGGCACAGATCAGTGAAATCACCGCTCTTATACAGAGTTATCTCTCCGTCATTCAGATCTTCTATCAACTCAACCTTATACGGCTCATTCTCTGACTTGAACTTAGCCAAAGCATCTGCCTTAGAGATACTGCTCTTGATAAAAGGCACATCCTCATCAATGATCTTCTGCATCTCGGCTTCGATAGCAGGGAAATCAGCTTCGTTGAATCGATGCGTACTGTCGAAATCATAGTAAAATCCGTCAGCCGTACTCGGTCCGATAGCGATCTTTGTATCGGGGAACAGTCGTCTGACTGCCAATGCCATTATATGTGATGCAGAATGTCTGATAATCTTTAAACCTTCCTCAGAATCTGCTTTAATCCATTCAATAGTTATATCGGTAGTGACAGGGGTCATAAGTTCAAAAATCTGTCCGTCTAACTTCGCTGCTGCATAGTTATATCTTGCTCCGGGCATATTTGCTTTGAGCAGGTCATAGAGTGATGCCCCTGACTCAATCTCATATTTCTTTCCACTGTCTGCTACTGATACCGTAATCATAATATGACTCCCTATATTTGAATGAAATAATATTTCGATATATTACATCTTTTTTTGAAAAATGTCAATAATAATTGATTGGTTATTTTTTGACTAACGATGCACCATATTGGAATGCAGCCCAGTTATCATCAAAAGTCCCTGCCGGAACTTCTGCTTCGATAGCCTGTTTCCACGCATCCTCACTTATACCGGCAAACTGTGATACTATGCCGAGAACAGCGACATTGAAAGACTTAGGCTTGCCTGTTGCGATAACGACATCTTTCTGTTTAACCTGTATCACATTCTTGAATGCAGCTGTCAAAGCATCGATAAGACCTTCCGGATAATCCTTGTCCTCAGATCCCTGCGGTATAATACGCTCAGCATTCATAATGATAACCGTATCCGGACGACAATAGTCTGCCCATCGAGCAGTCTCCATCTCTTCCATAGACACAAGTATATCGACCTGCCCTCTCGGGATCACAGGTGATGCAACATCCTTACCGAATCGCACATGGCTAAACACAGATCCGCCTCGCTGGCTCATACCGTGGATCTCACTCTTCTTAGAGTCATATCCGTCGATCATAGCAGCCTTAGACAGAATGTCACTGGCCAAAATAACGCCTTGACCGCCGACACCAACGATCAGTATATTCTTTATATCATTGCTCATAATAATCTCCGAAAATTTATTGAATAAATTTACCACAATAATATTTTTCTGTCAAGTAAGAAAATATTAATTCTTAGAAACTAAAAAATGGTATTGCATTGCAATACCATTTCCGTTAAATTATTATATTATTATTTATAAAGAGCTTCAATCTGTTCAGCATATTTCTTGGCAATGACATTTCGCTTCATCTTCAGTGATGCTGTGAGTTCCTTGCCGACAACGAACGGTTCATCAATAAGGAAGAAGAACGGCACTGTCTCATAAGCACGGAAACCATTATGCTTGTTAATCTTATGTTTGATAATATCAGTGATCT
>JAFYAI010000154.1 GCA_017540815.1 Spirochaetales bacterium
CCGCTGCTGTTCTGCCGCCGTCAGCTGAAGTCTGTATTTATACGGTCATTCCTTTTCTATATGCCTTACGCCGTTCTTGCGGCACTGACATTTCCGTCGATATTCTATTCTACCGGAAGCCGTGCGACAGCCGTTATCGGTACTGTTATCGCATTGGCGATGTCTATGTTCGAGATCAATCTTGCGATTGTCGCCTCGGTCTGCGTGGCTGTCGTATTCGGATTGTCATTTGTGCTGTGAATAAAATAAAAAAACGGTGTGCGAAGCACACCGTTTTTTTTATATTTTATTTACTTAAAAAATTCATTATATATCACATTTACCGCTTTTTTGCCGGCATCAGGATCTTTGGAGCAGTCCACACCGATGATGATGTTTCGCTCTGATGGTCCCTGATCAATGATCTCCATGTTAATATCATTGTCGGCAAGCACTTTGGCAACTCGTGCTGTAAGACCTATAGACTTCCTCATACCTTCGCCGACGACACAGACAACCGCTTTATTCTTCTTGATGATGAACGAGTCGGCGTTAAGAGTTTTCTTGACATAAGCAGCGAAGTCGTCGAGGTCAATCTTGTTCCTAACGCCTTCCATTACGCCGAGGTGGATCGTCTTCTGCTCAAACTGTTTCTGCGGGATGATAACACTCATCGAGTCGATACCTGTTGTGATCTGTTCGATATTGATCTGATGTTCTTCAAACAATGACAAGAGCCATTCTGCGAAACCGATCTCTTCATTCATAAGGATCTTCTCAACGATAGCGAAGCACATATTTTCCTTGTGAGCGATACCAATGACCGGTCTGTCCGGCTTGATCCGGCGCTCATTGACGATCATTGTGCCTTTGGAGTCAGGTTTGAGCAGGTTTTTCAGATTGATAGGGATATTTGCTTTCATTACAGGCAGCATTGCTTCCTGATGCAGCACATTGAAGCTGATATATGAGAGCTCTCGGATCTCCTTATATGTTACTTCGTCCATCATCTCAGGATGATCTACGATCCTCGGATCGGCAGACAGGATACCGTCTACATCTTTCCAGTTTTCATAGATCTCAGCATTGATCGCCGCAGAAATATCCGCTGCTGTTTTATCCGTTCCGCCTCGGCTGTATAGCATTGGCAGACCTTTCTCATCGGCAGCGAAGAATCCGGGATATACGACGATACCTTTGCAGTCATTGAGTTTCGCCAGATTTTCGTAGGCTTCCTCTGTGATCTTGCCGTCAAGCGGATGCCCTGACAGAATGTGTCCGATCTCACGTGGATCGACATATTGTGCATCAAGTTTGCGGATTTCCTTCATATATATAGCGTCAAGCCGGCTAAACATCTCTTCACCGGCACCGACAACCAATGCCCGATAGTGATCAGGACTAAGTTCATCTTTGCGTGCGATATATTTTCGCAGAATGTCAAGAGTTTCGTCGATCTTGTTCTTCGACAGTCCGAGCGGCTCAAATACTGCGTAGTGGTTGAGTTGGATCTTTTCAAAAATGTCATCGGGAAATTTGCCTTCCGATAAGGCTTTCTCAGATCCTTCGATGAGCAGATCTGTTACTTTCGGCAGACCTTCGACTTTGCCGATAGCGGAGTTTACTTTTATCTTTCGTTTCGGATTGGACTCGAACAAGTCCGCAGCCTTCTTTACCCTGTCAGCCGAAGCATTTGCCCAGCCGCCGAATTTAGCAACAATATATCTCATATTTGCCCCCGATTAGTTATTATTATCAAGATCATTGGTCTTGATGCTTTTGTATATATCTGAAACGCTCCCGTTACTGTGCAGGACATCAGCATTTTGAGTTTTGACTCTCCGCCACAGACCGCTTAGCTTCCGTCCCCAGCGGTATCTGTCCAGTCCGGCAAGTATCTTCGCTTCGGCCTTGTATTTCCAGCCAAAGTCAGCGAGGATAAACGCAAGCAGAACGAACACCCACCCCTGCAGAATGGGGATAAAACCACCCAAGATGCCGATCATCAGGCAGAGAATAGCTAAAGTATTTCGCATAATGCTTTTAAACCGTTTCATTGAATGGGATTATAACAAAATGAAGTTTTTTTTTCAAGGAAAATATAATACATAGCGTGATTTATCACACTATGTATTATATTTTCTTTATAAACTGCTGCTGCGTAAAGTCAATATAGAAACCGTGCTGTATGAATCGCTCAATCTGATCAGTTTCACAGCCTTGTATCTGGAGCAGCACAATTGTGCAGGTTTGGATCAGTGCAGATAATGTTTCAAAGAGCAGCTGCTCATCGTCATTCTTCATTCCGTATTGATGAATGCGCAGAGTATTCTGTCTGCGGCTGAAAATGCAGTATCCGACCGTTTTATTGTCACGCTGCACAGTGACGAACTCTGCCTGATTGCAGTCCGTAAGACTCGACAGATAAGATATGTTATTGTATATATCTTTATGCAGTGTTGTGCCGCTGCTAAACATCCTAAGTGTAGGCATGATGAGCAGTGAAGGAGTTTTTTTTAGACAGATATGTTTCGGCTCTTGGTAGAATGAACTTGTCTCATTACGCAGTGTCACAACTGTGCCGGTCTGAGTGAATCCGTTCCGAGTGTATAGCCTTATCGCAGGCTCGTTATCCGAGAGGACATCGAGACTGACTGTGCTGACATTGTGACTTCGCAGAATGTTTAGGCCGTGAGTCAGTATATCCTGACCGAGATGAGCTCGGCGATACTTAGGTGCGATATATATCAGCAGTATATCGGCATGAGTGCCATTGACAGAGCAGAGGAGGACTCCAATCGGTCGGACTGCATGCTGATGGTCTGTGTCACATTCTGTTAGGAAAAATGACGCAGTCGGGCAGAGGTGCATTGTGCCGCTAAGTGCCACTACATCGATATTAGCGAGGCTGACATTTGGAATATCAGCATCCTTAGATAAAATTTTAAAAAAATTACCAATATTTACTTGATTTAATTCTGAAAGTAGTATATTATTCATTATATTATTTTTCGGAAAAGTGCAAACTATGTTTAAGAGATTTTTTACCGGATTATTTATTCTGTCTGTCCTTGCTCTGAATGCGTCGGCTGCAGTGAGACCTCAGTTGATCTCTATGTGTGGCAGCAGCAATATATACACTAAGACACTGCTGTTTTATCTGCCGCTTGCAAGATCTTCATCGCTTGATCACAGCTGGACTCTGCACAGTTCTAACAAGACTTTTGATTCGGTTGTTACGATTGAAAGAGATCGTATCTATGATAAACCTGTCATCAGTGATATTTTTACGAGCGATTTCTTCCTTAGAATACAGCAAGTTCCATGTATGCCTGATTCATCGATTGTGACTTTGCCTGTAACGATCCGCCTTAATCAAAATATCATCGAGCGTCATGTGACTTTCCACATACGCTATGCCAATGGCAGGATGCACATGACAGGCAAGATCAAAGGTCTCCGTATAGCAGACATCAAGCAGGATGACTACTATCCCAAACGGCAGCGATGGAAGATACCTCTGATTATTGATCTGAATTATGTGATTGATCAGATTGATGTGATGCAGGATTAATTTTTTACTAAAAATTCATTTTTCTTCCATAAATCAAAATAAAATTTGACAAAGACACAATAATCAATTATACTTATAATGAGATAAATTTTGGAAATTGTTAGAGTTGAATATGGTAACAGGAAAAATAGTTATAACTAATGAGAGAGGAATCCACGCAAGACCGTCAGCTGAGGTTGCTAAAGAAGCTATCAAATATAAGAGTGATATTACAGTTGATCATGACGGCAACAAGGGCAATGCCAAAGAGGTGCTGCAGCTTATCGTGCTTGAGTTATACAAAGGCGAGACTGTGACGCTGACTGCCGAGGGAGAGGACGAGCAGGCCGCATTCGATGCGGTCAAGGCTCTGTTGGAGAAACAATACGATTTCGATTGATATGATTGGCAAGAGATTTATTTTATTATTATCGCTCATTCTTATGTGTGCTGTCGGTCTGAATGCAGAGGAGTTTGAGTTTCGCCATACTCCCGGTCAGAAGTTTCGTATCGAATGTAAGATCTTCGGAACGCAGACGACTGCCGGATCAGAGCCGATCAAAAACCAGCAGGAGTATAGAACCGTTCGCCGCATTAAGTCCGTGACGAATGACAAGAACGGCAGAGAGATCGCGGAGATCGAGGATGATTCGTATTATTTCAATCAGAACATCACTGCCGGAGGCACGATCGAGCTGAAAAATACTGATGTCGTGACTTATAAGCGTGATCAGTTCGGTAAAACAGATGTTTCGCCGGGGTCGGTATTCCCGACGATGCGTGATCTGCCGCTTTTCCCGGATAAGGACATTCAGCCCGGCTATCATTGGACTAATGATGCTTTGGAAGTGCAGGACTTCTTCAATGATAAGCATGTGTCTCTGTTCCCATTCAAGGCGGAGAATGA
>JAFYAI010000155.1 GCA_017540815.1 Spirochaetales bacterium
AGGATTCACCGAAGAGGAAGTGATGGCACTTTGCAGGCGTTACGGGCGTGACTTCACCGAATGTAAAAGCTGGTATGACGGCTACAATCTCAAAGGCACAGAGATATACAATCCGCAGGCAGTGATCAAGGCTGTGCTTAGCGGAGAGTTTATCTCATATTGGAGTGCCACATCAAGTTACGAAGTCGTCGCAGACAAGCTGCGGATGAACTTCGCCGGCACGAAAGAAGATGTTATCAGGATGATGGCTGATGGTCGTGTCGATGTGGAAGTGGACAGCTACGACAACACGATGACGGGATTCAAGAATCGTGACGATGTGTTTACTTATCTGATACATCTCGGTTATCTGGCTTATGACGAGACCGAGCGGCAGTGCTATATCCCGAATCGCGAGATCCATGCAGAATGGGTCAAAGCGATAAGACTTGACGAGAACTACGCCGAGACTGACAGGATTATCAAAGAGTCAAGACAGCTCTTGCAGGATACGCTGTCTATGAATGAAGAGGCTGTCGCCGAAGCTCTTGACAATGCTCACATCCATGTGTCGAGTGTCCGCAACTATAATAATGAATATTCTCTGCATGCAGCGATATATCTGTCGTATATATATGCGATCAATCATTATGTCATTGCAAAGGAGCTGCCTGCGGGTAGAGGAGTCGCTGACATAGCTTATATCCCATTTGATAAGAGCAAGGCAGCAATCATCGTTGAGCTTAAAGTCGATCAGTCGCCCGACACAGCACTCGCACAGATCCGAGAGAAGAAATATTTTGCAAGTCTTGACAATTGGCACGGCGAGATTGTATTCGTCGGAGCGAGCTATGATAAGGAAACGAAAGAGCATAAATGCAGGATAGAGAAGTTTGTCAAGGAATGAGCCGAAAAAAATCCTGCCTAACTTAATTTTTGTCCTACTTTCGAGTAGCAGATCAAAATCACACTGCTTTTTATTGAATATTTCATCCTTTTGTGCTATAATCCTATTCAATGAGAATTATCAAGTGAGGTCAATATGAAACTCGGAATTGTCGGTTTGCCGAATGTCGGCAAAAGTACTTTGTTTAATGCTTTAACCAAGAGCGGAGCTCAGGCTGCTAATTATCCGTTCTGCACAATAGATCCAAATGTAGGAACTGTTGCAGTTCCGGATGAGCGGCTGGGTGTGCTTGCCAAATTATATAATACTGAGAAGATCGTACCTGCTTTTGTCGATTTTGTTGATATTGCAGGTCTTGTAAAAGGTGCAAGTCAGGGCGAAGGTCTTGGCAATAAGTTTTTGTCACACATTCGTGAGACTGATGCGATCGTGCATGTAGTGCGATGCTTCGAGAATAAGGACATCATCCATGTCGAGGGGTCTGTCAATCCGGCTCGTGACATTGAGACTATCGATACCGAACTGATATTGGCTGATATTGAGTCGCTCGGTCGCAGAATCGAGAAGGCTCAGAAAACGGCTCGCTCTTCTTCCGATAAGAAACTACGCGAGGAAGTCGAGACGATGGAGCGGCTGATGAAGCATTTGTCAGACGGCAAGCCGGCCCGCACTTTTGCACAGAATGATGAGGAGAAGGAGTTCGTTGACACATTGCTGCTGCTCACATCCAAGCCGATTATATATGCTGCGAATGTCAGTGAGGATGAGCTTGTATCAGGCAGTTATGAGCATAGTCCTTTCGTTGAGGCTGTTCGCAAGATTGCTGCCGGTGAGAATGCGGAAGTTGTCGTAGTATCTGCAGAGATTGAGGAAGAGATCGCTCAGTTGGAGGATGACGAGAAAGCCGAGTATATGGAAGCGATGGGATTCGCCGTTAAGGAGTCTGGGCTTGACAGATTGATTAAGGCTTCGTATAAATTGCTCGGATTGTTCAGCTATCTGACCGCAGGTCAGCCGGAGGTGCGTGCGTGGACTATCCCTGTCGGAACGAAAGCTCCGCAGGCCGCAGGCAAGATACACTCTGACTTCGAGAAAGGCTTTATCCGGGCGGAGATCGTCAGCTATCCTGATCTGATTAAGTATGGCTCTGTCAATGCCGCAAGAGAAGCTGGCAAAGTCCGCATCGAAGGCAAAGATTATGTGATGCAGGATAATGATATTGTGCATTTTAGATTCAATAATTAATCAGGGAAAGTATCTATGAGTGATAATCAAAAAGCATCTAAGAGTCGTAATACATTTTCAGATAAGTGGGGATTTATATTAGCTTCGGCCGGCAGTGCAGTTGGACTCGGCAATATTTGGAGATTTCCATATTTGGCTGCGAAGAATGGCGGCGGATTGTTTTTGTTTGTATATGTTATCTTCGCATTGACATTCGGCTTTGCTCTGCTTATTACGGAGATCGCAATCGGGCGTAAGACGAAAGAAAGTTGTCTCACCGCTTACGGCAAAGTCAAATCACGCTGGGGCTTCCTCGGTTGGCTTGCTTTTATTGTGCCATCGATTATCTATACATATTATTGCGTTATTGGCGGCTGGGTTCTGAAATATTTGATTGCTTTTTTCAATTTCTCATCTCAGGATACAGCTGCTGACGGATATTTTACAGCTTTTATCACTAATCCGCTGCTGACGATAATATTTTGTGCGATTTTCTCTTTTATAAGTGCGTTTATTATTTATCGCGGTGTAGAGAAAGGCATTGAGAAGTATTCCAGGATACTCATGCCGATTTTAGTCATTCTTGTTATCGCTGTGTCGGTTTATTCCTGTTTCATTAAGTATAATGATGCTGTTAGTCATGTGACCAGAACAGGCTGGGACGGACTGAAAGTTTATCTTATTCCTGATTTCAAAGGATTGACGCTTGGTAAATTTTTTACAGTTTGCTTGGATGCGATCGGGCAACTGTTTTATTCTTTGAGCATCGCGATGGGGATAATGGTGACTTACGGCTCATATATGAAAGATGATGTTGATCTTAACAGATCTGTTAATCATATTGAGATATTCGATACAGGTATCGCATTGTTAGCCGGCATGATGATCATCCCGGCTGTGTATGTGTTCAAAGGTCTGGAAGGAATGTCCGCCGGTCCGGGACTTATGTTTGTTTCATTGCCTAATGTCTTTATGTCGATGGGGCTTGTTGGTCATATTGTCGGGCTGCTGTTCTTCATTATGGTCGCATTCGCTGCGATGACGAGCTGTATGTCTATCTTAGAGGCGATTGTGTCAGGTATGATCGATAAATTTGGCTGGTCTCGTGAAAAATCAGTCGTGATTGCAGGAACTGCTTCATTTGTCATTTCGATTATTATCTGTCTCGGATATAAGCAGCTGTATTTCGAGCTGCCTCTGCCTAACGGTACGACGGCACAACTGCTTGATATTTTCGATTATGTGAGCAATAATATTATCATGCCGATCCTCGCCATCTTGACTTGTGTCCTTATCGGCTGGATAGTTAAGCCTGATTATGTAATCAGTGAGATCCGGCGTAACGGAGAGCCATTCCGCCGCAAATGGGTCTATATAGTTATGGTTAAGTATATCGCACCGGTTTTCTTGGTGATATTGCTATTGTTTTCGGTGGGAATAATAAGAGTGTGAACCAAATAATATGATAAAAAAGAAGTTTGCGGTAAGCAAACTTCTTTTTTTTTGTTTTACACCATAATCATTAAAGATATAATCGCTGCAGTCAAAGCACAGGTTGTCACGATTGTGCCGTATCGAACGAAGTCAAGGAATGAGAATCTAATGCCGTGATTTTTCAGAATTGTCATCCACATAATGCCGGCGAGGGCGGCGACAGGTGTAATGTTTGCACCGAGGTTAGAGCCGATGATTGAAGCAAATGTTGCCGCTCTTGCAAGTTCCGGCGGAACAGATTCAACGACTGATACGAAGAATACCGACATCGGGATGTTATTGAGCAGGTTAGCGGATATAGTCGAACTTAGTCCAAATATCGCAGTGACGAGTTTAGTGCTGCTGCCTGATAATCCGAGCAGATAATCTGCGATATGAGCACACAGCCCGTTGTTTGCGGCGACTCTGACGAGGATAGCCATTGACAGCACGAGCGGTATGACATTCCACGGCATTTTGCGGAATGTGTGGACCATAACAGGGTTTTTGAACGGTTTGCCGGAGCGTCTGCATCTTATGAAGTTGTAGAGCATTCTTATGGATACAAATGCGAGCAGCAGCAATGCAAAGAACAGTGCGATCTCCCAAGTCTGCAGTCGCATCACCTGAGCGAGTGCCAGCCCGGCAATGCACAGAACGAGTATGAGCAAACCTACGATTGTGCCGTGCGTGTCTTTGAGCACAGGTTTGTCAGCTTTGACAGGCTGCTCCATTCTGACAGAGAGACTTTTGCGGAACAGAATGCTGACCATCACAAAGTTAGTCACTCCGGCAGTCAGAGCCGGCAGCCACATCACTGACAGATACTCATAGAAACTGATGCCGAATGCGTCAGACAGCAGTATATTCGTAGGATTGCCGATATACAGCGTCATTGACCAAGTATTGGCTGCGAAGAACTCAGCGATAAGATACGGCATCGGATCGATCCGCCGCTGCTGAGTGAAGTAGTATATAAACGGTGTGAATGTCAGGATGATAATGTCATTAGATGTGAATATAGTCAGCACTGACACTGTTGCATATAAGATGACGAACAGGCACATCTGAGAAGTTCCGGCTCGGCGGACGGCACATTCCGCACAGAATGAGAAGAATCCGCAGTAGTCTAAGAAGATACTGATATATGCCATCGACATAAACAGGATAAGTATCCCGATCGGACTCAGATGGCTGTCGCCGACCAGCGTCTGCCACGCTTCAGACGGAGTGATAAGTTCTGTGATAAGGAATATAACTACAGATGCGATCGCTCCGAAGTAAAAGATCTGGATCTTGACAGGCTCGTGCTTGTCATCTTTCGGACGAACTGTTATCTGTTTGCCGGTTAGAACGGAAAACATCATCCACGCTGAAGCCAAAACCAAAATAACTATTATATATATTACTGATGAGCTCATGCTTATCATTATAAATCTTTTTTCGATATTTGTCGAATTATTTCTCTTGAATTTATGGAAAAAATTCATTATAATATAAAATAATATTTCAAAATGTGAGCCTGTGAATTGTATAAATGCAGTCATGCTGAACTTGTTTCAGCATCTCATTCGCTGTAATGGAGACCCTGAAGCAAGTTCAGGGGGACAATATAATGATATAAAAAAAGGAATTATGTATGCGGAAAATTTTTCTTCTATTTATTATAATATTCTTTACACTTACTGCTTGCGGCAAACAAGAGGCGATAGTAGCTCCCGTATCTGATGTTGCCGGGCATATCCTTATCATGAATGACGGAGCAGAGTATAAGGGCACTCTTGTGGAGATCGGAGATGACAATGTTATCTTCCGCACTGCGGAGCAGACTCTGACAGTTAGCCGCAGTGATGTGAGTAAGTTGAATTTCGTTCAGAGCCGTCTCTACAGCGATGTCACTGATATTAGTCAGATCAGCGATCCGACGATACAGAGTATTTATCGTAAGTCACAGCATTATAAGAGTAAACTCGCCGACAGTAAGTATGTCAATATCCTTAATCAGAGATTATATACCATTGTAGATGAGAGGACAGTCCGCTGCGTGCTGACAAATGCAGTGCGTATACTTAATGATGAAGGTAAATCCGAATCGACTCAATATTTCACATATCTTAAGAACCGCCAAACTGCGAGACTGGTGTATGCGATCACTATCCAGCCTGACGGTAAGGTCTTTGCCGTGGACGAGAGTGCAGTCAACGATGAGCCTCTTAATAATAAATATCCGCTTTATGACATTGAGCACCGCGTCAAGTTTGGTCATAAGAATGCTGATGTCGGTTCGCTTTTGATTTGGCAGGCAGAATACGAGATTACGATCGATCCTGTATTTTCGCCGTTTTATGCTGTTCTGTCATTTATGGACAGCGAGCCGGTATTGGAATACGATGTGCGGATTGCTCATCCTGCTGATATTAAGCTGGACTGTGAGGTTTATAAAGGATGGTTTCCGAATGTTAAGCCCGGTATTAAGAATGGCAAGACTGAGATGTCTGTCCATATCAGCAATATACCGCCTTACCGCATTGATGAAGAAGAAACTCCGTCTTACAGTATCCTTCTGCCGAAGGTATTTGTTGCGGCTCATTTCGACGGCGGCGATCAGAGTGCAGCACAGGATGTATCTCTTGCATATAAAGACAGATATTTCTCCGATGTAGTTTCTGATGAATTGATAGCTTTCACAGATAAGATATTATCTGCCCGTCAGTCAGATAAACCTCGCACGGCATTTGAGACTGCAGATGAGTTGTATTATTATATCAATCGAAACATCCAAACTGCAGCGGTGTCTCTGTCTGTTATGGGCTATACGCCTGCAGATGATAAGACTTTGTGCAGCAGCAGCTATCTGAGCGTGCTTGATAAGACTTACCTGTTTACACGATTGCTCAACAGTCAGAATATCGGTTCAGCACTTATGAGATTATACTGTTCGGCTGAGAATGTTTTCCCGCAGAATGTTTTCTCTCTGCGTAATTTCAATCATGTCATTGTAGAGACTGACTTCGGCGGAGAGAAACATTTCTACTCATTTAATGGCAAGAATTACAGCACTGATGTCAGACCGATTGCATCAGATGGTGCATTCTGCCTGACGCTTAATCAGAGTGATGATGTATCTCGTCTGTCTGAGATAGACTGTAGCTCTAATCGCTATGAGTCCGACACAGAATGTGTACTTAATGCTGACGGGAGTCTTGGCATTAGTCAGAGTGTAAGCGTCAGCGGCATCGGGATGCAGACATGGCGTGAGCTTCGCTATCTGTCGAAGGCTCAGATGAGTAACTATATGAATAAGCGGGCTTTGTCATTCGGCAAAGATGTTGCGGTGAAGGACTATAAGTTTGAGTCAGATTTTGCTGATTATAAGGCTGACATCCGGTTTAGTGAGAGTTATGATGTGCGTAACTTTGCTTATCTGTCAGGCGACAACATCCTGTTGAATATAGCCGCTTTGGGGCTTAATATATCAGCTGACTCTGTGAGTAAGCCGACCCGTCAATATCCTTATGATATAGGCGACATCTCCGTGGTTAAGAAACATATCAGCATTAGTCTGCCGGAAGGCTATCGTGTTGCGTATATACCTGCCGATCTTGATAAGTCATTCAGCGGAGGTCACTGCGTTGCACAATATTCGATTGATGAGGCAGATCGTATATTAAATTTGAATTGGGAGTCATATCTGACGGACCGCTATGTCAGTCCCAAAGATTACCCGAATTTCAAGGATTGGACGGACGGCAGAGCGTCATTTTGCCGCGAATGGGTTATTTTGGAGCGTAATATCGACTCAAAATAGAGAAATTTAACATATAAATTTTAAATTTTTATTTTTTCAAAAAAATAAATTTGACATTCTCTGTAAAATGTTGTATATTTATCGTTGGGGAGGCGTAAACTAAAGGATGGTTTGCGACAGACATCAAGGAGGGTAATTTTATGACGATTGATACTAACACGATTGTATCTAACTCCAATCTTTTTCAGAAGAAGATTAAGGATGCTCAAAATGTATCTAAGTCTGAGAAGGTTGGACTGACCAATGTTACTTCTGCCGACAAGAGAGTGATTTCTGATTTCGCAGATGTGACACAAACTGACAACTCTTTCAAGCGTCGCATTATGGAAAATAATGCACGTCTGACTGCTTATGAGGATGAATATAACAGATTGGAATTCTTACAGCAGCAGATTGAGATGATTGGAAATCTTGACATTGCGAAAGAGCGGGCTGACATCAATGCTATTATCGAAGACAGCGTTTACGCCGGCAAAAACATTTTTGCTCAATACGGCAAAAGTGCGGATGAGATCGTAGACAGTTTGGATGAGATTAAGCGTTCTGTCGCAGTAGAGCAGACTGCTTTGGAGCAGGATTTCAAGGCTATCGAGATTGCTAACCAGAATATTCTGAGTCTCAATACGGTTATCTCAGATAAATCCGTATCTCAGATTGCACAGATGGATATTCAGGCTCTCAATGATTCCATTCGTCTTAGCAACAGACGCGTCATTGATCTGATTTCGTAATGACCAACGCAAAAAAAATCAGGTTTTGCATAAAGCAAAACCTGATTGTTTTATCTTTAATATGTATTATAGTATTATTTAATACTTATCATACTTGCCGGTCCACGGATTAAGTTTGTCGGATTTATCTGTGCCGAGCATTTTATATAGATGCACAGTCGATGCCCGCAGTCTGTTGGAGAATGTTGTCGGTGACATCATACCTGACTTCAGTACGGAGTCGAGTTTCACTCGCAGGACTTGGAATGAGTAGCAGAAGTAGCCTCCTGCATTAGCATCATATATGAAGAAACTATAGATTTTGTATTCATTCTTGTCGTTAATCGTAAAAAGAGCCTTAGTAATCGGCACGACGCATGTGTTGACCATAACGAAATTATCCCCCTCATTGAACAACTCATTGCGGAAGTACAGCGTTCCGAGTTTGTTGTCTTTCTGCAGGAACATATTTGAGATCTTAGGCTCGATCTTGTCATAAGTTATATCGGGAGATTTCTCATCAGACAGAGATTTGACCCGGTAACACTTTTTGATCAGCAGGGCCGGTTTACCGGCACGGCGTGAATAGTATTGCATTCCTTTCAGACCGGAGTAACTCGTAAGAGTGTTGTAGAATGTCATTTTTGATTCATCTGTGAGCTGATAAGGGATAAAAAATCTCTCGTCAGTTACGACTTCATATACGGAGAAGTCTTCATCATTATACTTTGTTCTTGGAATCGAGATCGACTCAACAGAGTTCTCAGACTTGGCATTGTATTTGATCCACATCTGAGGAATAATGTCACCGCTTATCACGGCAGCCTGCTGCTCTTCTGTAAAAAATGTTCCGATGTCTAAATCTGCCGTTACATCTGCGAATGCAAAAGTAACTGATAAGCATAACATTGTGATAATTGATAATTTTTTCATTATGTTAAGTCTCCTTTGTTATATTATACCATCTTTTTTGATTTTTGGCAACTCTACAAAATGAATTTGCGTTAAATTCGTCAATATTTCATTATTATAACAGTTTATATTTTTTATTCAAAATCATCATATTCTTTAAATTTATCTTCGATCTCGTTAAATGCTTTTTCAAAATTAATTTTATTAAAATCTATCACACAATAGAGATTGACGGTGGCTTTTTTCAGAGCCGGGATATTCTTAGTCTCATAAATGCCATGCTGAAACCAGAATGTCATGCCACCTCGGAAGTGCATATATTCAGTTTTGGCAAAGTGCCATGTGAAATTACACTGCAGTTTGTGAGCCATAGTCTCACCGGATTTGAGCATAAATTGGTTCTGATAGATCGTGTCAATCGTCAGGTATTTGCAGGTGACAGCCCGAATGCTGAGATAGTTAAGTTGCTTATAGTAGAACACGCTCTTGGCACTTGCTGCTATAGGTTTGAGAGCAGCAGTAATGCGGAGATATTTGTTATGAAATGTGAATGATAATTTATTGGTGATGATATAATTGCGAAGGTCTGTCAGCAAATCTGCTTTGGCAATGCAGCTCTTATATACGAAGTCAGTCTCTCCTCTCAGTATGCAGTGTTTGCCAAGTTTTTGGCTGACAGTTACAAATGCGTTGTTGTATGAACCGTCAAAATAAAACTGTCCGAATAAGTCATTAGCACCTGCAGAGTATGTCTTCATGCCGAATGACATTAGCGGCAGATCGATAGAAAATGCTGATAATGCTGATAAGAATGTGATCATAATAACTATAACTTTTTTCATATAAACCCTCTTGATATAAGCCTTCTTTGCCGGCAGCTTTCAAGATCTTATATATAACGCACGAAATGAAAAACTGGCTGAAAATTTTTGCATTTTTTCGTAAAAAAATGCAAAAATTTTCAGCCAGTTTTTCATTCAATGATCATCGACAGCTTTCACTTCCGTGTGCTGTCGATGGACTCGCCATCCGTGGCGAGCCGGCTGAAAAATTCTGTGTTTTTTCGTAAAAAAATGCAAATTTTTTCAGTCGGTTTCCCATTCATATTAAAAGTCTTTGACTTTTTTCAGTTTTTTGTTATAATTTCTTCATAAGGAGTCACTATGCAATATAATTATTCTTACGAATTTCTTAAATCTATCCCCAAAACCGATCTGCATGTTCATCTTGACGGTTCGCTGCGTGTTGGTACGCTGATTGAGTTAGCGAAGGAGCAGGGGATGGAGTTGCCGTCGTATTCTGAGGACGGACTCAATGACACTGTGTTTAAGTCTCATTATAACAGTCTCGATGAGTATCTGCAGGGGTTCGGCTATACATGTGCTGTGATGCAGACTCCGGATGCTTTGGAGCGGATAGCGTATGAGTTTGCTTGGGATAATTGGCTTGAAGGAGTGCGCTATGTGGAGTGCCGTTTTGCTCCGCAGCTGCATGTCAACCGCAATCAATCGATGATAGATGTGCTGTCTTCCATAGATAAGGGTTTTAAGCGGGCTAAGAATGAGATCAATCAAAATGTGCCTGACAATGAACCGTCATTTGAATATGGTCTTATTGTTTGTGCGATGAGATTTTTCACAGAAGACAGTTCTTTGTATTACAATGCACTGTCGAAGATCCACAGTTACTCTAATCCGACGCAGTTAGTGACGCTTGCTTCGGTTGAATTGGCTCGTGCTGCGGTCTGGGTTAAGCAGAATACCGATATACAGCTTGTTGGGTTTGATGTAGCCGGCAGTGAATACGGTCATCCGGCAGAGCATCATGAGCAGGCGTATAAGATTATACATAATAATTTTATTCACAAAACGATACATGCCGGTGAGGCTTATGGCTGCGAGTCGATTTTTCAGGCGATTACATCACTTCATGCAGAGCGTATCGGGCACGGGTTGTTCCTCTTTGATGAAAATATGATATTCTCGGATAAGATCAAAGATAAACAGGCTTATATCCGCAACCTTGTCGATTATATCGCTAATCGCCGCATTACGATAGAAGTGTGCCTAACCAGCAACATGCAGACGACTCCGGCTATTGGCGATATTCGTTCTCATTCTCTGCGAAGAATGTTGGACGAGGAGTTATCGCTGTCTATCTGCACGGATAATCGGCTTGTATCGCATACAACTGTCACTGATGAATACAAGTTGGCTGCTGACAACTTTGATATTAGTCCGAAGCAGCTTAGAGATATTGTTCTTTACGGATTTAAACGCTCATTCTCACCTCAGCGTTATACTCACAAGCGTGATTATGTTCGCAAAGTGCGTGATTTGTTCGATAGATTAGCCGCAGAATACGGGATTAATTAGCAGATATTTGTTTTTTTATTCGTTATAATAAATTTATTGACAAATCGCTTCTAATCGTATAAAATATTTTTGAGAATAGGAATTCCAATTTGTTTAATATTTGAAATTCTTGTATTATTTTTTCAGTATAATAGGACAAAATAATGCCTGTAACAGATTATTTAGAGAGAAACAGTAAATTATACGGAGAAGAGGTTGCTCTGATCGAGGTCAACCCTTCGGAGAAAGAGACGAGACGGACTACCTGGCGTGACTTTGATCTTGTGCAGCCTACAGAGCCGCAGCCTTACAGGCGGGAGATCACATGGGGGGTCTTCGATGAAAAGGCTAACCGTGTGGCGAATATGCTTATAAGCCGAGGTATCAAGAAAGGCGATAAAGTTGCTATATTGATGTTCAACTGTATTGAGTGGCTGCCGATATATTTCGGTATTCTAAAGACAGGTGCTCTTGCAGTGCCTTTTAACTTCCGATTTGATGCAAACGAGATACTGTATTGTGCCGAGTTGGCAGATGTCGATGTGATAATATTCGGCAATCAGTTTATTGGCCGTATCGAGTCTGTTTACGATAAACTGGCGAAAGGACGGCTGCTTATATATTTCGGTGAGAACTGCCCGTCATTTGCAGAGAATTACTTCGATCTGATGTCATATTGTTCCTGCAAAGCTCCTCTTATCAGATTGGAAGATGAGGATGATGCGGCGATATATTTTTCGTCAGGAACTACCGGTTTCCCGAAGGCGATTCTCCACAATCATGAGAGTCTTATGCAGGCTGCTCAGATGGAGCAGAAACATCACGAGACAGGACGGGATGATACATTCTTATGTATACCGCCGCTGTATCACACAGGTGCGAAGTTCCACTGGATGGGCAGTCTCGTTGCAGGCAGCAAAGCTGTGCTGCTCAAAGGCACAGAGCCGGATGTTATCCTGCGAACGATCTCTAACGAGCGATGCACAATTGTGTGGCTGCTTGTGCCTTGGGCTCAGGAGATCCTTGATGCACTCGACAGAGGTGAGCTGAAGATCGATGATTATCATCTGTCGCAGTGGCGGCTTATGCACATCGGAGCTCAGCCTGTGCCGCCGTCGCTTATCAAGCATTGGCGTGACTATTTCCCTAATCATAAATACGACACTAACTATGGCTTGTCAGAATCCACCGGTCCGGGCTGTGTTCATCTCGGAATGGATAATATTCATAAAGTCGGCTCGATTGGCGTGCCGGGTTATCGCTGGGCATGTAAGATCGTTGATGAGGACGGCAATGAGGTTAAGCAGGGCGATGTAGGTGAGTTGTGTGTCAAAGGACCTGGCGTGATGACTTGCTACTACAATGATCCGAAGGCGACAGCCGAGGTGCTCAAGGACGGCTGGCTCTATACCGGCGATATGGCTATGCAGGATGAGGATGGATTCTACTATCTTGTCGATCGTAAGAAAGATGTCATCATCAGCGGCGGTGAGAATATCTATCCTGTACAGATCGAGAACTTCCTCATGACTCATCCTAAGATTAAGGATGTCGCTGTTATCGGTCTGGCTGATAAGCGTCTCGGTGAGATTACGGGAGCTATCATCAGCATCAAGGACGGAATGGAGTGTACCGAGCAGGAGATTAACGACTTCTGTATGGATCTGCCGAGATATAAGCGTCCGAAGAAGATTATCTTCGCTGATGTTCCGAGGAATGCGACAGGCAAGATCGAGAAGCCTGCACTGCGGAAGAAATACGGCGTAGAGAAACTCGTAGCACAGGAGAGCGGTATCTGATGGGTGAGAGAGGCGATAAGGCTAAAGAATATTTCCAATCAGGATATAATTGTGCACAGTCAGTGCTGATGGCTTATGCCGACAAAATCGGACTGACAGAGCAGCAGATCATGAATATAGCCGCTCCGTTCGGTGCTGGTATGGGCAGAATGCGTGAGGTGTGCGGCACTGTCAGCGGTATGCTTATGGCTGCCGGGCTGATACTTGGGCATGATACAGACACTTCGCAGGGTAAGAATGCGATGTATGCCGTTACACAGGAACTTGCCAATGAGTTTAAGAAACAAAACGGCAGCATTATTTGTCGGGAACTCCTTGCAGGCGTGCCGACGACATCTGGAACTAATGCCGAACCTCGCACACCTGAGTATTACAAGAAGCGTCCCTGTGCGGATCTTTGCCATGATGCAGCGGAGATACTTGAGCAGTATATAAACAAGCAATAAAAAAAGTGTCCGAGTAATAGATCGGACGCTTTTTTTATTGTTTATTTATCATAATTGTTTCATCTTGCTCTTGCATTTCGCAAGCAGCTCTTCGACAGAGTTAGCCTTGTGAACCTCGGCAGCTTTGACGATGACCAATCCGCAGGTGCGGGAGTCTTCCAAAGCATCGTGAGCCAGATAATCTATGCCCAGCTCCATCCCGAGATAAGTCAGTTTGTGACAGCGAAACTCCCGCCAAGTCCGCCGAGAGATCGGCAGTGAGTCGAAGTAGTGCAGCTCAGGCTTGTCTATGCCGTAAGTCTCCAAACAGCCTCGCAGCACATTCATATCGAATATAGCATTGTGAGCAACGAGCGGCAGATCGGGAGTCTTGTTTAAGAATGGCACAATTGTGTCAGCCCAAATTCTATCGAATGTTGGCTTATCGGACACATCGTCCCAGCATATATGATGGATCTCCTCAGTCCATTGCCTGATGAAATAACTGCTCGGCGGACGAATCAGCGTTGCCGTCCAATCAGTCTCTATCCCGTTCTCGAAACGGACAAGTCCAACCGAACAGGCACTGTCACGGCTGCCGTTCGCCGTCTCGAAGTCGATTGCGATGAAGTTTAAACCTTTTTCTTCCATGTCCAATTAATCTGTCCCGGTTTATCTGCCTGCCACCAAACTGAGCAGTACCATTGTCCGTCTCGCTCTTCTTCAAGTGTGATAATGACATATCTGTTTGCCGGCACACTTCCATTAAGGTTGATATTATATGTAAACGCATTATATTGATTGCCTTTCTGAAGCGGATCAAGTGATGTGCCGCCGAGACAAGTCATATTGCTGTAATCCAACTGTGTCGATGTCGCAGAATGATATGCCATTATCCGTAATTTGCCTGTCGTCCACGGATCTCGACATGCAAACTCTCCCAAAGTCAGTTCCATTTTATTGCCGACAAATTTCCATGATGCACCGTTGGTGTTAAACCCCGATGTTCGTGTTCGAGGCACCTCGCCTGTTTGAGGATTCACTCCGTTGGCATTGCACGCATCGTAATAGCATTTTTGGCAACATACCCAACCGAGAGTAGGTACACTCCACCAGCCCTCATCTGGATTAAAAGATCTGCCGCACCATTCACATTTCCTAATCATATTTGTTACTCCTGTTGAATGTATTGTTTTATAGTGGTATTATATGACTTCTCATAGTAAAAGTCAAGAAAATGAGTAAAAAGAGTCTCCCAACACATTCAGGCTGTGAAAAAACTATCTGTCATTTCGACTGAAGTCTGCCAAAGGCAGACGAAACGGAGAAATCTACTGTTTATAGACCTCTCCGCTTCGGTCGAGGTGACATAAAAACATTTTTTGCACAGTCTGCACTACGCATTGTACATTGTTAAAAATCCCTATGTATAATACATTGCACATTGCTACCTGCTCATTGTTTTCCCTCTGCCGAACGAACGACACGAAAGCCGTTGTAACCGTAGCGATAATCAGGATAATCAAAACTGCGTATAACAAACTCACAGTCGGTGTCAACACCCCAGCTGCCGTCTCGAAGTCGATTGCGATGAAGTTTATATTGTTACGGAACAGATTTCTGTTTCCTGTCAATTTGTCCAGGTTTAATCGCATTCCACACATATCTTGCATAATACGTTCCGTTAAATTCTTCTTCAAGTACAACAAGAATATATCTGTTGTTAGGAACTGATGCATTCAAATCGATATTATATGTGAAATCGTTATACTGATTACCCTTTCGCAGCGGATCTAATGATGTACCTCCGAGATAAGTTGCAGCATTGTAATCCAAATTTTGTGTCGGAGAATGATAAACCATTATCTGTAATTTGCCTGTTGTCCAAGGATCTGTGCATGAAAAAGCACCAATCCATAACTCCAACTTATTGGATGATTTGAATTTCCATGTCGCACCGTTTGTTTGAAAATTGGAAGACCGTGTCTGATTTACTTCGCCTGTTTGAGAATTCACTCCGTTGGCATTGCATGCATCTAAATAGCATTTCTGGCAGCATACCCAACCGAGATTAGGTACAACCCAATAATCATCAAAATCATCATTAAAAGAGTTTCCGCACCATGCACATTTCCTAATCATATTTGTTACTCCTGTTTTTGTATTGTTTTATAGTGGTATTATATGAGTTTTGAGGAGGAATGTCAAGGAAATGTAAAAAAAGTGATATTTTCTAAAAGAAAATACCATTTTTTTAAAAATTAATGTTATAATATATTAAGGAGGTTTAAAATGCCGTATGCAGTAATTGAAAAAATGTATTCTTCATTGAGTCTTGAAAAACAAAAAGAAGTATATGATTTTATTAGTTTTTTGATGTTTTTTGAAAAACAAAAAGAAGCAGTGAACGATAGTCGTAATTCTTATCATAAAGGATTTTTTGATTTATTTGGCTGTTGTGATGATGATTCATTTGTTGAACCAGAAGATATGGTTGCTCATGCCGTGATTATTGCGAGCCAAACATAGGTGATAATTGGGTAGCGAATTATGATTTATTAAAATGCGACAAACACATGTGTGAATTGAACAAAGCGTATTACGATGTTTTGACAAAAAAATAAAAGCGAGTATTCAGCATTTTGTTGTACAATATGATGTATCAGAGCAAAAATATGAATAATAAGAAACTTTATAACTATTTTAGAAAAAAACTTAATAAATTAGAAAAAAAATATTTTCGGACAAAAACAATCTGTTATCACTTCACAAATGAAGATGCTTATAACAAGATTAAAGGAAACGGAATATTCAAAATCAACAGAAAGGAGAATGTAAAAGATGAGAAGGATGTTGAGTATTCTTACAAAGTTTTGAGAGAATGTATAGATTTATGTGAAAAAGTTGAAGATAAAGATGGTGAATTTGGAAATTGGCTATATGAACATTCGTCGTATGATTTGTATTGTTTCTCAACAACTTATGATAAAAACAATCGGTATCTGATGTCTGAATATGGTTCGTATTGTATAAAAGTGAACACACAGAAAATGTTTGCTGAATTGAGAAAAAATCATAATCTGAATAACATAAAAATGGGCTATGCGGAATATAATCCTGTTAAACAGAAAGAAAAACTAACGGAATTGTTAAATCTGTATTATGATATTTGTGAGTTTGAAAATGACAGCGGTTTGGCAGAAGAATGTAAAGATTATATATTGTTTTTCTTGGATTTAATTAAACTGCCGTGTTATTTCCCTGAGAAAGAAATAAGAATTGTATTTAATTTTAATGATGTATCATTGCAAGAAAAGTATGAAGAAAAGCATATAAATAAATATGCTGATTTTTTAGGTGAATGTGAAATGAATATCGCCGCAAAGAAAAAAGATTTATGTCATTTTGATCCGCAATTTTGCCGTTTTTTTCCTTTACCATAAGCAAGCCGCACAAAATAGGGATGAGATGAGAGGAAACGTTACATTGTAAGGGTCTTTTTTAACAATACTGCCTTTTCGTGATAAAATGGCATAAAAGAAAGTGCCTTTTCGTGTAAAATACTACTATCCTGTTTTACTAAATATTAATTTGACTTTTTTCGGATTTTTGTTATAATTAATATATGGAGCGTAATTTGATGCCTAAAACAACATCGTCGGATTTATTCTTACAAGATGATATATCTCTGAATAACCTTGCAGACAAGATTACTAATGAGGTAATACATGCAAGATCATTGATGGCACTAAATATGAGTGCAGTAATGGTCAAAACTTATTGGTCTGTAGGTCGTCATATCGTTGAGTTTGAGCAGAATGGCGAGCATAAAGCAAAATATGGGTCTTCAATGCTGACAAAACTTGCTAAGATTTTGACTCGCAATCTTGGCAGAGGATACAGCCGTCCGAATTTGAATAATATGAGGAAATTCTATATACTTTATCCAATTTGTCAGACATCTGACAAATTGACATGGAGTCATATTTGCGAACTTATAACTATAGATGATGATTTGGAACGCAGTTTTTATGAGAAGGAATGTGTAAATGAAAATTGGAATGTGAGTTCTTTGCGTCGTCAGATGGATTCCGGTTTGTTTCTTCGCCTTGCGTCAAGCAAAGATAAAGCTGGTATTCTGGAACTTGCTCAGAAAGGCATAGATGTTCAGAAACCACAGGATATTTTTCGGGATTCATATACATTGGAATTTCTTGGTTTACCTGAAAATAATCAATATTCCGAGAGTGATTTGGAACAGCGGATTATTGATAATCTGCAAAATTTTCTTTTGGAACTTGGCAAAGGTTTTGCATTTATTGGAAGACAATATCCTATTACGATAAACAATGTGCATTATCATGTTGATTTGGTTTTTTATCATCGTATTCTGAAATGCTTTGTGTTGATTGATTTGAAGAAAAACTCAGTGAAGCATCAGGATATTGGTCAAATGAATATGTATATGGGATATTTTGCAAAAGAAGAGAATGAGATTAATGATAACCCTCCTATTGGAATTATCCTTAGTCATAATAAAGATGAATTGCTTGTTGAATATGCCACTTACGGTATGGACAGCAATCTCTTTGTTTCTAAATATGAACTATATTTGCCTAATCGAGAAGAACTTCGTCGTTTAATTGACGGTATTTTGAAAGAATAATGACAACCACTTACGACCACCACATTCATATAGGACCTTATTACAACTGCTATTACGACTTTCACGATGTATTCAATGCTTTAGTTACTGTTCGGCACGGACTTCCCGATTACGCATTATTACAGGTATAAAGATGACAATGTTATCCCTATGACAGAGCAGTCTTTGACTGAGCATTATAAACAAAACAAATAAGATTTTCTAAAAGAAAATACCATTTTTTTATTCTTCTTCTTCCCTGCGTCTCTGCCGAACAAAAGGCTTCATAATCTTGCAGTATTTGACAATATCATTATAAGCGGCGACGAGCTGCGTGATGAACTCTTTATTCTGTACGCCTTTTATTTGCTTGATGTTGGTAATGATGAATGACTTCTGTTTTTTATAATCCTGCAGGATCTCGTAGAGCTGTTTGCCGAAGTCCACGAAGCAGTCATAGACGATCTGATTTTGCTGGGAGATTTTCTTATTAACGCCGTCGATGATTTTAATCACCTGCGGATTATTGCTGCCTTTTGCTCTGGCAAGGAATGTCTCCAGCGATGTAAAAGAGTATGTCCCGTTCGCTATGTCATCTTCTGCTTCGGAGAAACCGCCGCGAAGTTCGTTTAGTTCGTAGAACTGCTCGGACAGTTGTTTCTGATATTCTTTGTCGGAGAAAAGTCCTTCAAGTATCATCAGGTTGAATGCTTCCTTCATCTTGGGTTCGTATAACGAAATGATGAATGTCTTGCTCACTCGCAGAGCCTGAATGTTGGCAATCGTTTTATACTCACCTTTGGCAAGTTTATCATTAATCTCAGGATCGAATTTATCGATTTTCTGCAGCGGTATCTTCTTAAACAATGCTTGGATCTCTTCTTCCATAGAATGTTCGCTGATCAGGGCGACGATTTTATCTCGGCTTTTGCGGTAGCGGTCTTCCAACTCTCGGCGAACTCTGTCGCACGGATTAGGCACTTTGCGGTCGAGCGGGATTTTGAGACTTGTGTCTTCGCTGATATATTTGCACAGATTCATCATTTTATCCGGACTAAGATCATCGGAGATCAGTTTGTATATCTGGTTGACGGCATTCATACCTATCTTGGCAAGTGACTTTGCATCGCCCTGAGCGATTCGCTGATACAGAATGCTTAGTGTTGTCGAGATGTCAGTCTTCTCAGGCATGATCGCTATGAGATAGTAGAGGTCTTTCAGATCATCGATTATATCTTTGCCATTAACGGAAGAATACGCCGGAGGATTGTTGAGATTGGCATTGTAACCACGGTCAAATATTCGCAGGAATGTCTCATAATCGAACGAAGCCAATCCGAACAAATGGTGAACGAATATATATTCGCTGTTAAACTTCGACAGATTATACTGAGTGAACTCATTCTTATATGCGTTAAACTCAGCATCGATAGCGTGCACCATCTTAGACTGAGATTCGGCATTCTCAATACGAGCCTTCATCGTATCCTCGAAGAAATTATCTGCCTGCTTCTTAATCTCAAGCGGCAGGAAGTTCTGGGCAGTGTAGGTCAGGTATGACAATGCCTTGTGATCATCAGGATCAAATATAGTCTGCTCCAGCAGCGACTTGATGCTTTTGAGCTGAGAGGAGAGAGTCCATACTTTAGTCAGAAATGGCTGCAATATGGTTCGCTCTTTGGAGATATAATGATATTTGCCTTTGAAAGTCTTATAAATATTGTTTAATTCTTCGGCTTTCAGATACTGATCCATATTGCCGCTTAACATACATTTCAGGTAAGTAAATATGTTCATTTCTTCCTCATAACAAGTCTTTTTTTTATCTTCGGTATAATAAGGTTATATTCTTTAATAACAGTATTAACAAAAAAAGGATTTTGCCGGTCGGCAAAATCCTTTTTTTTACCTTATCTTTTTACCTTATCTAATGGATATTATACAATGCCCTGTGCCATCATAGCATCTGCAACTTTGAGGAATCCGGCAATGTTTGCTCCGGCAACATAGTTGCCTTCCATACCGTATTTCTTAGCTGCTTCGTAAGCATTGTCATGGATGCTCTTCATGATGCCTTTGAGTTTAGCATCGACTTCTTCAGCTGTCCAAGACAGTCTCTCTGAGTTCTGGCTCATCTCAAGACCTGATGTAGCTACACCACCTGCATTAGATGCTTTACCCGGTGAGAACATAATCTTAGCAGCGAGGAACTTCTCAACTGCATCGAGTGTAGAAGGCATATTAGCACCTTCGCCTACGAGGATAACGCCGTTGTCGAGCAGAGTCTGTGCTGCATTGCCGTCAAGCTCATTCTGTGTAGAGCATGGGAATGCACAATCACATTTAACTTCCCACGGTTTCTTGCCTTCAAAGTATTTTGCTGACGGGAACTTGTCTGCGTATTCTTTGATGCGGCCCCGTCGGACGAACTTCAAGTCTTTTACCCAATCAAGTTTCTCCTGTGTAATGCCGTCTGCATCGTAGATGTAACCGTTAGAGTCTGACAGAGTAACAGGCTTTGCACCGAGCTGGATAAGTTTCTCGGCTGCGTAAACTGCAACATTACCTGAACCTGATACTACACATACTTTGCCTTTGAAGTTGTCGCCTTTAACAGCCAGCATATTCTCAGCAAAGTAGATAAGACCGTAACCTGTAGCCTGTGTTCGGATAAGAGAACCGCCGAATGACAATCCTTTACCTGTCAGAACGCCTGTGAACTCGTTGCGGAGTCTCTTGTACTGACCGAACATATAAGCAACTTCTCGGCCACCTACACCAATATCACCTGCAGGAACATCAGTATCAGCACCGATGTGCTTGCTCAACTCTGTCATAAATGACTGGCAGAATGCCATAACCTCTCGGTCTGACTTGCCTTTCGGATCGAAGTCCGAACCACCTTTACCACCACCCATAGGAAGTGTTGTCAGGCTGTTCTTGAATGTCTGCTCAAATCCGAGGAATTTGAGAATACTGAGATTAACTGACGGATGGAATCGGATACCGCCTTTGTAAGGACCGATAGCACTGTTAAACTGAACTCGGAAACCTCGATTAACCTGAACTTTGCCATTGTCATCTGTCCATGGTACTCGGAACATGATAACTCGCTCCGGCTCTACAAGTCTTTCCAAAAGGGAAACAGCTTTATACTTCTCTTCATTTGCCGCAATAACAGGTTTCAAAGTCTCAAGAACTTCTTTTACAGCCTGCAAAAATTCGGGCTCACCAGCATTTTTTTTCTCGACCATTGCGAGAACATCATCAACATAAGCCATAATAAACCTCCAGTTTATTATCATTGAAAAAAGTAACGGCGGAATATCTCCGTCAATCTGAGAAAATATATCATAATCTGTTTTTTTTTGTCAAGAAAAAAATTATTTTTTTTGGTCATATTGTTGAACAAATTGTATGACAAATTTTTGTCTGCTGCCGGCAGCAGATACTCTTTGTGCCGCTGCCGTTGAAAGTTAAAACTTTTATTTTACTAATATTTTAGTAGAATTTTTTGCGTTAATATGGTATTATTGAAACAATAAAAAATGTAAATCAAGGAAATTAATAATGAAAAAAATTTTAATTGTCGATGACCGAACAGAGAACAGAATAATGCTTGCCAATTATTTCAAATTGTTCAGTGCGAATGATGAAAACAAGCTGATTATCCTGCAGGCTGATAATTCGGCAGCGGCGATAGACCTTGCCTACAGCGAAAAACCGGATCTGATATTGATGGACATCAAATTGGAGTCTGACGAAGCTGGACTTGATGCTGCCCGCAAGATCAAGCAAAATGAAGAGACTAAGGATATTACGATATGGGCTGTGACCGCGTATGTATCTTTGGGCAATGATGCCGGTGTCATTCATGAACAGCAACTGTGTCAGGAAGCCGGTTGTTCGGAGTATATCCTTAAGCCGTTTAATCCGGCTGAGCTTATGCAGAAGATCTCTGCTGCACTGAATATCCCTATCCCTGAAGAGATTGTCAAGCGAATGAACAGTTAGGAAAAAAACGAATTTTTGCGGTGCAAAAATTCGTTTTTTTATGGAGTGACTATGGAGTGATTTATGAAGAGATATATTATTTTGATTGTGATATTTTGCGTCTGCACAATTGTGCAGGCACAAAATATCCCCACAGTAAAGTCAGGCAATCAGATTTTGGATAAGCTGTTTAGGCTTGCCTCTGACGAAGTGAAACAGAATATCAGCAGCAGCGGAACATTCTATGCCGGTGCGAAGTGGCAGGGCGTGTGGACTCGTGATTCTGCGTATTCGATAGATCTCTCGCTTGCATTGCTCTTCCCTGAGAATGCTGAGAAAACTCTCAACGCCCTGCTGACCGCCGCCGAAAGTGGCAGACAGATTAAGCAGGATACAGGAACCGGCGGCGGTTATCCGATTAGCAGTGACCGCATTGTTTGGGCGATGGCAGCATATCGGCTGTCACAGCTAAAAAGTGATGATGAATATTCTCGGTTTGTGTATGATACTGTCGCTCGTGCGTTGAATTATGACCGCAATGTCACATTCGATCCGCAGACAGGACTGTATCGCGGTGAGACTTCGTTTCTTGATTGGCGTGAGCAGACTTATCCGATGTCGATGGACTGCAATGCGATCGGGAACAGCTTCGCATTGGGAACGAATATTCTCTATTATATAGCATTGCAGAGAATGGAGAATATATCTCATCAGCTTGGATTGCCAGATGAATCAGAATGGCATAATCAGGCGGAAGCACTTGCCGCAGCGATAAGGAAGCATTTTTCGAGTGATGCACAATTGTGCAGCTTCATTGTTGATAATCTTGGACTGCGGCAGTATCACGGCTATGACACGCTGGCTGTGAGTCTCGCTATTCTGTCCGAGGTGGTCAGCGGTCAGGATGGATATAACATTCTGCATGGCATTAGTCCGGCTGAGAATGGTATGCCTGTCGTAAGTCCGCAGATTAGCGGTGTCGAGCCGTATCATAACAATGCAGTGTGGCCGTTTGTGCAGGCGTATCGGATTTTGGCAGCGGCAAAACTCGGCGATACGGCAGTTGTTGACGATGAGCTTAATGCGATGATGAGTGCTGCTGTCAGGACAGGCACATTCAAGGAGAATTATCAGGCTGATAACGGTGATTCTGATGGCACGGCGACTAACTCGGATCGGCAGCTATGGTCGGATGCCGGATTCTTGGGCGTTGTGCTGCGTGGTATAGCAGGTCTGAATGTTGATGGAAACGAGATACGGCTGCAACCTGTGATGCCTGCTTTGTGCGGCGGAGCGTTGTCTATACAGAATGTGAAAGTCGGCACGACTACACTGAATATCGAGATAAATGGTGTCGGCAGCAAGATTGCATCGATGATGATCGACGGTAAGTCTGCTGAGAATGGCACAATTGTGCGGGATGGCAAAACTCATCATGTGATGATAACGATGGAGCAGCAGCCGCTTCCGTGGAATGAATACACTCCGCTTTGGAACAGTCTTGCCGCTGTGCCGATTAGTCCGCTCGTCACTGCCGATATAGAGAAGGGCAAACTTTATCTGGAATGGAATCAGCCCGGCAGCCGATTTGATATTGTCATCGACGGCAAGACCGTCGGCAGCACCGATGAAAACTGGTATCGCACTAAGGTGAATAATAAATTCGCTCATATTGCAGAGGTGCAGACTGTAACCGAAGGGCTGCCGACAGTGTTTGGCACAATTGTGCGTGTAGATGATAAGTCGAATACGATATTCTGTGAAGCAGAAGAGGCGGCTGCCGTTGGCGGAACATTCTCAGACCGCAATGATGCTAATATGGAAGCAACTGCCGCTAAGAACTCTGCCGAGTTTGATAATCTCGCATTCAACGGACGCGGCTATGTATCGCAGTGGGGTGCCAATAGCGGTGATACACTGACATTCACTGTGAATATCAAGAAAGCAGGGCGTTATGCAATCGACATCCGCTATCAGAATGGCAACGGTCCGATAAATACGGGATCAGGGTGTGGTATAGCCGCTGTTTCCATAGACGGCACAATTGTGCGAAGACTGCCGCTGTCACAGCGAGGCTCATGGATGGATTGGGGATTCAGTTCGCCGGTTGTGACAGAATTATCCAAAGGGACTCACACAATTGTGCTGCAAACGGATGAGTATTGTCACAACGAGCGGGGCAGCTATAATCCTGTGAATGTGGATCTGATTCGCGTTGCAAGAATAAATGAATAACAATAATTATAATTTCTCCGATAAAAAATAAGCAAAAGCAATATGCTTTTGCTTATTTTTTATCTATTTGGAGAATTCCATGAAATTAATACAAAAAAACGGCAAATATTATCTGTTAATCAAACGAAAATTATATTCACTGCATACAAGTGATAAGAATATTGCGGAACGAATATTCTGTGATATGATAACGCAGGAGATAGTTAGGAAAGTTTATTTGTCGGTCAAAATTCATCATCCGACTTATAATCTTTTGTCTAAAAAAACAGAGAAAATCGAAATTGCCGATAAAATCGATGAATATGTTAAAACTGCAGATACTAAAGGACTTTCCAAAGGCAAAGTTTGTATTAAAAGCCGTATTGGACGGCTGCTGAGTACATGTGGAATTATTTATTTTTCTGATTTTACTCAGAATACAGTCAATCTTTTCGTAGAAAAACTATCATATTTGTCGGATAGTTCAAAGAAAACTTATATAACTCAGCTGAGAGCATTTATGAATTATAGCGTTAAGAGGCGGTTTATGTCTGAGGCTCTTTATAAAAGTATAGATTTTCCGCAAATTAAAGAGAAACCGCGAGAAATAATTATCAGTGATGAGGATATGGCTTTATTTTGGAGTTCTTCTGTAAAGGATGATGATTTCCATGTATATCTAATGACATTGTATAATACAGTATGCAGACCTAATGAGGCAGCGAATCTTCGTGTGTCCGATTTTGATTTTGCCAATCGCAAGGCAACAATATTTATGAATAAAGTTAAGCGATATAAGACAGTGTATCTGACTCATGATTTTTGTGATATTTTGTCGGACTATATTGAGCGGCATGGCAAAACAGAATATCTATTTCGCGGAGCAGGCAGCCGTGAGTATTATGCTAAGAAATTCAGACGGCTCAAAAGCAGGCTTGGTATAAAAATTCCATATACGCTATATGTCGTTCGCCATACTGCGATTACAAATCTAATGAATAAATGCCACGATGTTGAGTTTGTTGCCCGCCAAGCCGGCAATGATCCGAAAACGACGATGAAACATTATGTTAATCGTGATGATCGGCATTGCTTAGCGATATTGGATGGAATGGAGTAAATCATGAAAAAAAAGCGATTTTGCAAAGCAAAATCGCTTTTTTTCCCTTATATAATATTATTCCAAGAATGTATCTTCCGGTTTGCCCATTACAATATTGAGATTCTGAACTGCTGCACCGCTTGCACCTTTGCCGAGATTATCCAGCTGCGACACAAGGAGAATCTGATCATCATTGCCGAAGACATTGACTTGCAGATTGTTGGTATTATTGCAGCCGAGAGCATTCAAGAAATTGCCGTCAAGTGATGCGTTGTTCTCGAAGTCATTGACCTGTACAAATTTTGCTTCCTTATAGTAGTTTTTATAAAACTCGCACAATTGTGCCGGAGTCATCGGCTTCGCCAAAAGGCGAGTGACGATTGGGATTGCGACCAACATTCCGCGGTAGTAGTTGCACACACTTGGCACGAAGATTGGTGCGTATTTCAGACCATTTCGCATCTGCATCTCAGGCACATGCTTGTGAGTCAGTCCGAGAGCATACATATTAGGTGATGAATACTTGATCTTAGCAGCCTCATCGTCGGACTCTATTACATTAATCAATTTCTTGCCGGCACCGCTGTAGCCAGATATTGCATTGCATGTTACAGGGAAGTCATCCTGCATAATGCCGCATTTAACAATCGGGTATATTAATGATGCGAATCCTGAAGCGTAACAACCCGGATTGCTTATTCTGTTTGATGCAGCGATTGCCTTGCGATGCTCCGGACTTAACTCTGGAAATCCGTAGGCCCAATCAGGATTGGTTCTATGAGCGGTACTTGCATCGATAATCTTTGTATGATTATTGTCGGGATTGACAAGTGATACAGATTCCTTGGCTGCCACATCCGGCAGGCAGAGAATGGTTATATCCGAATCATTGATGAATTTGCGTCGTTCATCGGCATCCTTGCGTTTGTCGCTGTCGATACGCATTATCTCTACATCATCACGCCTTTGCAGACGCTCGTTAATCTCTAATCCTGTTGTTCCCTCTTGTCCGTCTATAAATATTTTATATTTGTTTGGCATAGTTGTCTCCTAAGTATAATTATAACAAAAAATCCGAAAAAATCAATAGATTTTTTCTGGATTTTCTGAAATTTATAGTAGTAATTTTCGGATTTTTTTGTTATATTATCCTTATGAAGATACTAATTATTGATGATGAACAAGGCATACGGGACATTCTTACTGATATTCTGAATGATGAAGGTCATAAGGTGTTTTCTGCCGCTGACGGCGAGGAAGGGCTTGCTCTGCTCAAGACTAATGAGGTTGAGCTTGTCCTGCTTGATGTGTGGATGCCCAATCTTGGCGGACTTGAGACACTTGAAGTGATTCGGCGAGATTATCCGAATGTGACAGTTGTGATGATGAGCGGTCATGCAATGATTGACCACGCTGTAACAGCGACGAAACTTGGTGCTCATGATTTCCTGGAGAAACCGCTGGCTCTGAAGAAAGTTTTGGATATGGTGGACAGTGTTGCAGAGCTGAGAGCGAAGTCTGCTGCAAAACCGAATATCGCAGAAAGTCATGATCCGATGCTTGGGGATTCTTCGTCAATGAGCAGTATTCGTGCGACGATTGACAAGACTGCCAAAAGTGATGCTCGCATTCTCATACTTGGTGAGAATGGTTCTGGTAAAGAACTGATTGCCCGTGAGATCCACGAGAAGTCGCTGCGAGCGGATAAGCCGTTTGTTGGTGTCAATTGTGCTGCGATTCCGGACAATCTTATCGAATCGGAATTATTCGGTCATGTGAAAGGTGCGTTTACAGGCGCATCCGCTGACCGCGATGGTAAGTTCAAACTTGCCGACGGCGGCACGATATTCTTAGACGAAGTGGCAGATATGTCTCTGCCAGCACAGGCTAAGGTGCTTCGTGTTTTGCAGGAGATGACTCTTACGCCGATTGGTTCATCGCAGAATGCTAAGATAAATGTTCGTGTAATCTCTGCTACTAATAAAGATCTCAAAGCAGAAGTGACAGCCGGTCGTTTCCGCGAGGATTTGTATTATCGGCTGAATGTTGTGCAGATTAATGTGCCGTCACTGCGGCAGCGAAAGGAAGATATTCCGACGCTGATTAACTATTTTGCACAGAAACTTGTCGAGACGACACCTATTGTCCGCAAGGAGTTTACGCCGGAAGCAATGGTGTGTATGCAGGAATATCGCTGGCCGGGCAACATTCGGCAGCTTCGGAATATTGTAGAGCGGCTGATGATACTCAGTCCGGGAGATGCGATTACACCTGATGATGTGAAGTCTAATCTTGACGAAGAGGCGAAAGTTCCGACAAGCATTACTTCGACCGACTATATGTCGAAGTATGAGGATAAGAGTCTCAACTCTGCGAAGGACGAGTTTGAGAAGGACTTCATTGAGAAGCGTCTTATCGAGAATGACTTTAATCTGGCGAAGGCTGCCAAAGCACTTGGCGTGTTCCCAAGCAATATGTATGCGAAGATTAGCAAATTGGGCATTGATTTGGATAAACTTCGGGCATCCGTTAAGGCTGACTGAAAAAGGAGACTGATATGATATGCAAAAACTGTAATGCTGAGATTGATGAGAATGCAGAATATTGTCCTGTTTGTAATGTTTATATCAATTCTGCACAGATGGAGACGAGAGAAATCAAGATGAAACAGACATATCTGCTTGTGCTTGATTCAGGAGCGAAGTTTAACATTATGCCTGAGAATGGCACTCATATCACAGTCGGCAGAACGGATCTTGCTACGCATCCCGATATTGATCTCGGTCCTTACGATGATGGTCCGTATATTTCCCGACATCACGGAGAGTTTTTCGAGGAAGACGGGCAGCTTTACTACCTCAGCACAGGCAAGAATGGCACGAAGATTAACGATCAGAAATGTGGCGATGAGCCAATTAAAATTTCATCAGGTGATGAGATGATGTTCGACAGTGTGCATGGCAGAATTGTGACTTCCGAAGAGTTTTAAGATAAATTTTATCATTTAGTGAGATGAATACCCGTGTTTGCGGTGATATTTGCACGGATAGCGGAATGTATAGTCACCATCTGAGATAACGAAGTCGCCGCCTTCACAAATTATAGTGAGCGTCTCTTGGCATAGAATTTCTTCGGAGAGAATCTTCTTGTATGTTGGCAGAATTGTTTGCCGAATTGCTACAGAAGTTTTGTAGTTTGTATTATCATCGTCGTATATATAGAATGTAACATGCTCAGCAGACATGTGGATTGTTTGGACAACCTTTTGTGAGATCATCAGATTACCTGAAATCAGTATTGAAGTGTTCATAAGCGTAAAATGCAGAAAGAAAATAGCTAATGTGAAAATAATTCTTGATGTATAATAAATCCATTGGTTGGAAGTGAAAAAATCGTATTGCCAAAATGCTTGTGTAATGCGGATAACGAAATAAATACCGCCAGAAAATAGCATAACAGTCGCACATCGCTGAAATGTCTCAACCTCAGGAATCAAAGACATCATTGAAATGAGAAAACAGAGAATGTAAGTAGCATCCAAATATATAATATATTGAATGCGTTTATCTGCGTAAGTTAGTCCCATATTTCTATTATAAAATAAATTTTTCCGAATAGCAATAAATTTACAAAAAAATTAATTTATTAAAATTTCAAGAGACAAAACATATAAAATTTATTATAATATAAGTGCGGATTTTGGACTGTCCGCCGAAGGCGGACAGTCCAAAATCCGGACATTATATTATAATACAAAGGTGTGTATATGAAGAGGTATTTAGTTTTATTATTCTTGATTATGAGTATGATGGTATTTGCTCAAGATAGTACAGAACCTAAGAATTTGCTGCATCTTGATGATGAGAGTTTTGATAAGGCAGCGGAGAAAAATTTGATAATCGTGGATTTTTATGCTGATTGGTGCGGACCGTGCCGAATGTTTGCTCCGACTTTTGTGGAGACAGCTGCGGATTTGTCGGAATACACTTTCGTCAAGGTGAATGTCGATAAAAGCCGCAGTTTGTCAGAGAGATATGATATTCGCTATATTCCTTATATTGTGGCGATAAAAGACGGCAAAGTTATATCGAAGTATAACTATAACCGCGGCACGAATAAGACGAATTTCAGCAAGTGGGTGAAGGGTATAAAGTAAAGAAATTATGGCTAATATATATGACATAAATAATTTTTGTAGCGAGCTGCTGGAAGCAGTTCGCTACGAAGATATTGCTTTGAACGGCATACAAGTCTCTAACGATGGAGAGATAAAGAAAATCGGGTTTGCTGTGGATGCCGTCGTTGATACGATTAATGAGGCTGCTCATCAGCATTGTCAGCTGCTCATCACTCATCACGGCATTTTCTGGGGTAAGCCTGAGGCGATTGACGGCTCGCACGGCATGAGAGTCAAGAGTCTGATCCGCAATAATATGGGACTCATCAGTTATCATATTCCGCTTGATGCAAGTGATATATGCGGCAATAATATCGAAATGTGCCGTCTGCTTGGTCTGACAGACTTGCAGCCGTTTGGGCGGTTCAAGGGGAGTTATGTCGGTTATGCAGGACAGACTCAGAATGCTGTGACTATTGATGATGTGTACAGAATGCTTGACTTCGGCAGGAGTCAGCAGCATACTTATCTTGGATTTGGTAAGAATAAAATTCGCAGAATCGCAGTAGTCAGCGGCGGAGCAGGTCATGATATATATAGTGCCGTTAATCATGGATGTGATCTGTTTATAACGGGTGAGTGTTCGCATGAGCTGTATCACTATGCTAAGGAGAGCGGCATCAACGGACTGTTCCTCGGTCATTATTGGACTGAGACATTCGGGGTAAAATCTCTGTCAAATGAGATAAAGAAACAATTCCCCGATATAGAGACTGTGTTTATCGATATGCCGACAGGATTATAAGATGACAGAGCATTTCACGGAATACGAACACTGCACATTATGTCCGCGTAACTGCGGCGTGAATCGATACGAGAAAGTCGGCTTCTGCGGAGAGTCCGCATCGCTAAGTATCGACAGTTTTCTTCTGCATTTCGGAGAAGAGCCGCCGATCACGCACCGACACGGTTCAGGGACGGTATTTTTCAATGGATGCTCGCTGCGATGCCCTTATTGTCAGAATATGCAGATTAGTCAGCAGCCGGTGCGTCCGAATGTCTATACTATGGAAGATTTTGTTTCCGGATTGGAGCGGCTCATCGAGCAGGGTGCTGAGAATCTCAACTTTGTGACTCCTGACCATTATCTGCCGCACATTATTGAGGCGGTGAAAGTGCTGCGTAAGAATGGGGTAGACATTCCTACTGTATATAACTGCAGCGGCTATGATACATTGGACAATCTCAAAGCGGCAGCGGAAGTAATCGACATTTTCTTATTCGACTACAAATATGCCGACAGAGAATGTGCTGCCTACTGCGGAACGCCCAATTATCCAGATGTGGTCACAAAGGGGCTTGACTTCATTCTGAAAAAGAAGGGCAATCTAAAGTTAAATGATGACGGCAAGGCGATAAGCGGCACAATTGTGCGTCATTTGGTGCTGCCGACATTTACAGAGAACTCTGTCGAAGTGTTGAATAATCTCTATTTCGATTATGGGAATGACATTACGCTTAGCATTATGGCTCAGTATGATCCTAAGTATCTCAAACCTGGATTGGATAGACTGAATAGGCGGCTGACATTCGCGGAATATGAAGAAGTTGTCAGTCTTGCTGATAATCTCGGATTTCACAATGCGTATATACAGGATCTGCCGGCAGAGCAAGACGAATACACTCCGGATTTTACCGAGAAGAGCAATTTCGGCAAATTCTGAAATTATGAAGGAAATATTATGACACCAAAAGAAATCTACAGTTTAATAAGCAGTCTTAATAAAATCTTTGATATTGTTCGTGTCGTCGATCCGCAGCTGATGGAAGTTATCGTTGTGAACAGTAACGGCAGTGTCTTTACCGATAAGTTTAAATGCCATGAAGTATGGAATAAAACAGATAGATGTGAGAATTGTATCTCGCTGAAAGCATGCCGCACCAGATCTCGTCAGGAGAAGTTTGAGTTTATCGGTGATGAAGTCTATCATGTTACTGTCAAGCCTATGGATATAGGCGGCAGCACTTATGCTTTGGAGATCGTCTCTCATGTCGAGGATAATGTTCTGATTAATGCTTTCGGCAAAGAGCATTTCGCTGCAATAGTGAATAAGATTAATCATCAGTATGCACTAAATGCAAATGGAGAGGCTTCTCTTTTAGAGAATGAATGCAATATCGAAGAAATAATGCAGTCAGTTACGAATGAAGATCAGCCTACAACAGGAAATCTTGCCAATATGAAGATTCTTCTTGCTGATGATGATACCGCTGCTGCTGAGACTGCGGCCAAAATGCTGCGGTCAGATGAAGCCGAGATTTTAACGGTGAATAGCGGTATCGATGCGATTAATGCTTTTACACATTCTGATGATCTGTTTGATGCGATCCTGCTCAATGTCGATATGCCTAAGACGAGCGGCATTGAAGCGGCGAAGATTATTCGGAATATGGATCTGCCTTATGCCGATGCGATACCGCTTATTGCAGTGTCAGATAAAGATGATGATGAACTGAAGAAAATCTGTATTGACGCAGGTATGAACGGACTCATCAAGAAGCCGCTTACTCTTGCTGCTGTTACGCGTGCCATGATGGGCTGCATGAAAAATCAGTCGGATATGCTTCGTCAGAAACTTATTGCCTCGAAGCAGTGTGCAAATGTCGATCATTTGACTGGTGTCCGCAACATTACTGCATATACCGAGATGATCAGTGAGTTGACTGAGAATATTAAGACTCATTCTGATTTCACTTTCGCAATTGTGCTGTTTGATATTAACGGACTGAAAACTATTAATGACACTTACGGTCATGATGTTGGTGATACATTTGTTAAGAATTGTTGTCATATTATTTGTGAGGTGTTCAAGCATAGTCCTGTGTTCCGCATTGGCGGAGATGAGTTTGCAACTGTGCTTCGCGGTGATGACTATAATAATAAAGATCTGCTTATGAAAGAGATAGAGGAGCGAGTCGCCTTCGCAGAGAAGATTTCTGATGTTTCGGAAGGAGCAGCGTCATTTGCTTATGGCATAGCAGAATATGACAGCAGCACTGATGATGGTGCAGCACAAGTGATTAAGCGAGCGAATGAGCAGATGCTTGAACGCAAAAGCGTGATGAAGTTCTCAAAGTGGGGGAGTTAATAAAAAAAATGAGCTTTCCATTAGGAAATCTCATTTTTTTTATTATAATTTTATTATTTCCTTTGCTTTAGTGATCAATTCTTCAGCTTGTCTCTCATCAACCGACTCGGCGAAAATCCTCACAATCGGCTCGGTGTTGCTCTTGCGGACGAGCAGCCACTTATCAGGAAAATCTACTCTTATACCGTCGCGGCAGTCAAACTCTGCCGTTGGATAAGTTTGTCGGAACTGTTGCTCTGCTGCGGATAAGTCAAGATCTGTAATGTCAAACTTCTTCTTAATCAGCTGATACTGCGGCAGCTCTGCGACAATCTCTGCAAGCGTCTTTCCGGTCTGCGTCAGCATCTCCAATATGAATGCAATGCCGACGCTTGCGTCACGGCACTTGTTAATCGCAGTGACGATTATGCCGCCGTTGCCTTCGCCGCCAATCGCAGCGTTAATCGCTTCCATTTTTTCGGTGACATTGATTTCACCTGTCGGCTCTTTGTAGACCTTGCAGCCGTATTTGTCGGCGATGTCTATCGTAATTCGTGACGAACTTAAGTTTATAACCACATCGGATTTGCCGTGCTTAGCCAGATACTGCTGCACGCACAGAGCAAGAGTCAGTTCTTCGCAGATAATTGTGCCGCTGCCGTCAGCAATGACAAGCCGATCTCCGTCAGGGTCAAGTGCGAAACCGACATCGACTTTGTTATTCTTAATGAGGTCTGACAATTGTGTCAGATTTGCCGGAGTAGGCTCAGGTGTATGAGCAAACAGACCTGTCGGCTCTGTGTTAATGCTTACAACATTGCAGCCGAATCGCTCAAGCAGACTCAGTGTATGCTCGCCGCCTGCTCCGTTTACAGTGTCAAGAGCGACGGTGAGTTTCTTATTGCGGATGGATTTCGTATCGACCGCCGCCGTAACGGTGTCGAGGTGAGTCTGAGCAATCTGCCTGTCAATCGAGCAGTGTCCGATGTGTGCATAGTCTGCGTATTTGAAATCCTTCTTATTATAAACCTCACTCATCTGCTTGAATTGGGCAGGCGAGAGGAACTTGCCGTCGCTGTTTACGAACTTCAACGCATTCCACTGCTGCGGATTATGGCTCGCCGTAATGACGATTCCGCCGGCAAACTTATTCTTCTGCACGCCGAACAGCACCACCGGAGTCGGTATTATGCCCATATCGACGACATCCCTTCCGCTGAATGTGATAATACTCTTCACGAGATCCAATATCATCGGACCTGTTACACGAGAGTCTCGCCCGATAAGTATCGGACCGTCCGGCAGAATGCTCAAAAATGCCGAAACATAATCTGTGATAACCTGTGGTGTCAGTGACTCACCGACGATACCGCGTACGACTGATATGGATGCTTTAAGTGACATGAGGGACTCCTTATAAATGATTTTAGGATTTGCCTTTGACAAATCCTAAAATCCGTAATTATACATTATGCATTCTTAATCGCCTTCGCCGCCTGATAGATGTTATCAAACAACTTCGGGATAAGTTCTGACTTAACAGCCGAGAATGCAATACGAATCACTCCGCTCATCGCGATAACACCTGTGTCGTAATGCTCTATCAATTCCCGACGAAGAACTTCGGTATCAATGCCGTTAAGTTTAATGCACATGAAGTAGCCTGAGTTATACGGCAGCGGCTCGAAATACTCTTTGTATTCCGGTTTGGCTGCGATAGTCTTCTTGATCATATTGTAGCGGGCTTTGAGAGTGTTATACTTCTCGTCTTTTTCCTGATGATATGTCGCTGACGAATATGCTCTGTATAGTAATGTCTGTGACGGAGTAGAGCAGTTGGAGATGTTGCCTCGGATCGCCCCTGCAATCTTCGACTCAAACGCATTGTAGAACTCTGCCGTTGCTTTCTTCGTCGCTAATGTGATAAATCCCACCCGGAATCCCCACACATAGTCCTCTTTGGTCGGACCGTCGAGTTTTACAGTCAGGACATTCTGATGAATGTCAGCCAGATATGCGAACAGAGACTCTTCGATAATGTCTTCCTCATACTCCAATCCGAAGTAAGCATCATCAATCATCACGAGTATATTGTTGCCTTTGTCTGCTGCTTTCTTTATAATATCTGCAATCCCGGTAGCTTCAGTTTTAGTCGGAGTATATCCTGTCGGATTGTTGGGGAAGTTCAGCAGTACGATCTTTTTGCCGACTTCGCCATCGCACAGTGATGCCTCAAGGCTGTCGAGATCAAGTCTGTCATTTTTAAATAATTTGTAATTGACAATCTTTGCTCCGTAAGCATTGCCGAATATAAGATCGTAGTTCTCCCAATAGAGATCCGGAATGAGAATCTTATCGCCTGGATTAACGAACATATATCCGCAGATACTCAGTCCGTGGGTCAGAGCAGAGCAGACCACAGGCAGACTGATATTTTTATTGGCAAGAGTCGGATTTTTGGTACGAAGCAGCTCCTGCCACTTCTGACGCAAGTCGGCTCGTCCGTAACTCGGCGAGTAGGTAAACACTTCTTTCGGCGGCAGGCTAATCTCTTCCTGTATGGATTTGATAAACATCGGAGTGCCGTCATCCTCAAATGCCTGACCTACTGTTGCATTGATGCCCATTTTTGCGGCTTCTTTGCCCTGAGACAGGATGCCTTTTTTGGGGAAGTAGATATTTTTGCCTTTTTCTGATAATAATGAAAAAATATTAGGCGACACACGATTGATTATGTCATTCAGTTCTTGTGCCTGTTCATTTAGATCTTGACTCATTTTTATTCACTCCGAGTTGTATTCAATTTGTTAAAAAACGGCATTGTTAAAAATGCCGTTTTTTTATCAAAATTTATTTGTTTTCTTCCGCAAACTTCTTCATAAATGCGATAAGAGCCTTAACGCCGTCAAGACTCATTGCATTGTATATAGATGCTCTCATGCCTCCGACAAGTCTATGCCCCTTCAGATTGACAAGACCTGCAGCAGTTGCTTCTTTAACGAATTTATCATTGATTTCTTTCTCTTTGGCAACGCTTGCATCATCTGTTGCTCCTGTAGAATACTTTGTCAGGAACGGAACATTCATGATAGAGCGGCTGCCTTTCTGAGCAGTAGCGTGATAGAAATCATTGTTATCGAGATAACCGTAGAGCATCTCAGCTTTCTCATAGTTTCGCTTCTTCATGCCTTCTGCACCGCCGTTATCCTTGATCCACTGCAGCACTTTACCCATTACATATATAGTATAGCACGGAGGAGTATTGAACATAGATCCGTTGTCAGAATGTGTCTTGTATGTAAGCATTGTCGGAGTCCCCGGCAGCGGATTCTCGGTAATGAGATCCTCTCGGATGATAACGAGAGTTACACCGGCAGGTGCGAGATTTTTCTGTGCACCGGCATACAGCAAACCGAATTTCGTTACATCAAGCGGCTCACTGAGGATACATGATGAAATATCAGCAACCAGCGGAATGTTGCCTGTGTCAGGGATATACTCATAGTGTGTTCCCATTATAGTATTGTTGAATGTGATATGCACATAATCATAGTCACCTGTGACTTTCTCAACTCGCGGAATGTAGTTGAACCCCTTATCCTCTGAAGAAGCGAGTGTATCAACTGCGATACCCAATTTCTTAGCTTCAGCTTCGGCTTTCTTAGCCCATACACCTGTCTTGATGTAAGCGGCTTTTTTGTATTTCAGACCAAGATTTAACGGAATCATAGCGAACTGAGTGGATGCTCCGCCCTGCAGAAACAAAACTTTGTAATTGTCAGGAACATTCATTAACTCGCGGACAAGTTTCTCAGTATTCTCAATGATCGGCTCAAAAGCCTTAGATCGATGGCTCATCTCCATGACACTCTGTCCCGTGCCGTTACAATCCATCATCTCGGCTGCACATGCTTTCAGAACTTCTTCCGGCAGACAACTCGGTCCTGCACTAAAATTATACACTCGGCTCATCTTAAACTCCTTAATCCGGATCATTTTACCTGATTCGGCTATTGTAATGCTCAGTCGAACATAAATCCAACTGATGTGCCGATTATACAAAATTTAGTGATATTTGTCAAATTTTATGATGATAAAAACACACAGATTTTGCAAAGCAAAATCTCATTTTCTACTTTATCTCATCTTTCGCCACTCTTCTGTTCTCAACAGGTTTATCTTCTATAATATTGCCGTCACGCATAACTACGATGCGGGTGCAGTATTCTGCGATGTCAGGCTCGTGAGTGACGAGGATAATCGTAATGCCGCTGTCGTTAAGTTCCTGGAAGAGTGCCATAACTTCTATCGAAGTCTTTGTGTCGAGGTTACCGGTCGGTTCGTCTGCAAATATTATCTGCGGATCATTGACCAATGCTCTGGCTATGGCGACTCGCTGCTGCTGACCGCCGGAGAGTTTAGACGGTACATGGTTCATTCGCTTGCCGAGTCCGACTTTTTCAAGCAAAACTCTGGCTTTCGCATAGAAGTCTGACTTTTTCTTAGTGCCTGTGCGGTTATAGTAGAGAGGGACTATAACATTGTCGATAGCTGTGGTTCTGGGCAAAAGATTGAACCCCTGAAATACGAAACCAATCTTGCGGTTGCGGAAGTCGGCATATTGGTCTTTTGTAAGATTGGCGATATGCTCGCCTTCAAAAATGTAATCTCCGCTTGTCGGCTTGTCAAGGCAGCCGAGCATATTCATCATTGTTGATTTGCCGGAACCGGATGCACCCATTATAGCGACGAACTCCCCGCGGTGGATAGTGAGACTAACCCCGTTTAATGCGTGGACTATCTCTCCGCCGAGGTCATAAGTCTTGCGAATGTCTTTGAGTTCAATTATTACTTCGTTATTTTCCATAAATCTTATTAACGCATCATTGGTCGTCCCATGCCGCCGCTTTGGAACTGCATATTCTGCCGCTGTCCTGATTTGGCATTACTCTTGGTTTTGCCTCCAGAAGTCACTACATTGGCGATGTATTCTGCATCTATATCTTCATCGTGCAAACGCAGCAGCTGAGTGTACACTCCGTCTGTAATACCGGTCTTTACCGGAACCGGCACATACTCGGTCTCACTGACTTTCTTCCATATTATTGACGGTTTTTTGCGGTCTTTGTTTTTGCCTTTGCCGCTCTTGCCGGTTTGTGAGAATGTCTGCTGCGGTATATCGCTTTGTTTGACTTGATCGCCATTCTGTGCAGAATGAGATGAGTCCTGTCTGTCGCCTGTCGCATCGCCGTGATGAGGTCTGTCCGGATGATCGCCCTGCGGTGGCTGAGGTGGGCCTTTCTTCTGCATGGCTTTGAGCACTGAGGCCGGTGGCTGCACTCGCAGTGCACTGTTTGCGATGGCATAGACTCCTTTTTCTTCCTGCACGATGAAGTCGATCGTCGCTGTCATCCCAGGCAGGAGTATGTCATTGCGGTTATCAGCGTCGATAATCACAGTATAATTGACGACATTGGATGTAGTAGTCGGCTTGAGACGCACTTCCCGCACAACGCCGTTGAATTTCTTCGTATTATCAGACTCTATCGTGAATATCACATTCTGACCTTTGCGAATCTGCCCGATGTCAGACTCATCGACAGATGCGTGGATCTCCATCTTGTCCAGACTCTCCGCCAGCAGAAACAGAGTCGGAGCGGAAGTACTTGCCGATACAGTCTGACCTTCCTCGACAGCGATGTCAAGTATCGTCCCGTCGATCGGAGAACGGATATACGCATAACCGAGATTAGTCTTAGCTTTGTCAAGATTAGCTTCGGCTGATAACAATTGTGCATAAGTCGAAGCAACCGTCACTTTGGACTGCTCAAACTCATAATTAGAGATGAGATTATTCTTGGCGAGATTGCTCTTATTCTGATGGTCGAGTTTGTTCAGATCATACTGAGCTTTGACTTTGAGCAGATCCGCTTCGGCCTGTTTGACGGCGATCTCCAGCAGTTTCGTGTCGAGCAGGGCGAGCAGGTCGCCTTTCTTAACAGTGTCATTGTAGTTGAAGAACACTTTCGAGATAGTTCCCGATACCTGAGTGCCGATCTCAACTGCTCCTTTAGCATTCAGCGTGCCGGTAGACGAGATAAGGACCTGCAGGTCACGCTTCTCGATGCGGCATGTCGTGATTTTTTCTGATTTTTGATTATTGGTAACTGTGACGAATATCATAAATGCAGCAGCGGCTATAATGATGAGCGATAATAATATTACGATCCGTATCGCTTTTTTGCTTTTTTTCTCGGCAGACAACTTTACCTCCGTCGATCTCTCCATTTATAATATTAATATACACCATATTTTGCAAAAAGTCACTATAAAATTTAAAATTTTTGAAATTAAACAGAGACTGTTTTCGGCAGACTTTGCTTAATTTCAAAAATTTTTATCATTGTCGGCAGATAATATTTTTTTCAGAGATTCTCTAACATAGTATTGGCATACAGGGCACAGCGGTTCGCTGACATCACGCATCAGGCATGTCGGGTAAGAATGATATATACCGGTCGGACTGCCCAATCCGCCGGGGTAGTAGCCGATTTTTTCATCACCTGATGATTTTTTGATCTGCTCCCATTCCGGCACAGGGTAGGCGAGCGTCAGGTTGGGGTATTTAGATACATATCGTTCCGAGAATGTCATATCAATGCCTGTGTCATATTCATCGCCGAGGTTGGCAATGGCATGGCAAGTTTCGTGCAGCAGTTCCGCAGCTGTGATGTCGCTGCCGGCAAATATGACAGGCAGTCCGGCGGCTCGTCCGCCTTTGGCGTAGAGCGGTGCAGCGGTGATAATGTATATATCGAGACTTGATCCGATAGGATGGTTGCTCCGAATGTCAGCCTGATTATAGATCGGCTGATCGTATTTATCGACTGACACAATTGTGCGGCTTAGTTTCTTGCCGAGCAGCCGTATCCTGTCTGAGTACTCGCTGAATGGCTTGACAGTTTTTATTTTGGTCTGATATTCGGTGACGAGTGTTCGGACATCTTTGTCAGAAATTTCGGTGGTGTAGTGGAAGTATATGTCGATAAATTTGGTTTGTGCGAATACTATTACACAAACAAAATTTATCGCGATAATCAAAAGCAGTTTCTTCATTCTTTTTTCCTTATAAATGGTTTTGGCTGATCTGTGTTTATCACATAGAATACCGCACTCATGAATTTTTCGCAGAGAATGGGGTGATACCTGCCGCAGAGGAGTTTGCCTTTCTTAATATAACGCTTGTCGAGACGTGCGGCGGCGATGCAGTCATTCAGTGCTGACTCCGGCTCTTGAATCTTCAGATAGAGTTTGGCTCGCTGGAATATCAGAGCCGGATTATCGGGTGACTGCTCGATCTTGGCTGTCATCATTTCGATAAGCGATAGAGTATTCTGTTTGTTTTTATCTGTATTGCGGCTGAATAAAGACATTTTTACTCCGTTTTGATTTTGGGATAGACCTTCGCTCGCCCTTCGTAGTTGCGGAATGTGACTGTTTCATCATTCTCAGTCAGAATGTGGTTAGCAACCATCGGCACTTTACCGCCGTCCGGCAAGTCTATCACGAATGTCGGCAGGCACAATCCGCCAATGTCGCCCTGCAATGAGTCGATAATCTTCATTCCGCATTGATAATCGCATCTGAAATGGTTAGTGCCGTCCACGAGATCGCACTGAAACAGATAATACGGCTTAATGCGGAATGTCTCCAGCCGAGTCAGCAGCGTTTTCATAGTCTGTATGTCGTCATTGACACCGCGGAGCAGCACACTCTGATTAGCAAGTGCAACATGAACTTCCTGCAGCATTTCGATTTTCTCATCTGCTATGCCTGTAAACTCGTCTGGATGGTTGAAATGCGTGATCATCCACAGCGGTTTGTATTTCTTCATTATATTGGTTTTGTCGGCAGTGATGAGCTGCGGACAGAATGTGAGACTGCGGCTGGCAATGCGGATATTTTCTATATAGTCTATCCGAGAGAATGCGGCAAGCATATAATCAAGCGTTTGCACAGGCAGCAGCAGCGGCTCACCGCCGGAGATTATAACTTCGCGGATCTGCGGCTGTGTCCGTAAGAATGCTGCAGCCTGATCGATTTCTTCCTTACTAATAGTAAAATTATCTGTCCAGTTCCATTTGCGAGTGCAGTAGCGGCAGTAACTCGGAC